>JASJAX010000082.1 GCA_030066755.1 Acidimicrobiia bacterium
GGTCGCCGTTGGCCATCGTCACGGCGGCGACGACCGACTCGGTGCCGCCTTCGAGGACCCGCTCGAAGGCGAAACCCCACTCGGCTGCGAAGTGCTCGACGAGTTCGGGTACCGCCTCGAGCCAGTCCTCGACACCGGCGACGCGAGCCTTGTTCCGAACGATGTCGGGGATCTGCATGGGGCAAGGTGTAGCAGGTCGAGGCACCGGTACCGCCGGACCTGGCCGGATGACTTTGGCCCCTTTCCCTGCGCACTCTCGGAGAGGGACAGTGTCTGAAGGAACGATGACACGTCCACCGGACCGAGACCGGGGAAGTGGCGGGGACGGAGCGATGAGGTTGATCCGCGCAGTGGTGCTGTGTGCGTTTCTCGTTGCGTCATGCACGCGGGCAGACACTGGAGCGACGTCCACCACGACGGCGCCGACCATGGCCCCCATCGCAACGACGGCGCCGACCGAGCCTCCGGTGGAACTGAAGCCGTACGGGGGAACGGTTATCTGGGTCGATGGTGGTGATCCATTGGCCAATCCGGAGGAGTACGCACAGAGCTTCAATCCGGTGGGTTTCGTCGCCAACGGCGAGGGGTGGCACGTTCGGCGTTGGCAGGGCGACCGTTATGTGCCGGGTCTGCTGAGCGAAGTCCCGACTGAGGCGAACGGGGGCCTGCGGTTCCACGACGATGGCACGATGACCGTGCGGTACGAGATCCACCCCGACGCGGTGTGGGAGGACGGCACACCCATCACGGGGGAGGACTTCCGGTTCACCTACGACTTCATCATGGCCAACTTCGACGAACTGGCAGCCATCGCTGCAGAATCCGGGTTTGACCCCAACTGGAAGCGAGAACTTCCCAACATTGACGTCGCGTCGTTCGTGGTCGAGGACCAGGCGTTTTCCTACACCCTGCCCGCAACGAGGTTCTGGGGAGACTTGTTCGACACGGTGGTGCCGAAACACCAGGTGGTGGCCACGGATCTGGAGCCGTGGCTGGAGACGCCGACCAACTGGTACAGCTCCAGTGCCTGGCAACCCGACTACTTGATTCCGGTCGCAGTCGGCCCGTCGGGTTGGCCGGAGGCCGTGCAGCGGCGGAATGATCGGTACTGGGTGACCGACGACGAGACCGGGCAACAGCTGCCCTACTGGGATGAGGTGCGCTTCGTCTATCTCCCGGATGACGACGAAGCGTGGGAGTACTTCCTGACCACCCCCGAGGCCGACACCATGTTTCACCTCGTGTCGAATGAGACGATCAGTGACATCGACGCCAACGACCTGATCGTCATACTCATGGGCGGCACCTTCGAGCACATCGGGTTCAACTTCGGTCCGAGCCGTTTCGATGCCAACCCGGGTTCGCTCGTGGACCACCTTCCTTTCCGACAGGCCGTAGCGCACGCCCTGGATCGGGATCGGATCGCCTCCGAGGTCTATGGAGGCCTGATCGACACCATCGACTCGTATGTGAGCGTGTTCAGTCCTTCGCTCTCCACCAACGCCTGGAGCCGCTACGACTTCGACCCGGAGCAGGCCCGCTCCCTGCTCGGCGAGCTCTGTGCCGAGCTGGGACGCGACTGTGTGGCCGAACCACCATCTTTGGTGTTCTCGACGACAGGGTGGAATCCGGTGCGAGCCCGAACCGCGGAGTTGGTCCGCGAGATGCTCGGCGAGGTCGGCATCGCCGTCACTCTCGATGTCGATCACGACTGGTTCTCAGAGATCCTCGACACCGGTCACGAGGCGGTCATGGTCGCCTGGCAGGAGACTCCGGATCTGAACTCACTGGTCGGACTGCACCTGGGGTTTGGTCCCGATGCGACGTTCCCGATCTACTCGTGGGGTACGGAGGAGTCGACGGTGCGGAACGAAACCACGGAGCGTTTCGCCGAGATCTACGCTCAGATGCAGGGGACCTTCGACGACGATCAGCTGGTCCCGCTCATCAACGAAGCCGAACAGATCCTCGCCGACGAGCTGGTCTTCATTCCCCTCTTCCCTCAGGGATGGGCCCAGTTCTGGAAGCCCGACCGCTTTGTCGGAGTCGAGGCAAAGGTCGCTACCACGGCCTACTACGGAGACCTGGAAGGCGCCTATCGCACCGACCTCGGCGACGCCGCTCGTCACGAGCCCTGACGGCCGGCACTCCTCGCTTCTCGCTATTGTGCCGCCGCCCATGAATGCTCGCCGCAACCAGGACAGGTCTCAACGATCGCGCCGTCGCCGTGTTTCTGATGACCGCCTCATCGAAGCGCTCCGCGAGATGGAGGGTGCGCTTGCGAATGCCGTTGTCGACGGCGTCATCCCCCGCCGTCCTGGGTTCCAACTGCGCACCGGATGCGGTCGTCGCATCAGGAGCATCAATCGTTACCCGTCACCGAACACCCGCCCGGTGACGTCGCTGATCCCGGCGCCGCTGCGAACTCTCTGGCGAGCCGTTGCCGTCGAACGGGCTCATGCACACCTCGAACGGTGCATCGAGTATCTCGACGGCGCGATCGACACCGGAGCTGCCGGACTCGTCGAGCACGACACGTTTGAGGAGCGGATGTCCGCGACCATCGAGATGCTCAACACCGCAACCTCGCGCGACGATGAGTCCGATACATGAGCACGCAATGGACACCGCCGCCGCTCGACGCCCGGTTCGTCAACGGTCGCGATCGCAAGTACTACCAAGGCCTGATCGACGCGTACAGCCAGGTGGCCGCCATGGTGGATCTCGGGGTGGTGGCCGACGATCTCCATCGTGCTATCCAGGAACGGATCACCCGGGTTGCCGCCCTCATCGAAGCCGATGGGGCGACCAGCCGACTCGGTGGCCGTCGCAATCGCCGGATCCGTCCGTACATCGGCGAGCTGACCGACCTCCTGGTCGATCTCGTCGATGCTGCCGTCGAGCACCAGGCTGCAGCCCTGCACAACGACTCGGTTGTCTCCGTCGCTCTCGAGGAGCTGCGGGCGCGTCATGCTGCACGAGCTGCCGGCCACGATGAAGTCGCTGAGTGGTAGCGCGTTCCCTACGGTCCCGACCAGCTGCCGAGACACTGGCTAGGGGACACGCAGCGGTACTCTGCGCCGATGCGTCGCCGCACCTACTTCGCCCTTGCGCTTGCCGCCGTTGCGCTGGCGACGCCGCGCATCGTGACCGATGTGGTCGACACCTCGTTCTACATCATCGACGAGGACACCCCGGGGGATGAGGACGCCTACGTGCTGGCCGACTTCGGCTCCGTGGAGAGCGAGCTCGACGGTGATCTGACGATCGCCGTTTACGAGGACCTCTCCATCTCTGGGACTGTGACCGGCGATGTCGTGGTGGCTGCCGGCGGGTCGGTCATCATCACGGACACCGGGTTCGTCGGCGGCTCGGTGCGTGGCGTTGCCCGGCGAGTGATCATCGACGGCCGGGTCGGGGACGACGTTGCGGTGGCTGCGATCAGCACGGAAGTGCGCGGCACGATCGGACGGGATCTGATCGGCGCCGGTGGCAGCGCCGATGTGTTCGGCGCCGTCGGTCGCAATGTGCAGGGGTGGTTCTTCCGGAGCCAGATCGATGCGATCGTCGGCAACGACGTCGATGTTCGGGTCGGTGCGCTCGACGTCGGAGCGGACACGATCGTCGCCGGTGACCTGTTGTATCGCGCCGATTCCGATGCGGCCGTCGCCGACGGTGCCGACGTCGGAGGGACCCTGGCTCGCCTCCCGACCCGCTCCCCGTTCGTCGTACGCGTCTCCCTTGCGCTGTTCACCATCTTTGGGCTGATTGCGTTCACGTTGCTCGGGCTCTTCGTGTTGACGCTTTCGCGCGACCGTGCGCCGCGAGCGGCCGGTGCGGTCGTCACGCGGACTGGCCGGGTCGCTTGGGTCGGGTTTGCGGCAGTGGTGGGTGTGCCGGCTATCACGGCCCTGATCGCATTCGCGATCCAGCCGTTCCTGGCGAAGCTCGCTGTGGTCGTTCTCTTCTTCATCGCCGCGATCGTGGCCGTCCTGTTCGGTCCGATCCCTGCGCTTGCAGCACTCGGTGATCGATTGACGCGCGGCAGGGCAGGGCTGTTCGGCGGCTTTGTCGTCGGCGTCGTGGTGTGGCGCCTCATCGTGTGGGCGATCCCGCTCATCGGGTTGTTCGTATCGATCCTGGCGCTTGCCTTCGGGGTTGGGGCGTGGATCGTGAGTTGGTGGGACCGGCGGGCAGAGCGTCCCCGGGTGCGAAGGCTGCTTGCGTCCGGCGGTGGCGCTGAGGAGGAAGCAGACGCCTGGGAGCCCCCGCTACCCCCGCTGGCGAAGTCGGAATCGGCGGCCCAGGGATCGTCGGATCTCGGGACCGAGTCGGACTCGTCGTGAACCACGGTCCAGGGCGGGCGCCCGGTTAGCGGCCGACCTGCGAGGATTGGGCCATGGACCACGGACCGCTCCCGGAGCTCGGTGCCCCGTTCGACGAAGCACTCGCGTCGGCGCTCGAGTATCTCGACGGGTTGCCGGAGACGGTGATCGGTGTGTGGCTTGCGGGCAGTCTTTCTCGTGGCGAGGGCGACGCGAACAGCGACCTCGACCTCTACGTCTTGGTCGATGCCTCCCACCGCCGTCGGCTCTCACGACGGTTCAACGACGTCCCCACGGAGATCTTCCTCAACCCCCCGCACCGTGCCCGCCAGTACTTCGATGAGGATCGAGCGCTCGGTCGTCGACCGTCCCTCGACATGATGGCCTACGGCCTCATCCTCTTTGATCCCCGCGGAGCGTGCGCCACGATCGCCGACGAAGCGCGAGCTGCGATCGACCTGGGCCCAAATCCCGATCCGGTCGTCCTCGAGACCCGGCGGTATCTGGCGACCGACAAGCTCGACAACGCCGGCGACGTGGCCCACCGAGATCCGGTGACGGCACGGTTGCTCGCATCGGCTGCCATCCACGAGGCGCTCCTCCTCGCATTCCTGCACAGGGGCCGGTGGGCACCACGCGACAAGGACCTGCTACCGGAGCTCCGGTCGTTCGAGCCGCGAGCCGCCTCTCTCATCGGCCGGTTCCACGACACCGGCGATCTCGACACTGCGGCTGCTGCTGTAGAAGCCCTCATCGGCAGACGCACCTTCTACGAATGGGAGACCCCACCCGAAGCCGTGTAGCGGCCCTCAACGCGCAGTTTGGGCGGAGCCCAAATCTGCGGACGGCTCGGCGGAGCCGAGACGCGGAAACCCCACCGGAAGCCGTGTGAACCGTGGGCAGCTACTCCGCTCGCTTCTGGCAGCGCAACTGTCACATAGGTCGCTCGCACTAGTCACCTCGCCACCCTGCCTTTTGATTCTCGATTCGCGACCTCGCCGATGCCGAAGCAAGAAGGAGCGAACGATCCGACGGCAACGGGGGAATCAATGCGAGGCAAGCGGACGACACGACGCCTGATCGTGGCCTTGGTGGCCATGATGACGATGGGCGTGCTCAGCGGTACGGCACTGGCAGCCGGCCAAGCCGACAAGCAGGCCGTTGCCGACGAGGTCAGGGCGCTGGCCGATACCGACAGCCGTCGGGCCAACTGGATGATGCAGACTGCAGCACACCTCATCGAGCGTGGTCTCTCCGATGCCCACTGGGAGGACGCGGCAACCCCGGCCAACCGGGCGACATTCCGTGCCGATGCGCTGGCCATTCGTCTCCTGAACATGGCCGGGCGTCGCGCCGACGGAATGGCCGCCGAGCTCAATCCGCTCAAGGCTGCCCTCGCATCCATCGATCGTGACCTGGCTACCGATCGCCTCGACGCGGCGATCGCCACGAACGGGAGTGAGCGGCGCATCGCCCGAGCCACCCGCTTGATCGACCGCGGGGACGAGCTCGCCGACAACGGGCGCTACGGCCGGGCGATCCGTGCCTACATGCGGGCTTGGCAGACGGCAACCCGTGGCATGGGTGACGGCGAACCAACCGTCACGACGCAGAACGTGAACCCTGCTGTGAGTCTCACGGCCGACTATTCCCCAGACGGGGTGACCTGGCACGCCGCAGACACGCCGGGCGCCGTCACCTGGAACGACTCAGCGATCGACTTCCGGTTCGTCGTCACGAACACGGGCGGCGTGGATCTCACCGAAGTCACGTTGACGGACACCGTGTACGGCGACGAGATCGCCATGGAGTGCGCAGTCCCCAATCTCGCACCGGGCGAGTCGTACACCTGCACGCTGCCGGGCGAGACGCTGACCGCGGGAGACTACGTCAGCACGGCGACCGTGACCGCAACCGGTGGCGGCGCCACCGTGAGCGACAGCAACTCGATCTACCTCGAGGTTCGCGGCGGCGCCGACGGCTGATCCGACTCACGATTCACCAAGTGTGCGTCCGGAGCCCCAAGGATCAGGGGCTTCGGGCGCTGCCTATTGGGGAGTCGCGGCTTGCTCGAGGGCGAGCAGGCACCGTCCCGTGACGCTGAAGGCGCCCGGCGGTCGTTGATCCGCAGCGACCGACACGATCAGGCCGGCACCACGGGTGCCCGCTCCAGCCTCGAGGAGCAGCCATCGTCCATCGACCTGCTTGCGGGCGATCACATCGTTCCCGGTGCCGACACAGTTGATTGCCTCGATCGACCACCCCTCGGCCTTCGCAACCTGGGCGATGGCAACCGACACCTCGTTCCAATCGCCGGTGACATCCAGGAGCTTCGTCACCCGACCACCGGCGGCGTCGAGCGACTGGTCGCTCGTCCCGCGGATCGTCGCCGAGAAGATCGACTCGTCGGCGAGTTCCGAACCGCCACCACCACAGCCCACCAGGAGCAGCAGAGCCGCAAGGCGTAGGGTGATCGACGAGTGCGTATCCCCCCTACCCCCGGGCCTTCGGCCCGGCGGTACCTTCCCCCCTCCGGGGGGACTATTCGCTCCCATCTCCCTCGGTCGCCTCGACCACGGCCAGGACTTGGTCGGCGTCGACTTGCTGGTCGACCGCTACCGGGATGGAGGCGACGATGCCGTCCACCGGCGAGCGGACCGCGTGCTCCATCTTCATGGCCTCGATCACCACAATGGTCTTGCCCGCTGCCACCTCGGATCCGACGTCGGCGTTGATCGACACGACCTTGCCGGGCATGGGGGAGAGCAACGATCCCGGTGCTTCCTCGATAACCGGCTCGGGGAACCTCGACAACCGAGTCATCGACGAGTGGCCGAGCGGACTCGATACCCACACCTGATCCCCCATGGAGAACACCGAGAAGCGGCGGCGCACCCCGTCGACCGTCAGATCGACGGAATCGTCGAGTGCCCTGTGGAGCACCGCTTCGACCGGCCTGCCGTCGAGCTCCGCGATCAATCCGTCGCGGCTGAACCGGTATCCGATGGTGAGCTCGCCCGCCGAGGTCGCCCAGTTCTGAACCTGGAACTGCGAAGCGGCGTTGCGCCAGCCCGACGGGATTGTGCCCTGGACGGCCGCCCGGCTGCGCCGCCGGGCCTGATCGGCCAGGGTCGCCGCAAAGGCATGGATTGCGGGATCCTCGCCGAGCGGGGCCGACAACGCCACGACGTCCATCCGGTCGAGGAATCCCGTGTCGGTGTCGCCTGCCAGGAACTCCGGACTTCGCAGCACTCGGACGAGGAGCTCGCGATTCGTCGTCGGCCCGTAGATCTCTGCCTCCTCGAGCCCCTGGGCCAGGGCGAGCGCCGCTTCCTCCCGCGTCGGGGCGAAAGCAATCACCTTGGCGAGCATTGGGTCGTAGTGAACGCTGATCTCCGATCCGTCGGTCACGCCGGTGTCGAGCCGGACATGGGTGGGGAATCGGAAGTGATGGAGTGTCCCGGTCACCGGCAGGAAGTCGTTGGCGGGATCCTCGGCGTAGAGGCGAGCTTCGACGGCGTGACCTCGCATCGTGGGATCGCAAACGTCACGCGGGAGCTCGCGGCCCTCGGCGATCAGGATTTGGATGCGGACGAGGTCGAGGCCGGTGATCAGCTCGGTCACCGGGTGTTCTACCTGGAGGCGCGTGTTCATCTCCAGGAAGAAGAACTCCCGGCCGGCCAGCATGAACTCGACTGTGCCGGCGCCCTCGTACCCAACGGCCTTGGCGGCATCGACTGCCGCCTTGCCCATTGCCTCGCGCAGGTCGGTATCGACGGCGGGGGAGGGGGCCTCCTCGATGATCTTCTGGTGACGACGCTGGATCGAACACTCCCGTTCGAACAGGTCGACGACGTTCCCGTGGGTATCGCCGACAACCTGGATCTCGACATGACGGGCCCGCTCGAGATAGCGCTCCAAGAAGACCGTGTCATCGCCGAACGCCCCTGCGGCTTCGCGTCGTGCGGCCGCGACGGCGTCGAGCAGGTCATCGGCCGATTCCACGATCCGCATGCCCTTGCCGCCGCCGCCGGCGGAAGCCTTGACGAGGATCGGGTAGCCGACCTGAGCCGCCGCGTCGGCGAGCTCGCCGTCGCTCAGACCGCCGACTTCGACCCCCTCGAGGATCGGGACACCGGCGTCTTTCATGATCCGCTTCGCCTCGATCTTCGAGCCCATCGAGGCGATGGCGGATGGTGGGGGGCCGATGAAGGTGAGGTCGGCGTCCGCAACGGCGGCGGCGAACTCGGCGTTCTCCGAGAGGAAGCCGTAGCCCGGGTGGATCGCGTCGGCGCCGGTACGCGCAGCCGCATCGAGGATCAGGTCCTGGCGGAGGTACGTGTCGCCGGGGGCGACGCCGGGGAGGTGGACCGCTTCGTCACAGGCGCCCACGTGCGGGGCCTCGGCGTCGGCGTCCGAATATACCGCCACGGTCCCGATCCCGAGTTCGCGGCACGTGCGGGCGATACGGACGGCGATCTCGCCACGGTTGGCGATCAGGATCTTGGCGAGGCGGGTCATCGTCATGGCGTCACATCCGGAAGATGCCCCACTCGGTGGTGCCTTCCACCACGTTCGAGTGGACGGCCGAGAGCGCAATACCCAGCACGGTACGGGTGTCGCGCGGGTCGATGATGCCGTCGTCGCGGTTGCGGGCGGTCATGTAGATCGCCTGTTCCTCCTGATTGATCTGGTTCTCGATCATCTGCCGCACCATCGCGTCGTGCTCCTCATCGAACGGCTCACCCCGGCGTTCGGCGGCGGCACGGTTGATGATCGACATGACGCCGGCGAGCTGTTCGCCACCCATCACGGAGACGCGCGCAGATGGCCACATGAACAGGAACCGCGGGTTGTAGGACTGACCGGACATGCCGTAGTTGCCTGCGCCGTACGACGATCCGCAGATCACGCCGATGTGGGGGACCGTCGAGTTCGACACCGCGTTGATCATCTTGGCGCCATCCTTGATGATGCCGCGTTGCTCGTACTGCTTGCCGACCATGTATCCGGTCACGTTGTGGAGGAAGATGATCGGTTGGTCGTAGGAGTTGCAGAGCATGATGAACTCGGTGGCCTTGTGCGCTTCCTCGGAGAACAGCACACCTTGCTGGTTGGCGATGATCCCGACCGGGTAGCCGTGGATCGATGCCCAACCGGTGATCAATGACGTCCCGTACTCGCGCTTGTATTCGTCGAAGCGGGAACCGTCGGCGATTCGGGCGATGATCGGTCGCATGTCCATCGGCTTCTTCGGGTCGCTGGGCACGAGACCGAGCATCTCGTTCGGATCGAACTGCGGCGTATCGGCCGGCTCGGTCGGGCCGTACCCGAGCTTGCGCCAGTTGAGGTGTGCCATGATCTGGCGGCCGATCCGGATCGCATCGAGCTCATCACGAGCGAGGTAATCCGAGAGGCCCGAGACACGACTGTGCATCTCGGCGCCGCCGAGTTCCTCGTCCGTCGACTCCTCACCGGTGGCCATCTTGACGAGAGGCGGTCCTCCGAGGAACACCTTGGCCCGTTCCTTCACCATCACGGCGTAGTCCGCCATGCCGGGCACGTATGCGCCGCCGGCGGTCGAGCTGCCGAACACCAATGCGACCGTAGGAATGCGCAACTTCGAGAGCTGCGTCATGTTGCGGAACCACTTGCCGCCGACGACGAAGACATTGGCCTGATTCGGCAGGTCGGCTCCACCGGACTCGACGAGATTCACAAGGGGAAGCCGGTTCTCTTTGGCCAGGTCCTGGGCGCGAAGGGACTTGCCGAGTGTGTAAGGGTTGGAAGAACCACCCCGCACCGTCGGATCGTGACCGGAGATCACACACTCGACACCGGACACCACGCCGATCCCGTGGACGCTCGATGCGCCGGTGTGAAACTCGGTGTTTGCCGCCGACAGCATCGACAGCTCCAGGAATGCCGAGTCACGATCGAGGAGCAGTTCGAGGCGCTCACGCACGAGCAGCTTGTCTCGCTTGCGGTGTCGGGCGACGTACTTCTCCCCACCGCCCGCCAGCGCCTCTGCCTGGAGCTTCTCGACCTGCGCGATCTGCTCGAGCAACGCGGCCTCGTTGGCCTTGAATTCGTCAGAGGCAGCGTCGACGGCGCCGTCCAGAGTGGGCATGCGCGCAGGTTAGTCGGGAGCGCACTACCGCCCTCGGCGGCGCGCACCCGGTCTCAAGCCCCAAGTCTCAGGCCTCAGGTCTGATGAACTGACGACTGACGACTGACGACTGAGGACTGAGGACTGACGACTGGCGGCCGCGGCCGCTCACGCGTCCTTCGCAAACACCACGATTTCGTCGATGCCGACATCGGCGCGGTCGCCGATGACGAAGGTGGGCGAAGCGCCGACCCGGGAGTTGACTCTGCGGCCGTCCGGGAGCTCGAGCACGATGAGTTGGTCGTGGCCGTAGAACTCCTGGTCGACCACGACGGCGCGGCCGCCGCCGGACCTTGTCGGGTGGATCCATTCAGGACGCACCATGACGGTGACGGCGCCGCGGAGCGTGGTGGTCTGCGGGAACGTCCCGAGTGGGGTTTCGACGAAGCCGATATCGGCCGTGCCGTCGAAGAACTCGCCGTCGCCGACGAAGTCGGCGACCCAGGGGTCGACTGGGGATCGGTAGAGCCGCTGCGGGGTGTCGGTCTGCAGAACCCGGCCCTCACGCATCACCGCAACGACATCCGACGTCGCCAATGCCTCTTCCTGGTCATGGGTGACAAAGACAGCGGTGGTTCCGGCATCCTTGAGGATGTGCCGCACGTCGCGTCGCATCCGATCCCTCAGACCGGCGTCGAGGTTGGAGAACGGCTCGTCGAGCAGGATCAGCGCCGGGCGCGGCGCCAAGGCGCGCGCCAAAGCCACACGCTGCTGTTCGCCACCTGACAGTTCGTGCGGCATTCGATCGCTGTGGGTAGCGAGGCCGACGAGTTCGAGTACTTCGGCGATTCGGCCAGCATCCGGCTGCGGTTGCAGCCCGAAGCCAACGTTGCCCGCCACCGTCATGTGGGGGAACAGCGCGTAGTCCTGGAAGACCATGCCGACCCGACGGCGTTCCGGTGGAAGGTTCACCGCAGGATCGACCACCGTGACCCCGTCGATCGCCAGCGACCCCGAGTCGGGGTCTTCGAATCCGGCGATGATGCGGAGCGCGGTGGTCTTGCCGCATCCGGATGGACCGAGGAGGCTCAGGATCTGACCGGGCGCAACTTCGAGCTCGAAATGGTCGAGCGCCAGGTTCTCACCAAACCGTTTCACCAGCTGGTGGCAGTGAATCGCGGCGGCGTCGGACGTGATCGTCATGTTCCGGGATCTCGCAGTCGACTCAGCATCAGGTACATCGGTATTGCCGAGATGGCGAGCAACAGTAATGCCGGGGCTGCAGCTCGTGCGTAGAAGAACTCGTTGGCCGTCGACCAGATCCGAACCGCCATCGTGTCGAATCCGGTGGGTCGGAGCAGCAGCGTGGCCGGGAGTTCCTTCATCGTCGTCAGGAAGACGAGCGCGCCGCCGGTGAGCAGCCCACGCCACATCAGGGGAACGGTGATCTCACGAATCGTGGAGCGCTCGGATCGGCCCAGACCGCGTGCCGCTTCCTCGAGGTGCGGGTTCACCTGTAGCAATGCCGCTCCTGCGGCGCCGGTGGCCTGTGCGAGGAAGAGGGTTGCATAGACGATCGCCAACACGGTGAACGACTGGTACAGGGGTCCCAGGTACTGCGCTCCGAAGAACACCACGGCAAGAGCGACGGTGATGTGCGGGATGGAGAACACCACGTACACGGAGCGGTCGAGCCACGCCGCAGCCCGACTCCGGTAACGCACGGTGAGGATGGTGACCGGCACTGCAGCCGCCATCGCGATCAGAGCGGCGGCCAGTGAACCGGTGACCGAGCCGGTGACGGCGCCCCAACGCATGTCGATCGTGTCGCCTCGGGCAAGGCCGCGGATCAACCATGCGGTGAGGGTGGCGACCGGCAGGCCGACCCCGGCCAGAACGATGGTGACGAGAGCGCCGTACGCGGCAACGCGCTGACGGCCGGTGACAACGAGCCGTCGCAAGGCCCGGCTGGGGCGCCGGGAGAAGTATTGCGCCCGGCCCCTAGACCGCTGCTCCGCCCACAAGACGACGAGGGCGATCAGGATCAGGACGACCGCAAGCACCGCCGCCGGGGTGCGATCGATGCGGCCGGCGTATTGGGCGTAGATCACCCGTGTGAAGGCATCGAAGCGCATCAGGGACACCGCACCGAAGTCGGACAGGGTGTAGAGCGCGACGAGCAACGAGCCGGCGGCGATGGCCGGCCTCAACTGGGGGAGGGTGATGGTTCGGAATGTGCGCCACGGCGAGGCCCCGAGGCCCCGTGCCGCCTCTTCGAGGGAAGGGTCGAGCCGGCGCAACGCCGAGCGCACGATCAGGAACACGTACGGATAGGTCGAGAGGGTGAGGACGATCCAGGCCCCAAGGAACCCGGTGATCGACGGCAGTCCGAACCCCGTGACGTCGGCGAACAAGCCCCGCGGCCCGAAGAAGGACAGGAACGTGAGCGCCAGCACGTACGACGGGATCACCAGGGGCAGTGCGATCAACACCGTGAAGGTGCGGCGCCAGGCGAGGTCGAGACGCAGGGTGAGCCACGCGGCTCCGACGCCGATGACGGCTGCTGAGATCGTGACAGCGGTCGTGAAGGCCATCGAGCGGAGGACCAGCTCGAACGTCCGCCCGCTGAACAGCACCTGCCACGCGGCATCGGTGGCGCCGAGCACGCGGGCGCCCAGAAACGCCAGCGGAACGACAGCCGGAACCAGGACGGCGGCGGCCGCAATCCACAGCCAGCGGGGGGCGCGTCGCTGAGCAGACCGAGCGACGATGGCGGGCTCCCTCAGGGCCTCAGGGGAGACGCCCCGGTCCCCGAGCTGCCCGACGCCCAGGCTCACAACAGCCCGGCCTCCGCCACGAGGTCGGTCGCCCGATCGAGCATCTCAGCGAGTCGGGAAAGATCGAGGTTCGGTGTCTCGATGGTGTCGAGGGGCGGGAGTGACGGATCGGCATCGACACCCGCCGCCAGCGGATATTCGTAGGTCTCCGTTGCGAAGTACGCCTGAGCGTCTGCGGAGAGGAGGAAGTCAATGAACCGGGACGCAGCGTCGCTCTTGTCGCTGGAGGCAAGGATCCCGGCTCCGGCCGGCATCACCAACGAAGCCGCGCTGTCGCCGCTGAGGAAGTGATTCGCTGCGACGACGTCACCTTCTTCGGCAATGCGCCGGAACAAGTAGTAGTGGTTGACCAGACCGGCTTCGACCTCGCCGGAATCGACCGCAGCCACGATCGCCGAGTTCTTCGGGTAGGTCGGCGCCTCGTTGGCGGCCATCCCGCGTAGCCACTCGAGGGTCGCAGGTTCGCCGTCGAGCAGGATCTTGGCGGCGACGAACGCAAGGAACGATCCGTTGGTCGGCGCAATGGCGATCCGGCCGCGCCACTCGGGGTTCGTGAAAGCCGACTCGTCGATCGGCAGCTCGTCGGCCGTCAGCTCCGTCGTATCGAACACGACGACTCTGGCGCGTCCCGAGACTCCTACCCACGCACCTGCCGAGTCCGAGAATCGCGCCGAGACCTGGCCGAGAACACGATCGTCCAAGGTGGCGAACTGGCCGCCTTCCGCCACCGCACCGAGAGATGCCGGGTCCTGGGCAAAGAAGACGTCGGCGGGGGAGTTGGCACCCTCTTCGAGGATGGTGGCAGCCAACTCGCCGCTGTCGCCGTACCGCACCTCCACGTTGATGCCGGTCGCCTCTGCGAACTGCTCGATGAGCGGTGCAATCAGCTCCTCCGACCGTCCCGAGTAGACCGTGATCGAGTCGCCGTCATCGCCACCGCACGCGGCCGCGATGAG
Organism: Acidimicrobiia bacterium; assembly: GCA_030066755.1. Lineage (GTDB taxonomy): Bacteria > Actinomycetota > Acidimicrobiia > Spongiisociales > UBA5794 > JASJAX01. The sequence continues at coordinate 14,228 of JASJAX010000082.1, forward strand.
GGCCAACGGAATGAACAGAAAGGCCAGCCGGCCACGCATGATTAGGGCTTCCTCTGAACTGAGATTAGGTGAGCTTAAAAACACTACTCAGGTAGTGCAATTCGATTCCAGTTCAGCCGGAGATGAGGAGCGGTATCCGACGCTCGGCGTCCGTGAGCGCTCCGTGATTGCCGATCATGCGGTCGTCGCTGTGGCGGTGGAGCAGGAGCACGTCGTCGTCGGCCACGAGGACCCCATCCGGTGCGCGCTCCAGGAATGTGGAATGATGCGGTCCCGGACCCCACCAGTGCTCCATTTCCTCGCGAATGATCCACGTTGCTGGGAGATTGCCGGCCAGCGTTCCTCCGTCGCCCTTGACGTACATCGCTCGCCCGTCGCCGTAGAAGGTGCGCCCATCGTGGTCAGCCTTCGGGATCTTGATCTGGTGGCCCGCCGGGAAGTCGATGTGTCCATGATCGGCGGTCCCAACGAGCACGGCATCGTCGGGCAGGCGGTGGCGGAGGTGTTCCCACGCCAGCGTGACCGTGCGGACGGCGTCGGCGTACTCGACCGAGGTCTGCCCATGGACATGGGCGGCGAAGTCGACCTGGGGGAGATACGCCACGACGAGACGTCGATTTGCGCCGGCGAGTTGCGTTGTTGCCTCGACCCATTCTCCAACGGTGTGGATCCCCTCGAAGCGACATCCCCGGTAGAGCGCTCGGGTCAGCGGGGTGCGGTCGAAGCCGGCCGGTTGGATGGTGATCGGCTCCGCCCCGGCTGCGACCAGTCGCTCCCACAGATTCGGTGCCGGAAGCAGGTCCGTCGTGTCGATGTCGAGCGGCTCGCCCCACAACGTGGTCCACTTGATCGTGTTGGCGACCTGCTCGACCTCGGGCATCCACAGCTGGTAGCCGAGGAGGCCGTGCTGCGCCGGCGGCCGGCCTGTTGCGATGGTGGCGAGGCTGACCGTGGTAGTCGCCGGAAACGGCGAGTCGATCGCCCCAACCCGGTCAGCGAGCAATGACGCCGCAGCGGGGTGGTGCAACTGGAGGTCCCCCAGACCATCGAAGACCACCAACACGTAGGTCGCAGCATCAGGGATGAGCGAGGCGAGCGCGGTGTGGAGCCGCGGCGACGGTGGAGATCCACCAAGCCGCGCCTCGAGCTCGGCAACGAGGTTGACGAGCGACCCGCCGGAATAGTCCGGAACAGTGATGGACGGCACGAGGGGAGTCTCAGGTCTGGAGTCGCAGACCGCAAGTCAACTCGCTGGCTGTCAGGTCCCAGGTCCCAGGCCCTGGGTCTCATGGGTCCGTCCATTGGCCGGTGTTGGGTAGAAGAGACTCGGCGTCTTGCGTCGCGAATCCGTGTTCCCGACCGAATCGGTCCACGACGTCGGGCCGGGTCTCAGTACTCAGTACTCAGTACTCAGTACTCGCTCGGCGAAGCCGAGCGCCTGACTTTGGACCCCATACTCCGGTTCCTATACTCGCCCCGGGAATGAGGACCCTGTCGCAAGACGGGACGACGGAGCGAAGGGCGTTTGACGGGTGCTGGACGAGTATTTCGGCGGCTACATCACGGTTGGGGCGTTCATCGCATTCGGCTTCATCCTCGTTGGGCTCGCCATCTGGGCGAGCGGGTTGCTCCGGCCGGACAAGCCGAACCGCATCAAGTCGGAAACCTATGAGTGTGGCATCGATCCGGTGGGCGGTGGCTGGAGCCAGACCCACATCCGCTACTACATCTTCGCCCTGCTCTTCCTGATCTTCGACGTCGAAGCCGTCTTCATCTTCCCCTGGGCAGTGATCATCGAGGACTTCGCCGCCAACGGCCAAGGCCTCTACGTGCTGATCGTCATGTCCATATTCATCTTCACGCTCTTCGAAGGGCTGCTCTACGCCATCCGCAAGGGGGTGCTCCGTTGGGAGTGATCGATCGCTTCGGCGGGGTGAAGCCCGTTTCCTGGCTCCTCAACTGGGGCCGCCGGTACTCGCTCTGGTTCTTCCAGTTCGGTCTCGCGTGTTGCGCGATCGAGATGATGGCGGCCTCGAGCCCTCGCTACGACTTCATGCGCTTCGGCATCATTCCGCTCCCGGCGTCGCCGCGGCAGGCAGATCTGATGGTCGTAGCCGGCACGGTGACCGACAAGATGGCTCCCGCCGTGCGGCGCCTCTATGACCAGATGCCCGAGCCCAAGTACGTCATCTCGATGGGTTCGTGCTCCAACTGCGGCGGTCCGTACTGGGATTCGTACTCCGTCACCAAGGGTGTCGACCTGGTGATCCCCGTCGACGTGTACGTGCCCGGGTGCCCGCCGCGGCCCGAGGCATTGATGGAGGGCATCGTGCTGCTCCAGGAACAGATCAAGAACGAGGACGTACGCGAGAAGTGGAATCAGGTTGACCGACTCCCCGTCTGACACCCCCGAAACCGAGGAGAACGAGGCCGTCGAGCCGGATGCGCTCGCCCAATGGGCGGAGCAGCTCGCCGGCACGCTCGACGCCGAGGCCTGGTCTGCCGATCACGGAACCGTCCAGATCACGGTGGACCGGACTGCGTGGCGGGATGCGGCTACCAAAGCCCGCGACAAGGCCGGGCTCAACTTCTTCTCGTGGCTGTCGGCCACCGATTGGTCCCGAGAAGTGACCGTTGGAGAGCCTGCCTCCGATGTCGAGGACCTCGAGGAACGGTTCGACGTCCAGTGTCGCCTGTCCTCGGTCGCCAACGCGAATGGCGCAATCCTCGTCGCGTCAGTCCCCAAAGACGATCCGGTGATCGACTCACTCGTCACGGTCTTCGGTGGCGCCGCCTGGCACGAACGTGAGGCGGCCGAGATGTTCGGTCTGCGATTCACCGGGCATCCGCACCTCGTCAACATCTACCTCCCCGACGAGTTCGAGGGACACCCACTCCGCAAGTCGTTCCCACTCCTCGCCCGCGAGGTGAAACCGTGGCCCGGGACGGTTGACGTCGAAGGCATGCCCGAAGACGGTCCGAGCACCGAGAACACCGAGGCCGCCGCAGTGGAAAGGGGTGCCGAGTGACGCAACAACTCGACCCCGTCGCCGCCATGCACTTGTCCGATGCCGCCGTCTCCGTCGAGCTCGAAACCCCGGACATGACGCTCAACATCGGGCCGCAGCACCCTTCGACGCACGGTGTGCTCCGGCTGGTCGCCCGCGTTGACGGAGAGCGAGTCGAGAGTGTCGAGCCGGTCATCGGTTACATGCACCGCGGCTACGAGAAGATCTCCGAGGTTCGAACCTTCGCCCAGATCACGGCGCTCATCAACCGGATCGATTGGGTGTCCGGCTTTGCCAACGAGATCCCGTTCATCGTCGGCGTCGAGCGCCTGATGGACATCGAGGTCCCGGAACGGGCCCAGTACATCCGGCTCATCCTCACCGAGATGACCCGGATCTCGTCTCATCTCCTCTTCATGTCGTCCTACCCGCTGGAGCTCGGCGCCGCGACTCCGCTTATGTATGCCCTCCGTGAGCGCGAACACGTCATGGACATCATCGAGGGCTTGACCGGCGGTCGCTTCCACCCCAACTTCAACCGTGTGGGTGGGGTGAAGCCTGCTGCCGGCGGCGGGTCGACGCAGAAGAAGGTGTCGATGGATCTCCAGGCAGGCTTCATCGCTGCGACCGATGCTGCGATGGACAAGGTCCTGAGCGTCTGTGACGAACTCGACACGTTGGTCACCGGCAACGAGTTCTTCCAGGCCCGCACCGTCGGGGTTGGAGTGATCCCCGCCGAGAAAGCGATCCTCTACGGCGTTTCCGGGCCGAATCTCCGGGCATCCGGAGTCAACTTCGACCTCCGCAAGCACGAACAGGTGTTGCCGTACGACCAATTCGAGTTCGACATCCCGGTCGGCGCCAACGGAGATTGCTACGACCGGTATCTCGTCCGGCTCGCCGAGATCCGCCAGTCTGTCCGGATCATCAAGCAGGCCGTCTCCTCGATCCCGTCGGGCCCGCTTCAAGCCAAGGTGCCGAGGGTGCTCAAGGTTCCGAGGGGTCAAACGTATGTGCGGGCCGAGAACCCGAAGGGGGAGATGGGGTACTTCATCGTCTCGGAGGGCGGCCGGATTCCGTACCGCCTGAAGATCCGCTCGGCGTCTTTCTCGAACCTCTCGATCCTGCCGTGGCTCCTCGAGGACCAATTGGTCCCGGACCTGGTAGCAATCATGGGCAGCCTCGACTTCGTTCTCGGAGACGTGGATCGATGAAGACCTTCGCTGCGCTCCGGTCTCAGTACTCAGTACTCAGTACTCAGTACTCCGAGCTCCCGAAGGGGAACCCCGCCACGAGTTTCGCCCGAAGCGAAACTCGTTACGTGACCGCCAAAGGCGGTCACGCATGAACTTCTGGCTGCTGCTCGTCATCAAGGTCGTCGTGGTTATGGCAGCCGTCATGCTGCCGGGGGCGCTCATCGTCATCTTCGGTGAGCTGAAGATCTCTGCGCACATGCAGAGCCGGATTGGGCCGTACTTCGCCGGTGGACGATTCGGGTGGGCGCAGCCACTCGCCGACGGGTTGAAGTTCCTCCAGAAGGAGGATCTCGTACCCGCTGCCGCCGACAACCGCGTCTATCGACTCGCCCCGTACATCGTCTTGATGGCGACCACCGCCATCTACGTCATCATCCCGTTCGGGCCCGACCTCATTGCTGAGGACCTCGACCTCGGGGTGTTCTTCCTCTTGGCGATCTCCTCGCTCTCGGCACTCGGCGTGCTGATGGCCGGATGGTCGTCCGGGA
>JASJAX010000083.1 GCA_030066755.1 Acidimicrobiia bacterium
CGGGGATGTCGGTCGAAGGCGCCGAAGTCACCGGGGTGTTCGGCCAGAACAAGGTGAAGACCTGCACGACGGGGGCCAACGGCAGGTGCACGGTTCGGGTGCTCGTCAACGACACGAAGGTCAAGATCCCGTTCGCGGTGACCAACATCGCCGGACCGACGCCGGCTTACATCTACGACGCAGCCGCAAACCGAGACGGCGACGGAGACAGCGACGGGACCACGATCATGGTGTTCGGTCCCACCTGAGGTCGCACCGTCGATCAGAGACCGTTTTTTGAGTGTCCGCTCAAAGTCCGTAGTATCGCGCCCACACGGCATGTGATCCGAACTACCGATGAGGAGTAACGCCGATGAGAATCGCCGTCTGCGTCAAGCAGATCCCCGATCCGGCGACGCCCTACGAGCTCGATCCCGATAGCCACTACGTCGTCCGACCCAACGATCAGGTGCTCGATGACACCGACCGTTACGGCGTCGAAGTCGCTCTCCAGCTCGCAGAAGCCACCGAAGGCAGCGTCACCCTGGTATCGATGTCCCCGTCCGGCAACCTTCAAGGCATCCGTCAGGCACTCGCCATGGGCGCCGACAAGGCGGTCATCGTCGATGACGAATCGCTCAGAGGCAGCGACTCGCTCACGACGGCCAAGGTCCTCGCAGGGGCCATTCAACGTGAAGGTTTCGACCTCGTGATCGCCGGCACCGAGTCGACCGATGGCTACACCGGTGTCGTGCCGCAGCAGGTCGCCGAGCTGCTCGACGTACCGTCGCTCTCCTTCGCCAAGAAGGTGGAGCTCGCCGAAGACGGCGCAGTGCGCATCGAACGCCAGACGGCCGCCGGCTACGACGTCGTCCAGTCGGCTGTTCCGGTGCTCGTCACCGTCACGTCGGGCGTGGTCGAGCCACGGTATCCGACCTTCAAGGGCATCATGCAGGCGAAGTCGAAGCCCGTGGACACCCTCGGCTGCGGTGACGTCGGGGTTTCCCCGACCACCACACAGACGATCCAGGCAGTCGAGCCTGTTCCAGCCCGCGAAGCCGGCGAGATCGTCGAGGACGACGGTGAGGGATACGCCAAGATCGTGGCGATGCTCGAACAAGTGAAGGTGATCTGAATGACGACGTGGGTCTTCTCTGAAGAAACGGATGGGGCGCCGTCGGCAGCATCGCTGGAGGCGGCCACCGCCGCCCGAGCCTGGGGTGAGGTTGCGGCGTTCTACGTCGGTACCGGCAACCCGGCGGCCTTCGCCGCCCTCGGCGATCACGGAGTCACGAAGGTGTACCACCTCGACCCCGGCGACGCACTGCCTTCGGCGGCGGCCGCCGCCGCGATGGCCGACCTGGCCGCCAGCGACGCCCCGAGCGTGATCATGTTCTCGATGGGCAGCACCGACCGCGACGTCGCCGGGCGTCTCTCCGCCCGGATGGGCGCAACGGTGCTCTCCAACGCCGTTGCCCTCGAAGTCGATGGCGGGTCGGTCGTGGCGTACAACGAGATCCTCGGTGGCAGCACGAAGGTCGCCACCAAGGCCGAAAGCGGCCCCGTGATCGTCGTCACCCGCCCCAAGGCATTTCCTGCCGAACCCGCAGGCGGCGCAGAGCCGGCGGTCGTCGCAATCGCCATGCCTGAGACGGGCCACGCTGGGAGCGCGCAGGTGCTCTCGCGCCACGTCGAGGCGAGCGAAGGACCCGACCTCGAGGAAGCCGACGTGATCATCTCTGGAGGCCGCGGCCTCGGCAACGCCGATGGCTTCGCCATGATGGACGAACTCGCCAAGCTCCTCGGAGGTGCCGTCGGCGCCACCCGCGCGGTCGTCGACTCCGGTTGGGTGCCCTACTCGTACCAGATCGGGCAGACCGGCAAGACCGTCAAGCCGAGCGTCTACGTGGCGTGCGGAATCTCAGGCGCCATGCAGCACCTCGTCGGGATGAAGGACGCAACAACCATCATTGCGATCAACAAGGATCCGGAAGCGCCGATCTTCGACGTGTCGGACCTCGGAATCGTCGGCGATGTGAACAAGGTGGTGCCCGCACTCGTGGAGGCGTTGAAGGCGAGGAGCTAACGCTCCTCGCACCCGTCAGTCGTCAGTCGTCAGTAGGGCCCGGAGGGACGAACATCCCTTCGGGCCCCTTGCTGGTTCAGGGGTCGATGCGGATTTCGCTCTTGGCGTTGAACATCGCGATCTCGTTGGTGGGGCCGATACAGCGCTGGGCGGCCTCGGCAACAGCCGGCCCGGCGAGGTCGACGACACCTTCGAAGTCGTACCAGCCACCGCTGCCGACCACCTCGGTGCCGTCGGTGATGGTGTTCCCGCCGAGCTCCACGCCCGGCGCATCGGACTCCCACCGGGCGCCAGCCGGCCACACCACCGGGTAGCGGATGCCGTCGAGTTCGAGCCGGACGCACCCCTCGTCCACGTCGATCACCACCGTGCCGAGTACCTCTGCATCATCGCCGCCTGGCGCGATCAAGGACGACGCACGGGCCAGCACCGGGCCATCCACCGTCCCATCGCCCCCGCACGATGCGAGGGCGAAGGCGATGGCGGCTGCGATCCATGGAACGCGCCGGCGCCTCACTCCTCGGACGCGGCCTCCGCTTCGAGAACCTCACCGCCGGAGCCCCGGGCGCCGAGCCCACTCAGGATGTTCACGCCGGTTGCGTTCTCGATCTGCTCGGTGAGCGAGATGACCGATGCCGGGAGCTGACCGAGCAGACCAGGAATCGAGTTGCTTCCCGACGCTCCTCCCCCGTCGATGACCGAGACCTTGTCGATGCTGACACCGCTCACGGTGCCGACGATCTTGTCAACGAGCTCCGGGAGCATGTTGAGCACGAAGATCTGCTGCGCCTCCTCGCCGGCACCCTGATACTGCTCGACCAGGCGGCGGAAGACCTCGATTTGGGCGTTGCCGTCCTCGATGATCGACGCGGCGGCACCGCGAGCCTCGAGCTCCATCGCCTCCTTCTTGGCCTGGGCGGGGGCGATGACGTCGGCCTCGAGCCGACGATGCTGCAGCTCGATACGGGCTTGCTCGAGCTCCTGCTCGGCCACGACACGCGCCCGATCGGCTTCGACCTTCGCCTCCTCCTCTTTGGCGGCCGCCACTCGTTCCAGCTCGGCGTTGCGGACGCGCAGAGCGTTCTGCTTCTCGACGATCTCCAGCTCGGCTTCGACCCTGGCGACCTCGGCACGGCGCCGGGCATCGGCCTCCTGCTCCTCAGCCTCGGTTTGGCGAAGTGCTTCAGCGACTCGCGCCTCTTTCAGCACGAGGGCCGTCTGCCGGCGACCGACCGAATCGAGGTAGCCGACCTCGTCGGTGACATTCTGGATTTTCAACACGTCGAGCTCGAGACCCAGCGTGCGGATGTCATCGTCGGCTTCGTCGATGAGCGTCTGAGCGAATTTCAGGCGATCCTCGTTGACTTCCTCGGGGGTGAGCGTCGCCAAGACGCCACGGAGGTTCGCTTCGAGCGTCTCCTTGGCGAGCTGCGGGATGTACTGGGGCGGGCGACCGAGGAATCGCTCGACCGAGTTCTCGAGCAGCCCTTCCTTCGAGGAGATCTTCACGTTGGCGATGCCTTGCACGTTCAACGGGATGGCTCCCTTGGAATACGCGTTCTGGACCGCAACTTCGATGGCGATCGTGTTGAGATCCATGAACTGGACCTTCTCGATGATGGGCCACCGCAGCGTGCGGCCGCCGCGCAGGACGCGATAGCCGATGGTGCCGCCGCCGGGAAGCTCCCGGGTCCGGCCGGTGATGACCGCAATCTGGTTCGGCGGACAGATCACGATGAATGACTTCACTGCAACGCCGACCACCAGTACGGCGCCGACGATGAGAGCAGCTACGACGATGAGGATCTCCAAGGCAGTGCCTCCTGTGTAGGTGTATTGATCTTGAAGCTTCTAGCCGACGTCGAGATTGGCGATCTTTGCGGTGCCTTTGTCGATCTCGACGATGACCACGCTGTCACCGACGTCGAACACGGCGTCCTCGTGCTCGACGTACGGCGCCGCAGTGAACACGAGCCGTTGGCCGCGGACGTCGACGGTGACCCGACCCCGATGTCCGGGGCGGATGGGAATGGTGACGGTTGCCGGGCTGCCCTCAATGTGACGGTCGCGGATGCTGCTGTCCGAGCTGCTGCGGCTGAGATATCGCAAGAGCATCCCGTTCAACCAGAACGCAAAGAACCCGATACCGGCGGCGAGAACGATCGTGAGCACGGTTCCGGCATCGACCCACGTCAGGAGCAATCCCGCCAGGCCGAAGAACGCGGCGAAGAACGCCAGCGCCCGGAATGAGAGAAACGACAGGATCGCGTCGAGCGGTCCTGCGTCGGCAACGTCGATATCGATGTCGGGATCGAGATCCAACCCGGTTTCGACGTCGAAATCGGCGTCGAAGTCGCCACCGGAGAAGAGGAAGAAGAGGACGAACGGCCAACCGATCAGTGTGGCCAACCAGTACACCGTGAGCACGAGGTCCACCCTTTCTGCGATGCCGGGCGAGCGGCGCCGGCAAGGATCAGTGTACCGGGCAACGTGGAGTCAACACGGGGCCGAACGACACAGACCGGCGCTGATGCGCCGGTCTGCGGAGGAGAAGGAGGAGCAACGAGCCGCCGTTCGGCGCAGCCCGGGCCTCGCTATGTCGGTAGATGGTGTCCGGCCAGACGACGGATGGTCTCCATCCGGTCGCGCACCGGTTTGCGGGGAGCGGGAAGCGGCTCCGGCATCATGCCGGCGACGGTCCACGCTACGAACCCAGTCAGTGCCCCCACCAAGGACAGGACCGGGGTTCCCATCACCAGACCGACCAGCGCAGCGCCGAGTGACGCTATGACGAGCATCCACCCGATGCTCAGCATCAGTGTCCGAGCCAGAGGGCTCATCCAACCGTCGTCGAGCGTTCGACCTCGCTGGTCTCCCATAGTGCGTCGTATCGGCACGCCGTTGTCGACCTTGAGGCTTGACCCGACGGTTCACGACGTAGCGGTGGCAACCGAGACCTCACGCCGCCGACGCAACAGGCTCTCTGCTGAGAGCACGACGAGCCCGAGCCAAACGAGCACGAAACCGACGAGCCGATCGGACCCAACGACCTCGCCGTAGACGAAGACCCCGAGGATGAACTGGAGGCTCGGAGCGAGGTACTGCAGCAGGCCGATCATGGAGAGCGGGATCCGCTTGGCGGCTTCGCCGAAGGCGAGCAGCGGGACGACGGTGATGAGCCCGGCCCCGACCAGCAGCGTTGTCGTCCCGAACGTGCCCCCGAGCTGTCCATCACCGGCCGCCAGCCCCACGCCGACCCACACCAGAGCCGGAACGAACAGCGAGGAGATCTCGACGAGGAGACCCTCGAGCGCCGGAGCGGCCTTCGGGTGCTTCTTCAACAGCCCGTAGATCGCAAACGACGTGGCGAGAACCAGCGAGATCCAGGGAGCGGTGCCCATACGCACGGTCATGTAGAGCACACCGATCGCCGCCAGGCCAACGGCAATCGTCTGACCACGGCTCAGTCGCTCACGCAGCACCACGACGCCCAGCGCCACCGAGAGCAGTGGATTGATGAAATACCCGAGACTGGCCTCGACCACGTGTCCGGTACTGACTCCCCAGATGAAGATGCCCCAGTTGAGTGCGAGCACGACGGCGGCACCGATGGCGATGACCACCGTTGCGGGCGACGTGATTTGGGCCACGAGAAGCGGCCAGCGGTTACGAGCGAGGACAACCACGGCGAGCAGCGGGACCGACCACGTGACCCGGTTGGCGAGCACCTCCATCACGGGCACGTGGTCGAGCAGGTTCCAGTAGATCGGCGACAGGCCCCAGAGGCCGTATGCCGCCACGCCGAGCCAGAAGCCTCGACGGTCGACAGATCCGCCGGTCACCGGCGCTCCTGCCGGCGCGGCGATCGGCCGAGGCACGAGTCCTGGTTCACCCTCCGCCGGACAGCTGGTCCGGACCGAACGCATGCGGCAGCAGTTCGGTCAGCGTGTGCACTCGGTACGAGCCGTTCGGCTCCTGCACGATGACCCGCTCGACATTGAACTCCCGCATGACCTGGCGACAGTTCCCGCACGGGTAACACTCGCCGGTATCGAGGCATGCCACGGCCACGGCATCGATCTTGCGGACCCCGGCCGCTGCAGCCGTGGAGATTGCGTTCGCCTCTGCGCAGATGGTGGCGCCGTACGCGCTGTTCTCGACGTTGGCACCGGTGAACACCCGGCCATCATCGGCAACCGCCACTGCACCCACATGGAAGTCCGAGTACGGAGCGTACGCCGTGCCCGCCGCCTCACGTGCCTGATCGAGCAGCACCTCGTGCAAGGGTTCGGTCATGCGCCGAGCAATGCGTCGACGAACGATTCCGGCTCGAACGGGATGAGGTCATCGACCCCCTCGCCGACCCCGATGAACTTCACCGGCACATCCAACTCTCGCTCGACGGCGAGGGCCACACCGCCGCGAGCCGTGCCGTCGAGCTTGGTGATGATGATGCCGGTGACACCGACTGCATCCGTGAAGCTCTTGGCCTGCGAGATGGCGTTCTGACCCGTCGTTCCGTCGATCACGAGCAACACCTCGTCGATCGAGCCGGCTTCGCGTCGGAGAACCCGGGCGACCTTGCTCAACTCGTCCATCAGGTTGGCCTTGTTCTGCAACCGGCCGGCGGTGTCGACGATCACCGTCGCCGCTCCCTTCGCTTTCGCTGCAGCGTAGGCGTCGAACGCCACCGACGCCGGGTCGGCGCCTTGTTGACCGGCGACGACATCGACGCCTACCCGGTCCGCCCAGGTGCGCAGCTGCGTGTCGGCTGCCGCCCGGAACGTGTCCGCTGCCCCGAGGACCACCGCGCCACCACTGCGTTCGAGCTGCGCCGCCAGCTTGGCGATCGACGTGGTCTTGCCGCCGCCATTGACGCCGACCACGAGGACCACCGAAGGCACCCCCGAGAGTTGGAGTGAGCGATCCCGTCCTCCGAGTTGGTCGACGAGTTCGGCGGTCAAGGCGGCCCTTGCCCCCGGACCGTCGGACGGGTTGCGACCACGAACCGCGGCGACGACATCGCTCGCAACGCCGACGCCCACGTCGGCAGCAACCAGTGTGTCCTCCACGTCCGACCAGAACTCTCCATCGAGGTGGTCGGCCCGGAGCACAGCGCCCAGGCGGTCGGAGATCGCCCGACGCGTCTTCCCCAGCCGGCTGCGGAGGCCGGGAGGGGCCGCTTCCTCAACACGTGGTGGCGCCGAGACGGCGGGGCGGTCGAGTGTTGGCGGCGTCGCGCGTCGGCGCACCACGATCAGTCCGCCGACGATGACGACGGCGAGCACGATGACAACGATCAGGATCGGATCCATGTGGCTCCTTGGAGCTGGGTGATGACCGGGTTCAGCCGACCTTCACCGAGTCGAGCCGTTTGGCCACGACCAGTGACGACTCACCGGGTTCCATGGTGACGCCGTACAGGATATCGGCCGCCTCCATGGTCTGTTGTTGATGGGTGATGATGACGAGCTGCGCCGATTCGCGCAACATATCGACGAGTCGGAGGAACCGCCGTAGGTTCGCATCGTCCAGAGCGGCCTCGACCTCGTCCAATACGTAGAAGGGACTGGGCCGAGCGCGGAACACCGCAAATAGGAAGGCCAGCGCTGCCAGCGAACGCTCTCCGCCGGACAACAGGCTGAGTCGGCCAACCTTCTTGCCCATCGGTTGCGCTTCGATCTCGACTCCCGTGGTGAGTGGGCTCTGGGGATCGGTGAGCCGCAGCCTTCCCTTCCCACCCGGGAACACCTCAGCGAAGTTCTCCTCGAAGAAGCGTGCGATGTCGTCGAACGCACCGTGGAACAGCGTCGCCATTTCGTCGTCGAGCGCTCCGATGACCTTGCGAAGCTCCGCACGGGCTTCCTCGAGATCGGCGAGCTGCGTTTCGAGGTGTTCGACCTCAGCTGCGAGCTCCTCGTACTCAGCGGCGGCCAGCGGATTGATCGGGCCCATCCGGCGCAGTTGCGCCTCCCGCGATGCCAACACTTCGGCTGCGTCCGCGTCGTCATCCAGGTCCGGCCGCGGCGCCGTCAGCGCCGTTTCCTCAGTCGCGTCGGCGTCGCGTCGGAGACCCTCGGCGACCGACTCGTCGCGAACCCGTAGCTCGGCGAGCTCGACGGCGAGGGCGGACATCCGCTCCCGCGCTCGCACGAGTGACTGCTCGAGTGCTCGTTGGCGCCGATGTGCTTCGTCCAGCTTGCTGCCGGCGATCCCAGCCGCCGACCGCAGCTCACGCTGGCGTTCCCGCAGTGTCTCGATGTGAACACGAACGGTCTGCTGTGCCGAACGAGCCGTGTCCTCGATCGTGCTCAACTGCTCGATGGCTGCAGGGTCGACCGGTTGTTCGTCCAGACCATGGAGCTCGGTTCGAGCGGCGGCCAGCCGTCCTTCGAGGAGTCGCAAACGTTCGGCGGCGCTGGCAAGCACGCCGGCTGCTTCCTCGCGGAGCCGTCGCGCCTCGTCTCGGCGCTGGGCGACCGCGTCGCGGCGCCGGTTGAGTGCATCCCAGGCCTCTTGACGCGCTCGCTCTTCGCCTTCGAACTCGGCCACCCGAAGACGCAACTCGGCGATCCGCTCATCACGGGCTGCGGCGGCTTCGATCAGCGAGTGATCTCGCTCATCGAGTCGATCGAGCTCCGCCCGACCTTCGGCCTGGGCGCGTTCGACGAGGGCAACGGCCTCCGTGAAGCCGGCGAGACGGGCTTCGATCGTCTCGAGCTCCTCGAGCGCGAGACGTTCTCGTTCACGTGCCCGATCGAACTCGCGGCGGACCGTGGTGTGAGCGGCTTCGGCACGATCGACGTTTCGCTCGGCCGTCTCCAACGCGACTCCGGCTGCCTCCATGGCGGCGGGGCCCGCGCCGTCGGGTTCGGCGAGCCGGATGCCTGTCGTCGTGATGACGTCGCCTTCCGGGGTGACGGCACGCAGCCCTGCGTAACGGTGCACCAGCGTCCAGCCCGAGACCCAGCCCTCGACGAACACCACATCACCGAGCGTGTGCAGCGCCAATCCCCGATCGGCTGCGGGTCCCAACCGATCGACGAGCGCCTCCACCCCGTGATCCGTGGCGACCCGCCGTGCCAGATCGGCATCGGATTCGTCGCCGCGTCCAGCGGCCAGCACACTGACGCCGCCAAACCCATCAGCCTTCAACTGGTGCGCCAGATCGGCGACGGCATCGCCGTTTGCGGCGACGTAGGCATCTCGCCAGCTGCCCAGGACACCGTCGACGGCTGCGGCCAGTGGTTCGGGGACGTCGAGGTGGGATACGAGCTTGCCGATCACCGCATCGTGCGCGGCTACCCGTTCCTGGGCCGCCGGATCGCCGAGTCCGGCGAGGGCCGCTTCGACCGCTTCGGCACGACCACGCGCCTTGGCCAGGTCGATCTGGGCGTTCTGCAACTCGGATTCGACCACTTCCAGCTGTTCCTGTGCGGCTTCCCGGCTGGCAGAATCGGCCTCGTACCGAGCCTGGACGGGACCAACCTCACTGTCGGTCGAACGAATCCGATCGTGGAGTTCTGCGGATTCTGCGCCCTCTCGTTCGATACGATCCACCACTGCCTCGCGGCGCCGGGAGAGCGCTTCACGTTCTCGGCGATCTCGCTCGGCGGCGGTTTCGAGCGCACGGAGGTCGCCGCGCAGATTGGCGATGACACCCTCTGCGGGCAGGGCGATCTGCTCGGCGAGCGAACGCTCCTCGTCCTCGAGTGCCTGCAGCGTCACTTCGCGCCGCTCGGCCAGGAGGCGCGCCGCTTGCTCGTCCTGGCTGGACTGGGCGATCTCACCCTCGAGGTGGGCAACTTCAGTGCTGAGGTCACGTTTGCGCTCGTCTGCACCGAGCAGCCGGCCCTCCATCGCCTGGCGCCGTTCCCGCGCGACCATGGCAATACGGTGGTATCGCTCGCTGACGGTCTCGAGCCGGGCGGCTGCTGCCGTATCCCGTTGCAGCGATGCACCAACCTCGCCGGCCGATGCTTCGAGAGCCGCCAAGTCCGCCCGGATGCGCTCGAGCTCGCCCTGCTCGCCGTCGGCCTGATGCTCCAACTCGGCCCGCTCCGCCGTCGCCGCAGCCGTCCGAGAGCGAATCTTGCGGAGCTGCTCGCCGCCGAGCCACAGATGGAGCGCCTTCACTTCGGCCTTCACCGAGTCGTAGCGCAACGCTGCATTGGCCTGCCGCTTCAGCGGACGAAGACGCCGGCGTTGCTGATCGAGGATGTCGGTCAAGCGAGCAACGTCCAGCTCAGTCTGCTCGAGTCGCCGCACCGAGCGGTCACGACGGCCCCGGTGCTTGGTGATGCCGGCGGCCTCTTCGATGACCGCACGGTGCTCATCGGGCCGGGCGTTGAGGATGTTCCCGATCTGCCCCTGCCCCACGAGAACGTGTTGATGGCGCCCGACGCCGCCGTCGCTGAGGAGCTCGTGCAAGTCCATCAGCCGGCAGGGCGTGCCGTTCAGCTCGTACTCGGACGTACCGTCCCGGTAGAGGCGCCGCGTCATGGCGACGTCGTCGAGGTCAATCGGCAGGAATCGGTCGGCGTTGTCGAAGGTGAGGGTCACCTCAGCACGACCGATCGCCGGCCGGGTCGCCGTACCCGCGAAGATCACATCCTCCATCTTCTGGGTTCGCAGCGAGGTGGTTGCCTGGGTGCCCATGACCCATGCAAGGGCGTCGAGCAGATTCGACTTCCCCGAGCCGTTCGGGCCGACAACGACGTTGACCCCGCCGTGGAAATCCAGGCGGGTTCGGTCGGCAAACGACTTGAAACCGGCGAGCGAAAGCGTCTTGAGCAGCAAGGTTCTGCGAGGTTACCAGGGGAAATTACATGGGCGTGATTAATCCTGGCTCCACGGAGCAGGCCGCCTCGAGCCGCAATGGGTAGCCGGTAGCGAGTAGCCAGTAGCCAGATCCGGCAACAGTGCGCTACACCCGCACGGTGAACGAGGTCAGGTTGGGATCTGGGGGCACGGGGGTGAGGGCGACGTGCTCGGGGCGAGCGGCCCGGGGACCGACTTCGAGCCATCCGGCGAACTCAACGACCCGATCCGGCGGTCCCTGGGCGAAGAACTCGACCCGACCGTCGGGGAGGTTGCGCACCCAGCCGGCGAGCCGGAGCGAGCGGGCTTTCCATTCGGTCGAGACCCGGAACCCGACGCCTTGCACCCGGCCGGACACGGTGCCGGTCACGGCGGTGAGGTCGGCCATATCGCGCCCCGTCACGTCTGACATGCTGGGCACCAATGGGTCGATCGTTGCCGCAGGACGGTCCGCTGGATCTCCGTTCCACATCGCCGACACGGCTCTCCATCCCGCCCGTATACCCGGAGCCGGTGGACGTACTCACCGGCCCGGCCATCGGGCAGCAAGTAGGCCAGGTCGTCGAGTGAGGTTCCACCCCACCTCAATCCGGCATCGAGCGTGACTTTGATGGCTCGTCGGAGTCGCTGCACTTCATCTCCGGTGAGCGACCCGCCGGGCCGATCGGGAGCGATACCGGCTCGAAAGAGGGCCTCGTCGGCGTAGATGTTGCCCAGGCCGGCCAGGATGCGCTGGTCGAGCAGCAGGGCCTTGATGGGCGCCGAGCGCCCGTCGAGCCCCCGGCGCAAGACCGGACTCCTCGGTAGCTCCGAATACGCATCGGGCCCCATGTGGCCGAGGGACGACCCGTCGAGCTCCTCCGGGGTCCACGCAACGACAAACCCGAAGGTCCGGGGGTCGATGAGCCGGAATTCCACCTCCCGGTCGGTTCGAATGACCACGTTCGTGTGGGGTCGCTCGGGCTCGTCGGGTTTCGCCATCGACACGCGCCCGGACATGCCGAGATGGGTGACCCAGGCAATGTCCCCTTCGACGTCGGCGATGAGGAACTTGCCGTGCCGACCCAGGCCCCGAATGCGCCGTCGCAGGAGACGATCCCGGAACTCCTGAGGCCGAGCCTGACGGCGCACCATGCGATCGCGACGCACGTCGACGTCCTGGATCGTGGCGCCGACGAGATCGGGTTCGAGACAACGTCGGGTGGTCTCGACCTCCGGGAGCTCAGGCACGTCCGGTCCCGCTAGGCATCGGCGATCCCGAGGGCCTCCGCCGCCGCTCGGGCGGCATCCTGTTCGGCTCGCTTCTTCGATGTCCCCGTGCCGGCACCGAGGATCTCCTCGCCGACGTAGACCTTGGCGGTGAACTCTTTGGCGTGCTCCGGACCGTGGTCCTCGACTTCGTACCGCGGCCGCTCCCCTGTCTGCGCGATCTTCTCCTGCAGTCGGGTCTTGTAGTCCCGCCTGCCGGGTGCCGCAGCCCGGGCGTCGACGAGGTCGGTCCAGTGGTGCAGCACGACCGTGTGGGCGCGCTGGAAACCCGATTCGAGGTACACGGCGCCGAGCACCGACTCGACGACGTCAGACAGAATCGAGTCCTTGGATCGGCCGCCCGTCATTTCTTCGCCCTTGCCCAACCGCAAGGCCGGCCCGAGACCCCAGGACCGGGCGACTCCGGCCAGCGCACGCTCGTTCACGACGGCGGCGCGCACCTTCGCCATCTCGCCTTCCGGAAGCTCCGGATACTCGTCGTACAGGTAGTGCGTCACCGAGAGTTGCAACACGGCGTCGCCCAGGAACTCCAAACGTTCGTAGGAGTCCGTCGAGTCGTGCTCGGCCGAGTGCGATCGATGCGTGAGGGCGAGATCCAGCAATGCCCCGTCCGCGAACGTGTACCCGATCGCCGTCTGCAACTCCCGGAGCGGCGTCGCCGTCATCGATCAGCTCACTGTGAGGGCGGCGTCGGAGAGGCCGGCGGCGATGTGTTCGGCGAGACCGAACTCGGCTCCTTCGTGCGCCAGTGCAATGGCGTTGGCGACGGCCGTGCGCGACGAAGAGCCGTGGGCGATCACGACGACTCCCTTGGTCCCCAGCAGGTGTGCCCCGCCTACACCCTCCGGATCGAACTGTGCGCTCGCTCGTCCAACGAGCTCGGTGTGCGCTCCGGGATCCTCAGCCAGGGCGCGCATCACAACACGAACGACCAACTCCGAAACCCCTTCGGCGGTCTTCAGTACGACATTGCCGGTGAATCCGTCGGTCACCAGGACATCGGCACTGTCTCGCGCCAGGTCTCGCCCTTCGAGGTTGCCGACGAACTCGATCCCGGAGAGCGCACTGATGAGGCGGAATGCATCACGCTCCAACTCCCGACCCTTGCCTTCCTCCTCGCCGATGTTCATCAATCCGACCCGAGGCGGCGTGACTCCGAAGTGCCCTTCGGCCAAGGCGGCCCCCATCACTGCGAACTGAGCGAGGTGCTTGGGGCCGCAGCTCAGGTTGGCTCCGACGTCGAGGATGATCTTGTTGCCGGGGAAGAACGACGCGATCGCAGGTCGGCTCACACCCGGGAGACGGCCGACGATGAATGCAGCCGCTGCCATCGATGCGCCCGTCGAGCCGGCTGAGACCAAACCCGCGGCCTCACCGGAAGCGACGAGACCGGCGGCACGAGAGATCGACGCGTCCTTCTTCTCGCGGATGGCACGCGACGGATCGTCGGCCATTTCGACGACCTCGGTGGCATGGACGACAGGAATGTCGACGGAGGCGGCGTCCAGGAGCGGGCGGATCCGGGTCTCGTCGCCGACCAGAACAACGTCGATACCCACGGCAACCGAGTCGATGGCGCCGCCGACGACTTCGGCGGGAGCGTGATCTCCCCCCATGGCGTCAACGGCGATGAGCGACACGGCGGTGGTCAGTTGCTCGCGGGCTCGATGACCTCGCGGCCGTTGTACGAGCCGCATTGCTTGCAGACTCGATGCGGGGTGTGCATGGCTCCGCACTGCTGGCACGGCACCAAACGCGGTGCCGCGACCTTCCACTGTGCCTTGCGGCGACGCGTGCGGGAACGCGACATCTTCTTCTTTGGTACCGCCATCGGTGGACCTCTCTCAGAACTACTGGCCCGGTTCGAACAGATCCTTGAGGACCGCGAACGGCGAGCGCGAGTCGCCCGCCTCCGGGACGTCGGTATTCAAGTCGGTTTGGGATGTATCAACAAGTTCCCCGCAATCGGCGCACGTCGGGAGCATCGGCATCGCGAGCAGGACGTCGTCGCGCAGCAGCGGTTCGAGATCGAGTTGGTCGCCGTCGATCGTGTAGTCGTCCTCGGTGGCGTCGTCGGGTCGAACGAACAGCTCGGCGACCGACACGGAGAACGGTTCGTCGTAATCCTCGAGGCATCGATGGCAACTGTGCCGAGCCACGCCCGAGACGGACCCTCGAACCAGCAACCCGCCGGGCATCGGCGACAGCGTCAGCGCCGCGGTCAACGGTGGCTCGGGCAACACCGCCGACAGCTCGACGTGCCAATCGACCGAGGCTTCCACGTCGACATCACGAGGCTCGGCACGATCGCGCAGCAGATCGCCGATCGGAATCACAAACGGGGAACGAGTCATGGGGCAGAGAGAGTAGCCAGTAGCCACCAGCCACCAGCCACCAGCCACCAGCCACCAGCCACCAGCCACCAGCCACCAGCCACCAGCCACCAGAGCGTGCGCAGCCTCGGGCGTGTCGTCAACCCACCGGGGTCTGGAGTCCGGGGGCTGGAGGCTCGACCTCAGCAGCTGAGGTCGTCAGTCTGCCGCGTCCAACGCCACTCGACCGGCGGTGTCAGGGCTGGCGACTGGAGGCTCGGGCCGCAGGCCCGCTACTCAGAAACCGGTACGTCGGGTGCTGGTGGCAGCGACTGGTGGAATACCGACCGAGCATCCCGAACATATTGGATGAGCTCACCGAGGATGGCCTCGGCTTCGGCCAGCCGCTGCTCCGCGTGGTCTTCAGCTTCCAGGCGGATCCGTCGCGCCTCGTTCTCGGAAGCACGGACGAGACGGTTGGCCTCTTCCACCGCCTCAGCCACGATGTGCGACTCGGACACCATGTCTTCGGAACGGCGCTTGGCCTTCGTCAAGACCTCGCGGGCTTTCTCATTGGTACGAGCGATGTAGCTCTCACGCTCGCGCACCATCCAACGCGCGGCACGAAGCTCCTCGGGGAGCGCCGACATGGCCTGTTCGAACAGACGAGTCGACTCGTCCTTGACGGCCTGCAGCTTGTCGCGGAACTCGTCCTTGCCAACCATCACACTCGTCGAGAGCGGGACCGTCCGTGCGGCTTCGACCTCGGCGATCATGTCCTCGAGCACGTCGACGATGCGAAACCGCGCCCGATCGAGCATGTCGAGCAGCTCGCCGGGGATCGGCGGCGGCTGCGCTCTGGGGTCATCCGATTCCGCGTTCGGTTCTTCTTGGGGTGCCAGCTCATCCGTCACGGCCGAAGCGCTCCTTCAGTGCTACCGACACATTCGCCGGTACGAGGTTGTCCACCGATCCGCCGAGCCCGGCGACCTGGCGCACGAGTGAGGACGACAGATAGCCGTACTCCGGCTTGGTTGCCACGAACAACGTGACAATGCCGGAGAGGTGGCGGTTCATCTGGGACATCTGGATTTCGTAGTCGAAATCCGTCATTGCCCGCAGGCCCTTCACGATGACATTGATCTCGTGGGCTGCGGCGTAGTCGACGAGCAGTCCGTCGAACGAGCCGAACTCGACGTTGTCCCACCCGTTGCACGACTCACGCAGCAGGTCCATCCGCTCGTCCGCCGTGAACAGCGGCGACTTGGACGGATTGCGCACCACAGCGACGAGCACACGATCGAAGATGCCTGCACACCGCTCGATGACGTCGATGTGGCCCTTCGTGGGCGGGTCGAAGCTCCCGGGCACGAGAGCGGAGATCACGGGTCCTCCTTGCCGAATCGCCACAATTCGACTTCACCGTAGCGCCGACGATCCCGTAGGTGGAGACCTTCCGGCACCACCGGCTCCGCTCCCCCAGCCCGGCGGTGGACGACCACAACGCCGTGCGATCGCACAACGGGCGCAATGGCGCCGAGCACTGCGGCGACGACGGCGTCGTCCTCTGCGTACGGCGGATCGACGAATACCAGGTCGTAGTCCGACGAACACGATCGCAGGAAGCCCTCGACGTCGGTCCGTCGGACACTTCCACCGAGCCCGACGAGGTCGACGTTGGCTTGCAAGGTGTCGGCGATCCGCCGATCTCGTTCAACGAACACCGCCGACGCTGCGCCCCGGCTCAGCGCCTCGAGGCCGATCGACCCTGAGCCGGCGTACAGGTCGAGGACGTCGGCGTCCACCACGAGCGTGCCGAGCGACGAGAACAGAGCCTCCTTCGCCCGGCCCGTCAGCGGTCGGGTCCCGATCCCGGGTGGGGACTTGAGCCGCCGCCCCTTGGCAGCACCGGCAATGATGCGCATGGGGAGAGTCTCAAGTCCCAAGTCCCAGGTCGCAAGTCTCGCCGCTGCTAGCTGCGAAACAGCCACTCGACGTCTTCGCCGAGGAACGCGCGGATCTCTTCGGCGAGTTGGGGATGTGAAACGAGATCGGGATCGTCGGCGACCAAAGCAAACGCCTCGCGGCGCGCTGCGACGAGCGCGTCGGCATCGCGGAGAATGTCGGCGAGCTTGAGGTCCTTCATGCCGGCTTGGCGAGTCCCGAAGACGGTCCCTTGACCCCGGATCCTGAGATCCTCCTCGGCGAGGCGGAAACCGTCGTTCGTTGCGACCATCGCGGCAAGACGCTCCTCACCGTCTGACGTCGTCGGTTCGGCCACCAGGATGCAGTAGGAGGCGTGCTTGCCTCGCCCCACGCGACCCCGCAGCTGATGGAGCTGGCTGAGGCCGAATCGGTCCGCATCCTCGATCACCATGACGGTTGCGTTGGGAATGTCGATCCCGACCTCGATCACGGTCGTTGCGACCAAAACGTCGAGCTCACGGGCCCGGAACTGGTGCATGACCCGGTCCTTATCTTCGGGTCGCAGCTGACCGTGCAACAGCCCAAGGCGAAGATCCGGGAACACATCCTGCAGGCGGTGGTACTCGGCGGTTGCGGATACCACCTCCAGCTTGTCGCTGTCGTCGACGAGCGGACAGACAACGAAGGCCTGGCGACCTGCGAGGACCTCCTGCCGCACGAGATCCCACACCGGTTGGAGCTCGTGCTCCGCCTTGGTCACATGACGGGTCGCAACGGGAGTGCGGCCGGGCGGCATCTCGTCGAGCACCGACACATCGAGGTCGCCGTACAGGGTCATCGACAGCGTGCGTGGAATCGGCGTCGCCGTCATGATGAGCAGGTCGGGGTCGTAGTCGTCGACCTTCTCACGCAGCTGAACACGCTGGTACACACCAAATCGGTGTTGTTCGTCGACCACGGCAACACCGAGTCGATCGAAGTGGAGCCCCTCCTGAATCAACGCGTGGGTGCCCACGACGAGATCGACCGAGCCGTCCCCGATCCACGACACGACGTCGGACCTACGGGCGGTCCCAGGCGGCAGGAAGTTGAGCTCGGCGTAGTTCGAGGTGAGCAACGCCATCTTCACCATGGGACGTTCCTCAGTCGAGGGTGCATCGGCGAACAAGTTGTCCATTCCGGTCGGCGCTGCGGCATCCTCGAGTCCGGGGCCGATGCCCGCTTCGTCGAGCAACTCTCGAATCCCGAGATAGTGCTGTTCGGCGAGCACCTCCGTCGGAGCCATCACGGCGCCTTGGAAACCACCTTGCACACCTGTGAGGAGTGTCGCCACGGCGACCACCGTCTTGCCCGACCCCACCTCTCCCTGCAGGAGACGGTGCATGGGATGGGGAGTCGCCAAGTCCCGGGCGATTTCGTCGACGGCCCGACGCTGCGCACCGGTCAGCTCGTACGGCAGTGCTGAGAGGAAGGCCGACACCAAGGTCGCGTCGACACGGTGCTCCACCCCGGCGGACTCGTCGATCTGTTGGTGTTTGCGTAACGCCAGCGCGATTTCGAGCCGGAACAGCTCATCGAACACCAACCTCCGCCGGGCCGCGTCGGCCTCGGCTCTCGTGTCCGGGAAGTGGATCCCGGCGATGGCGGCGTCACGATCGACGAGGTCGTACCGGTCGAGCAGGTCTTCGGGCAACACCTCGTGAATCGGTCGGGCACGCAGGAGGGCGTTGTGAATCGCCTTCCGTAGGTTCCACGGGCTGAATCCAGCGGCCGACGAGTGGATGGGAACCACTCGTCCGGTCACGAGCCCGTCGTTGCCCCGATCCACGTCCGGCGACTTCATCTGCAGTTTGCCCCGGAATCGTTCGAGCTTGCCGGACAGCAGGAGCTCCTCCCCTTCTCTGATCCGGATGTACGGGTTGAACCACACAGCGTTGAGCACACTGGTGCCATCGGTGATCACCGCCGTCGTCATGACGCGCCGTCGAGGCAACCGCCGCTGATCAACGGAGAGCACCGTGCCGCCCACCGTCACCTCCTCACCGAGGGGGACATCCGACAGATCGAAGACCTGCGATCGATCCAGGTAACGACGCGGAACGTGCAGCAACAGATCAGCCACCGAAGGTATCCCGGCTTCGGTCAGCCGTTTCACCGTCTTGGGCCCGATGCCCTTCACCGAATCGACCGGCAGATCCTTCAGGTACGCCAGCGGTCGACCCGGTTGATCCCGAGGAGCCTCAGCCATG
>JASJAX010000084.1 GCA_030066755.1 Acidimicrobiia bacterium
TCGACGACGTTCGCCCCGACAACCACAGAATCCCCTGACAATCCCTATGGGGGCACTGCTCGCCTCTGGATGCGGCCTCCGCCCGCTTCGACGTTCAATCCTTGGACGGGGTACACCGCGCCGCCGCTGTACGCCCTCTTCACCGTCGGTGCGCTTGAAGTTGACTACGAGACCTTCACCATGAATCCGGATGTGATCACTGAGGTGCCGACGGAGGAGAACGGTGGTCTCGTCGTGAACGCCGACGAGACGTTGACCGTCACTTACCAGATCCGGCCCGATGCCTTTTGGGCCGATGGAACGCCAATCTCGGGTGACGATTTCCGCTTCACGTATGAGATCGGTGTCGCCAACCCCGGCCTCAGCCGGGAGTACTACGAAATGATCGTTCCTGAGTCGATCGACATCGGACCCAAGACTTTCTCGTACACGCTCGGCGGTGTGACTAACGGATGGATGGACCTGTTCCTCCACATCGTGCCGCGACACGACGTTGAGGGATCGGACTTCTTAGCCGATTGGAACGACCGACCTTGGTTGTCGGCCGGTCCCTTCCAGTACGTCTCTGGAGACCTCAGGGACGTCGCTGTCTTCGAGCCCAATCCGACCTACTGGAAACGCGATCCCGATACCGGCCAGCAGTTGCCCTACCTCGCTCGGATCGAGGTGGGGAGCATGGAGACCGAACGCATCGACGCGACCCTCCCGCTCCTCCCGGACCGTCTACACGACGCCGCAACTCGGATCATCAAGGAGGACTGGACGGTGTACGAGGAGTACGGCGTCGAGGACATTGAGGCGGCGGAGGCGGCGATGGTCGAAGCCGAGTCTCGGAGGTTCCTCGACGGAACGGTTCACGCGTTCGACTCGTTCGTGCTGGTGAATCCAGCGGAGACGGCGTCGAGCATGGCTCGGTTCTTCTCGACTCCAGGTATCACCGGCGGACCAGAGTACGGGACGGCGTGGGAGCACTTCGGGTTTCAGTTTGGCCCCAACCGATCTATAGCAAACCCTGATTCACTCGTGGAGCATCTTCGATTTCGGCAGGCGGTGGCGCATGCAATCGACCGTGAGCGGATTGCCGAACAGATCTGGCAGGGCCTGGTCGAGCCGGTTGACTCGTTCAGCGAGATCGTGAGACAAGAATCGCCGCAACCCTGGTCGCGATACGACTACAACCCAGATCAGGCGCGTGCGTTGCTCCAAGACCTCTGCGGCGACTTGGGTCGCGATTGCGAGGAGGCGCCACCGAGCCTGAACTTCGTGGCTCTCGGTCGTCTTGCCCGTCTCGATCTCGCCGAGCTGCTCACCGAGATGCTCGGAGCCGTCGGCATAACGGTGAACTGGGAGGTCTCTTTCGGTACGGTTCGGGAGCCGTTCGAAACGACTGCGTTCTCTTGGGGAATGAGCGCGGGCGCTGTCGGGGTCGCTTCGTTCCTCGATGTCTTCGACCGCAACGCTGACACCGAGACGACGTACTGGAATCCGTATCGCTGGTGCTCCGCCGACTCGGTTGCGAGTGGACCCGCTTGTGATCGATTCGATCAGATCATCGACGAGTTGCGTCAGACCCTGGATCTGGAGCGGGCACTCGAGCTGGCGCATGAGGCAGAGCAGATCATGGCAGACGAGCTTGTGGTGATCCCGCTGTATCGCTGGCCGGGCCGCCAGCTGTGGCGCACCGACCTGATCGAGGGGCTGGGGACGAAGTACGGGGTCGAGTTGGCACCACCGCTCTACGGCTGCGACGAGTGGTTCATGGCGGAGGGAGATGGCTAGTTCGTGGGCCCGACACCTGACCTGAACCTTTCGCTGCCGAACGTGCCCGCGCGCCCTACTCCTCGGCGTCGTACTCCGGGTGCAGCTCCATGAACTTGGCCAGGCTGCGCCGGGCCGTCGCCTGAACGCGGGTCTTGGAGAAGCCGGTCCAGCCGAGCAAGAGTCCGGAGAAGCCGAGAGCCTGCTGTGTCCAGCGCCACAGGTTGAAGTCGTCGACGTGGCGGATGATCTTGCCGTCCTCGAACTCGAAGGTCGCGTCGATGCTGTTGTAGATCGGGCGGCCATCGGGGCCGAAGCTGTAGCGAGCATCCCAGTGGGCGGACCCATGGTCGCCGTCGGCCTCGACGTCGCGGAACTCGACTTCGAGATCGGTGCCTCGTTCACACAGCATGTGCCACATCGCTGCCACCTCGATCCCGTGAAGGTCGGTGAAGACCGGGTCGGAGAAGTGCACGTCGGGGTGGTAGCACGACGCCATCGTCTCGTGATCGCGTTCCTGGAGGGCCCGATAGAGCCGCTCAATGGTTGCTGCGTTGTCGCTCACGGCCGCTCCCGCTCGATAGGGCAGCCATTCTGCCAGGCGTTGCAAAGGGAGCGAGGGCCCTAGACCGTCTCGTTGGCGGTCCGATAGCGTCGAACGTGCGACCGGGACGACCACGTGCGTTGCGACAGCTGCGGAACCGAGAATCGGGAGGCACGGCGGTTCTGTCGCGAGTGTGGCGCCGCCCTCACGATCACCTGTGCCGGATGTGACGCTGCCAACGAGGGCGGAGACAAGTTCTGCGGCTCATGTGGTGCGGCGCTCGGCGCCCCGGCAGCCCGTGCGGTTGACGCCCCGGAGATGCGGCTCGTTTCCGTCCTCTTCGCCGACCTCGTTGGTTTCACGACGCTCGCGGAGGACCACCATCCCGAGGAGGTCCGCGAGATCCTGACCGCGTACTTCGATCGGGCCCGCTCGATCATCGAACGTCACGGCGGGTCCGTGGAGAAGTACATCGGTGATGCCGTGATGGGCATGTGGGGTACGACGCAGGTTCGTGAGGACGACGCCGAACGTGCGGTGCGGGCGGCCTCCGAACTGGTCGAGATGGCCCAGGGACTCGGCAGCGACGTTGGAATCTCGGAGCTCGCGCTGCGGGCCGGGGTCAACACCGGGATCGCCTCAGTCGGTGCAGGCGGCAACGCCACCGGCATGGTGGTCGGGGATCTTGTCAACGTTGCCGCTCGCCTCCAGGCGCTGGCCGATCCCGGCAGTGTGTACGTCGGCGTGGGCACTCGGGACGCAACGGTCGGGACGATCACCTGCCGGTCGCTCGGGGAGATGGCGGTCAAGGGCAAGGCCGATCCCGTGCTCGTGTTTCGGGCCGCGCCCGACGCCGCCGACGAATCGGCAGCGGCCGAGATCCGGGAGCCACCCTTCGTCAATCGCGAGCGGGAGCGGCGGCTGCTCCATGACACGTTGGCTGAGGTGAGGGACGGCGGCCGTGCCCATCTCGTGTCCATCGTCGGCGAGGCGGGCGTCGGCAAGTCTCGGCTCGCCGCTGAGTTCTTCGCCGACCTCGAACGGAGTTCCGATCACGTCTACGGACACACCGGTAGGTGCCCGTCGTACGGCGACGGTGTGACCTTCTGGGCACTCGGGGAGATGGTGCGGCGTCGGTGTGGGATCCGGGAAGGCGAACGAGACGCACACGCCCGGTCCCGGCTCCTCACCACCGTCGCCGAGTACGTCGCCAACTCCGACGATCACGCCTTCGTCGAACCGCGACTCGCCGGACTGCTGGGTCTCGAGGAGATGCCGCCGGGCGGCCGACCGGAACTGTTCTCCGCCCTTCGCCTGTTCTTTCAGCACCTCGCGGATCGGCTGCCGACCGTCCTCCTCTTCGAGGATCTGCATTGGGCCGACCGAGGGATGCTCGAGTTCATCAGTGAGCTCGTCGAGCGATCGCCCCGATCACCGATCCTCGTCGTCACGCTCGCCCGGCCCGACCTGCTCGAGCGAGCACCGGATTGGGCCCAGCTGCGGTCGATGACCTCGTTGCGGCTCGGTCCGCTGGCAGATGCCGACGTGACCGCCTTGCTCCATGCCTACATCCCCGGAGTCGACGGACGACTGGTCGATCGGCTCGCCGAACGTGCCGGCGGAATCCCCATGTATGCCGTCGAAATGGTGCGCGGCCTGGCATCGTCCGGCCACCTGCGCCGCATCGGCGATGCCTACGAGTTCACAGGTGATCATGAGAGCGATGTTCTCCCCGAGTCACTTCACGCCGTCATCGGCGCCCGGCTCGATCGGCTCGATGACGCAGACCGGATGCTGCTGCAGGACGCGGCCGTGCTCGGGCAGACCTTCACTTTGGACGCTGTCTGCGCGTTGCGCGGCGGGGGCCGGGAAGGAATCGAGGCGGGTCTCGAACGTCTCATGCGCCAGGAGATCCTCGACGTCGTTGGCGATCCTCGGTCCCCGGAGCGGGGTCAGTACACCTTCGTTCAGTCACTGATTCGGGAGGTCGCGTATCGGCGGCTCGGTCGGAAGGCTGCACGGTCCCGACATCTCGCCGCCGCCGAGTACTACGCCGGCCGGCACGATCCCGAGCTCGCGCCGGTCGTGGCCGGTCACTACATGGTTGCCTACGAGGAGAGCTCCGCGGATGCCGGTCGGGCAGCGTTGGCCGATCGCCCGCTCCTTGCGCTCACCGATGCTGCGGTGAGGGCTGCCGCGCTTCACTCGAATGAGCAGGCGATGGACCTCTACGACCAGGCGATTGCCATGTGCGATGACGCCGCGTTGCGAGCCAAGATGCAGCTCGATGCAACGCGTCCGGCGGCATGGGCGGCTGCTACCGACCGAGGTCTCGCCTATGCCCGCGCAGCGCAGCGGTACTACGCAGGCTGCGGCGACACACCGGGGTTCCGTGCTGCGGTCGCTCGGGAGTCGGACCTCCTCAACCGGTCGTACCAGAGTGATAGTGCGCTTGCGTTGGTGGAGCCGGTCTACGGCGAAGTCGGAGACGTGCTCGATGCCGCTGACGTCGCCGTTGTCGCAGAGGCAGCACGGGCCTTGATGCTGGTCGGCCGCCACGGTGAAGCTCTGGAGGCCATCGATCGCTTGCTCGAACCAGCGGAACGACTCGGTGAGACCGAGATACTGCTCGAGAGTCTCACAACGAAGGCCTCGGTCCTCGGACTTGATGGTCGCCTGGTCGAGGCCCGCGCACTGTTCGAGGGGGTCATCACCAGAGCCGAAGCGGCAGGCCTACTCTCGACCGCATTGCGAGCGCTTGGGAACCTCATGGCGTTGACGCAATTCTCCGCAACCAGCGGCGAGATCGAACGTTCCAACGCCCGCTACCGAGAACTCGCCGAGCGGGCGGGTGACGCGTCGCTCGACGACAGCGTCGCCGGGGAAGCGATCTGGTTCTCCGTCAGCGGCCGATACGCCGAGACCCAGTCGATCATCGATCGGTACGAGCACGAAGGCATGGCGGCTCAGCCGGCCGCAGTGCTCGAGCTTGCCCGTCACTTCCTCGCTTGGCTCAGGGACGGCGACCACGCCGCACTCGATGCGGCAAAGGCCGTCGTTGCGCGTTTCGACGAGGTGACCGAGACCCAGGGCCGCGATCTGTGGGACATGCTGCGGGCGGGTTTGCACAACGAAGCGGGGGAGTGGGAGGAAGCCTTCGAATCGGCGATGCGGACCAAGCTGATCTTTGCCAACGATGCTGTCCTGCAGGCGGCGTTCGCTGCTACATGGCTGCGGGATGCCGACCGCATCGCTCAGGTCGCAGCTCGCTTCCCGGATCCGTACCTGATCCAGCCCGGGCTGCAGCGACTGGTGGAGGCAGCGCAGCTTGGAATCGACGGCGAGGTGGATGCCGCCGTCGAGGCCTTCACGGAGGTCATCGGCATGTGGGAGGAGAGGGACAGCCCGGACACCCCCTTCTTGCAGGTGATGTTCTCCCTACTCCTCCGAGAGGAGAGCGAACTGGCTCGCGACGCCGGTCGGGCGGCACGTGACTGGCTGCTCGAAATCGGTTGTCCCGGCCGGCTCGAGGTCTGGGCAGACGCCTTCCCATCGGTACCCGGCCTGGCCGACGCCGTCGGTTAGCTGCCCTGCGATGCGGCAGCCGGCACCCGAACCGTCGACGGGGTGTGGGTCTGGTGGGCGATCACCACGGCGATGCAGAACACGGCGACTCCGAAGCCCTGATGGGCGAGCGCAACCCACTTGGGCACGCCGAGCAGCACGGTGTAGATCCCCAAGGTGATCTGCGCTGTCACGACGACGACCAGCCAGTCGGTCGCCTTCCGAATGGTGGGGCTGATGGAACGATCGCGGCGGACACGAACGAACATCGCAATAGCGACGGCGGCCACGACGAATGCCAGCCAGCGGTGGATCCAGTGTGAGGGGAGCGGCTCGATCAGGTTCAGCCAGATCGGCTCCTCTGCCGTCAGCCCCTCCGGGACGAGGCGACCGAACATCAACGGCCACGTGTTGGAGAGGTAGCCGGCCTTCAAGCCCGCCACGAGTCCGCCGTACGCAAGCTGCACCACGACCGTGCCGAGCAACACCCACGACCACACCGGGCTGATCCCGGGGCGTTCGTCAGGTACGCCGGTCTCCTCGTGTCTCGCCGCCCGCATTCGATCGAGTGCCATCCAGAGCACGATTCCGAGCAACGCGATCGCAACCATCAGGTGAATGGTGAGACGAAGGTGGCTGACGACCGGCCGGTCGCGTAGTCCGCTTGCCACCATGATCCAGCCGATGGCTCCCTGGATGCCGAACAGCGCAGCCACACCCCAGTACGGCAGCGAACTCCGCCAGCTCAGCAAACCTCGCCGCATGAAGACGAAGAGGGGAACGATGACGAGGAGCCCTGCGATGCGTGCGATGAGGCGGTGCGCCCATTCGTAGTAGAAGATGCGCTGGTACTCGCCGAGGCTCATGCCCTGGTTCACCAGCTGGTATTCGGGGGTCTGCTGGTATTCGGCGAAGGACTGCTCCCACGCCGCCTCACCGATAGGGGGCACGACCCCGGTGACGAGGTCCCACTCGACGATGGAGAGACCGGCTCTCGACAGGCGCACAAACCCGCCGGCGAGGATCATGAGGACGACGAGCCCGGCGACCATCAGCAACCAGCGGGTGATCGGGTCGTTGCCGGACCGACGAGTGACGTCGATCGAGCGATCGGTGGTGGTGGGCATCGGCGCTGAGTGTAGGTCCGGCCCAGAGGGCCTCAGCTGGTCCGGACTTCTGACCGGGCAGCGCTGATCTACGAGTGCTGAACCCCCTACCCCCTTCCGGTGTCGGGTTGCGCGACTGGCCCGACGCCCTTGGCGTTCTCCCTCTTGGATCCCCCTTCCTACGAGGGAGGGGGACCCGAGCACCGAACCGTCGGACCCAAAACGCGACAGATCACCTTCCGGGGGGACTACTCGCGCCGCACGACTCAGTCTCGTGAGGGGTACTTGGGGTTCTCGAATGGCCAGACGTCGGCCAGCCATGCCGACAGCTCTCGCCACACCACGACGTCCATGTCGGCGCGGCTTGCCGTCACCCAGGACATCACGCCGGCGTCGTGGTCGGGGTCCTTGGTCGGGTAGATGTACACACACCCGATGACGTTGTCTCCGTCAAGGATCGAATAGGTGAAGCCGGTCCGGTTGGTGAAGTCCTCCGCGTGCCTGACCAGATCGGCGAGGTTCGATTCGAGGCTCATCGGTTGCGGCCAATCCCAGTCGGCGAATCCCGGCGTCGCTTTGATGTGGTCGACGCTCGACATCCACGCCTCGTGGTCGCGCTCGTTGTGGACGGCCCCGAGCGGTTCCAGCCGGAACCCGGAGCCTTCGAACGTCAACGGAGGATCGAAGTCGGTCGGGACGAATGGCGCAGTCATGCTCGGGATCCTATCCGCCGGTCGAACGGCGGCGGGAACCGCATGGCGATCGACGCGCCCACCAACGCCACCGCATATGCAGCGATCACGACTCTCCCCTGGCCGTACCTGGCGAGGTGGACGATCACGACCACCAGGAAGGGAGCGTGCACGAACGCGACCTTCACGCGGTCCCATTCGGCGATGTTGTGTTCCGGAGCGACCCGCACGTCCCAGTAGAGCGCATGCCACACCGCCGTCAGCCCTCCGAAGAGCAGGAAGCAGATAGTGACGGCCAACCATGCCGTCGATACGAGATCGTCGATCACGGTCCAGACGGCGATGAGCAGGGCCCCCTCACTCACTCCCCAGGCTACGCCGAAGAGCGAGGCCCACCCGGTGTGGAGCACTCGCCCGCGTGTGATGGTGCCCATCGGCCAGATGACCCAGTAGCCCACGAACGCCACGACGAGTACGACCCCAGTCGCCCACCACCACAGGCCGTCAACGGCTCGAACCCGGTTGCCGAGGAGGGACGTCGCATCGGTCGCCGCTGCGAGCAGCCAGCAGACCACGAAGTACACCAAGGCCCGAAGCCATGCCCGACCGGCCGCGAACGACATGACGTGACCCTAGAGCGGCGTCCGCCGACGCCCCGGGACGCGACAAGCGGCCGGGAGGCACCGGCCGCTCGTCGTCGCTGTCGGGGAGGACGCTCGGGTTCGACTCAGTTGAAGAAGCGCAGGGTCATCGGGTACCGGTAGTACTCGCCGTTGGAGGCCTTGACGGCTCCGACGATCACCAGGATGAACCAGGAGAGGAGCACAACCGGGAGAAGCAGGATGCCGATGAGCAGGAGGATCAACACGGCGGACACGATCGTGTAGATCATGATCGAGATGTTGAAGTTCAGTGCTTCGCGGGCATGCCATTCGGCGTAGTCATCGTCGCCCCGCTTCATGAGCCAGACGATCAGCGGTCCCAGGACCGGAACCGGGAGGCCCAGGAACACCGTGAACGCGGACAGGTGTCCTGCCATCGCCCAGTTCTTCGAGTCGCTCCGCAGTGCAGGAGCCTGTGCCTCAGGTGCCGTTTCGGTCGTCATGGTCGATCCGTTTCTCTCGTATGACCCCAGTGTCCGAGATCGCATCGCCGTTGCCTATCGGGACTCACCCTGGATCGACCCTGAGACACCCTGAGGCCGATCGCTGGTTGGAAACCGGTTGAAGTGGATGCCCGATCGGTCGGTTCCAGCTGCATATCTCCAGGTCACGGGCTCCTTGCTGTCTCAACCGGTCCGGAACCGGCGTCTCGCAGAGTGGTGCCATCAGCCACACCGGCTGGCGTTCGAGAGAGGAGAACGTATGAGTAAGAGGTCACGGCGTCTGGTCCTGTTGATGGCCCTCGCCCTTGTTGTGACGGCCGTGAGCGCCAGCTCCGCCCTCGCTGGGGGGAAACACAAGCGGACGTTCGGCGTCGAGGTTGCCGAGGATCCGTCCCGCTTCGTCTTCTCCGGGATCCACACCATCGAGGGCGGTGAGCTCGACGGCTTCCCGGCCTACGGCGACTACTTCGTCACCCAGGGCTGGATCTACCCAGCCGGCACGCTCGGCGACGGCGACGGGATCACCTGCGACGACTCCGGCGGCTCGCTGGAGTGCGAACCCGAGTACCCGGACAAGGTGATCGGCGAGTGGACGTGTTACGGCGTGCACGTAGGTGAAGGAGCGGCCACCGAGACGGGGGCCTGGGTCGTGACGACTCAGCACTTCAACTTCGGTTCCCCGTACGGCGAGCTGTCGATCACCACGGAGGGCTTTGAGACGCCCGAGTCGGCCGAAGCGATTCGTGCCATCACCGGTGGCACCGGATTCTTCAAGAAGGCTCGCGGTGAGCAGGCGCAGACGTTCCTCGGATTCGGGGAGGCGTGGTTCAACGTCCTCACGCACAACGAGTTCGAAGTCAAGCGGTAGCCATGAAACGGACCCATCGGAGCCGGCGGCACATGTCGCCGGCTCCGTGGCGTCCAACCACCTTCCAACCGTCTCCTGCAACGCTCGCAGCGGAGGGTCGCCGGGTCGCGCCCGGCAGCGAGGACGAGTCGACGCGTAGGTTTGCCACGATGGAGTTCCATGTCCTGGGACCAGTGCGGGTCACCGAGGGGGGACGTTCGCTCGCGCTCGGTGGGCCGAAACAGCGCCTCGTCCTGGCACTCCTGATCGCCGAGGGCGGTCGCACGGTCTCCACGGACCGATTGATCGACAGCGTGTGGGACGGCGACCCTCCGACAACCGCACGCAAGACCCTCCAGGGTTATGTGCACCACCTGCGCGATGTGGTGGGTTCGTTGCTGCAGACCGAGGCTTCGGGGTACCGGTTCGATGTCGATGCCACCAGCGTCGACGTCGTCGACTTCGAGGCGACGGTGGATGCGGCCCAGGATGCCCTCACATCGGATCCGTCACGAGCGTCGGATCTCCTCACTGCCTCGCTGGGACTCTGGTCCGGCACCCCATACGCCGACCTGGATGGGGCAATCGCACTCGAACCGGAGATCAGCCGACTTCGGGAGCTGCGGCTCACTGCGCTCGAGCGTCGCATCGACGCCGACCTTGCCCTCGGTGCCGGGGCGCAGCTGATCGGTGAGCTCGAGAGTCTCACGCTCGAGTACCCCCTTCGCGAGGCCTTTCGCGGGCAGTTGATGCGAGCGCTGTATGCGGCTGGTCGCCAAGCAGAGGCGCTGCGGGTGTTCGAACGGACCAGGACGTACCTCGCCGACGAGGTGGGCCTCGAGGTCTCCCCAGCGCTCCGGCGTCTCCAGGATCAGATCCTGCAGCACGATCCAGCGTTGGACCTGATGCGCCGACTCGATGATCCGCAGCCGCATGCCATCCGTGGATACGAGTTGCGAGAGCTGCTCGTCGAAGGCGAGCACGGTCGGGTGTATCGAGGGTTCCAGACCTCGCTCGGACGAGAAGTCGCCGTGAAGGTCATCGACGGCGCCATCGCCAACGAGTCACGGTTCATCGCCCAGTTCTCATCCGACACGCTGACGGTGGCGCAGCTGTCCCATCCCCATGTCGCGCCGATTGCCGACTTCTGGCGCGAGCCGGGCAAGGCCTACATCGTGTCGCCGTGGATGGACGGCCTCACGCTCCGAGAGCGCCACCATGAGCCGGGCACCACGAGCTTTGCCCCCGCCGAGGTCGAGCAGATCGCCTCTGCGCTCGCGTTCGCCCATCGCCAGGGTGTGATCCACGGCCGGCTGAGCGATGGTCAGGTCCTGTTCGATGGCGACGGCAACGCGTACCTCGCCGGCTTCGACATCGGTCCGGGTATCGCATCGATCGACAGCCCGTACTCGGCGCCGGAGGTGCGCGTCGGTGGCGACCCAACGGTGCGATCCGATGTGTACTCGCTCGCCAAGCTGGTCGAGCAGCGAACGGCGCCCGGCCAGCCGGGCAACGAGGAACTCGCCGGCGTCGTACGAGCCGGGACGGAGCCGGATCCGGAACGACGGTATGCCCGCGTCGAAGACTTCCTTCGAGCGTTCCGCCGAGCGACCGGGCGTGATGTCACGGTGATGGCCGGTTCGGTCGAGGAGGACCGCTCGGACGTGCGCAATCCGTACAAGGGGTTGCGGGCATTCCTCGAGACCGACGCCGGCGACTTCTTCGGTCGGAGTGACCTGGTCACGACCCTGCTCGATGTGCTGGAACGCCGCCGGGTCGTCGTGGTGGTCGGACCGAGCGGAAGCGGCAAGTCGAGCGTGGTTCGAGCCGGGCTGATCCCCACACTCCGGGAACGTCGCGCTACCGACGGCCGGGCCGTGTTGATCTCGGAGATGTATCCCGGGTCGTATCCGTTCGAGGAGCTCAGCGCGGCGTTGATGCGGGTGGCCGTCGACCAGCCGTCCGGTCTTCTGGACGAGCTGCGAGCCGACGAACGTGGGCTGCTCAGAGTGTCGAAGCAGGTGCTCCCGGACGACGACAGTGAGCTGGTCCTCGTGATCGATCAGTTCGAGGAGCTGTTCTCCATGGTGGGCGACGAGCCGACGCGTGCGCTCTTCCTGGCGAACCTCGTCACCGCCGTGTCGGACGAACGCTCCCGGGTTGCCATCGTGATCACGCTGCGAGCCGACTTCTTCGATCGCCCGCTCGAGTACCCGGATTTCGCCGAGTTCATGGATGCCGGGTTGGTCATGGTGCCGCCGCTGTCGGGCGACGGCACCGCCCGAGCCATCGCCGGTCCGGCACGAGCCGTCGGCGTCGACCTCGAGGCCGGGCTCGTCACGCAGATCGCCGCCGACGTCGAAGGCCAGCCGGGTGGTCTGCCGCTCATGCAGTACGCGCTGACCGAGATGTTCGAGGCGCGGTCGTCGATGACGCTGACGCTCGATGGATACCAAGCGATCGGAGGCGTCGCCGGCGCCTTGGGAGTGCGAGCCGAGGAGATCTTCGCCTCGCTCCCGCCGGCAGGCCAGGAAGCCATGCGCCAGTGCTTCCTCCGGCTGGTCACGGTCGACGAGGGCGCCGATGACGTGCGTCGCCGGGTGCGACGCGGCGAGTTGGTGTCGCTCGCCGTCGATCAGCACGCACTCGTCGACGCGGTGCGCCTGTTCGGCGCTGCGCGGCTGCTCTCGTTCGATCGCGATCCGTTCACCCGGGGTCCCACCGTCGAAGTCGCGCACGAGGCGCTCCTCCGGGAGTGGCCGCGGCTCCGCTCCTGGATCGACGCTCAGCGGGGTGATCTGATCCACCATCGGGCCCTCGCGATCGAGGTCGACGAGTGGAGGCTGGCGGACCGGGACCGAAGCTACCTCCTCCGCGGCGGACGCCTGGATCAGTTCGATGCGTGGGCGGGAGCCACGGGGATCAGCCTGACGGCACCCGAGCGGGAGTTCCTCGACGCCAGCCGGGCGCTGCGGGAAGAGGAGCACGAGCGAGATCGCAAGACGAGTCGCCGGCTGCGCCAGATGCTCACAGGTGTCAGCGTGCTTGCGATCTGCGCCGTGATTGCCGGACTGGTCGCCTGGGGTCAGGCTCGTCGCGCAAACGACGAGACGCAGGCGGCGATCGAGGCGGAAGCGGACGCCGAGATTCGTCGGTTGATCGCCGAGGCACCGCGACTGATCGAGACGAATCGCCAGGTTGCGTTGCTGCTCGCTGCGGAAGCCCATCGCCTCGACCCGAGTCCCGCCACGCTGGGCGCACTTCAACAAGTGCTGATTCGGACGCAAGGGTTTCGAGGCTACGTCGGCGTCGGGAGTGCCACCCTCGGGGTGACGATGACGGGCGGGGGCGATCCCGTAGTCCTACGGGGTGAGCGCATAGAGGTGCTCCGGGTCGGTGAGGCCGATCCGGTGCTCTCGATCCCCATCAGTGGCGGAACCGTGCTGGCAGCCCACCAGGAGAAGGATCTGGTGGCCGTCGCCGTCGGTCAGCGGGTCCATCTGTTCGATTCGACGACGGGGGTCGAGGTCGTGCCGGCGATGGCGGGCCCGACCTCTCCCGTGGTCTCGTTGGCGTTCGACCACGCCGGCGGCGTGATCGCTGCAGGGGACACCGCCGGCGGGTTGTACCTATGGAGCACCGCAACGGGGGCCGTCTCCGCGGTGATCGACGACGCCCACGACGAACGTGAGGTGCCCGGCATCGAACAGCCGCCGCATCAGCCGGGTCGAGCGCTCATCGGAACGAGAACGATCGCCTTCAGCGCCGATGGCACCCGGGTCGCCACCGGCGGCATGGTCTGGGCGCGAGTCTGGGACGTTGCGAGTGGCGTCGAGGTCTATGAAGCCAAGCTGCAGCGGCCCCAGGTCGGAGGGCCTCCGATCGACGCGCCGGTAGAAGCCGTCACATTCATTGGTGACACCAACGACCGTCTCCTTGCGGCGTCGTCGTTCAACGTCGTCGAGTTCGACCTCGGCCAGGATGTACCCGGGCGCGAGTGGCTGTTCCCAAACCGCATTGCCGCAGTTTCCTCGACCGGCGATGACGCCGAGGTGACTTTGACCGAGGACATCGCGGTGCTCGCCGAGATAGGGGGCCGTGTCGTCGTACTCGATCTCGACGAGAACTCCGAGCCGATCGAGCACGACGCTCAACTGTCCGGGGAACCGTTTGTGACCGTTGGCCCGGACGGTCAAACGATCGCCGTCGGTGGCGCCGAAGGAGTCGCGTTGTTCGACATCGATGCGAGTCCCCTGATCGCCCGCTCGCTTCCACGGGACGATGCGAGCGAGATCACCTTCAACCGCGACGCGTCCGTTGGGGTCGTGAGCGCCCCGACTCCGCAGCCGGCCCAGCTCTGGGATCTCAGTGGACTCGAGGCGCAGCGGCTCACCATCCCCGCTGAGCCGCCGACCAACTACGGCTGGCTCGGGATCCTGGACGGGCTGTTGACCTGGGAGCTCGCCGACGACAAGGTGCTCCTCAGGCCGCTCGACGATCTCGACGCCGAGGGGGTGGTGTTCGAGCAGACCTCGGTCTTCTCCCTCGACGCATCCCCCGATGGTTCGCTCCTGGCGATGGGTGGCGCCTCGGGAGGCGGCGGTAGCCCGTTCGTCGACGTCTTCGATGCCGTCAGCGGCGAGCGCATCGTGCGGCTCGACGAGCTCGTCCCCGATCCTCCGGATTTGGAACGCGTCGTGCAGTCGATCGGATTCAGCGTGGACGGCGGCAGGCTCATTGCGGCGACGACGGACGGCGCGGCCGTCGTGTGGGACACGACGACGTGGGCATCGACCGAGTTGTCGCAGGGTGGCGGGCAGATCGCCCTGGCCGAATACTCACCGGACGGCAGATGGTTGGTGACGATCGCGACGAGCGGACGCATCGCGCTGCGTGATCCGATCACGAATCAGCCGGACGGGAATGACATCAATGGGGTCACGGACGGGCTCGCCGGTTTCAGCCACGGGCCGTTCTTCACACCGGAAGGGCGCTACATGGTGACGACCGCAGACGGGCGGGGCCGCCTGTGGGATCTCGAAGCGTTCGCTCAGATCGGTGAGGCGTTCCCGTCGGATGCCGGAACGAGCCCAGCCGCGAGTTGGGATGGTCGTTTCCTCGGCACGTTCGCTGGAGACCACATCTACATCTGGGATCTCGACACCGAACGGTGGTTCGACATCGCCTGTCGCGCCGCCGGCCGCAATCTGACCGAGAGCGAGTGGGAGCAGTTCGGCCCGACCGGACAGCCGCACCGAGACACATGCCCCATGTGGGCCGACGCAACACAGGAGGGAGAGGCCTGATGGCGAGCGATGGGACGGATCACCCTGTCGATCCAGGACGAAGGAGGCTCCTCACCGGACTAGCGGTCGGCGGCGCCGCGGTTGTCGGCGGAGCAGTTGGTGGAGTCGGCGTGGCCGCCGCGTCGGGCGGAGGATGGCGCCGGCAGACGCTCACGTTCGACGTAGCGTGCATCGGCGACTTGTTCCGGTACTCCGTGCCAGTCAATCCGGCGGACGAGGCGGACTTCCGGGTGCCGTTCCTCGTCGAAGGTTGGATCTACCCCGCGGGCACGATTCCTGAATCGGGCTTCATCCCGACGGCGGACAGCAGCATCGGCCGTTGGTTCTGTCGGGGATGGCAGGTGCTCGACGCCGGCCGACCCGAGCCGCATGCACTGACCCTCCAGGAGTACGTGTTTGGTCCGATCACGGCGGATCGTTTGTTCCCGCCGGACAACCTGACGTCGTCGGGCCTCGAGGGGACGTTCGGGAACGAAGTGACGACACGATCGGTCATCGGCGGGACCGGCCAGTATCTCGGCGCGACCGGACAGGTCCGGCAAGCGACCACGGGAGTGAACACGTCGGTGTTCGCCGATGGATCAGGAGACCCCGCTCCCAACTTCGCCTTCGAGTTCGACCTGCTGATACCGGACGTCTAGGCCGACTCAGCCGGCGACGAACTCGGCGATCCGATCCATCACGCCCGGGTCGCGCAGGATGCGGTTGTGGCCAAGGCCGTGGGTCTCGACGAGCGTGACGTTCGGGAGCGTGGCTGCGAGCCGCCGGCTCTCGTCGACAGGGACGTCCACATCGCCGACGTCGTGCAATGCCAGGACGGGCATCGTGAGCCGATCGGCGATCGTGTCGATGTCGATGTGCGAGGCAGGCATGCCGGCGATGGCCTCGATCTCGCGTACGAAGTTCTCCGCGGCGCGGCTCGGTAGCCGGACGAAACGAGCAAAGCGGTGGACCACACCGGGAAGCGACGAGGGGCCCGCAATGAGCACCGCCTTCTGCACCGCCAGGCCCCACGAGACGGCGAGTCCTGCGGCAGCGGCACCCATCGAATGCCCAACGACGACGTCGAATGGGCCCAGCTCCCGCTCCGCATCGATCAGGGCTCTGGCGAAGGCGACGGGATTGGCGCGGGTGCCGATGGACGACCCGTGGGCGGGGCCATCGAGAGCGGTGATGTCTGCTCCGGTGGGGGCCAACCGTTCGGCGAGCGCTCCGAACTGTGTGGCGCGCCCCTCCCAGCCGTGAAGCGTGAGGACACGCGGTCCGTTTCCATCCCAGTGCAGCGCGCTGAGGCCGGTGGTCAGGTGGATGCGCTCGGCCCGTGCCTCGACCTCCCGCTCCCAGGGCCGAAGCGGTCGGGGTCGGGGAGTGGTGAAGGTGCGACCGATACGTCGGCCGGTCGTCTTGGGCGCGATCCGGCCGAGGACCGCGTTGGAAGCCCGGAAGGCGGTCAAGGCAGGGCTCGTCATGGGGTTTCTCCTTGTCGAATGTCGTCGAGTGGTGTAAGTTCTGAAGTAGAACTTATCAGTTCCAATGTAGAACTGTCCAGAGGTTTGTATGAGAAAGACGCAACTGGGCGAGTGGCCCTGCTCCGTAGCTCAGACGTTCGACGTGTTCGGCGATTGGTGGGTCCCGTTGATCATGCGCGAGGTCTTCTACGGCACCCGCCGATTCGATGAGTTCCAATCGCGCCTTGGCATCGGCCGGAATGTGCTGACCATCCGACTCAACTACCTCGTCGACGAGGGGATCCTCAAGAAGGTGCCCTACCAGGAGCGTCCGACTCGCTACGAGTATCGGCTCACCGAGAAGGGCCGGGACTCCGTCAGCGTGGTGTTCGCCGCAATGCGCTGGGGCGACGACTGGCTCGCCGGCGATGGTCCACCGGCCGTGCTTCGGGACCGGCGCACGGGCGAGGTGATCCGGCCGGTGGTCGTCGACGAGCGGACCGGTGAACAGATCGATCCCCGCCACGTCTCGATCGAGCCGGGGCCGGGGTTCCCCGACGAGTTTCGCGGCGAGGCCCCCGACTACTGGTTCCCGTCGCGTAGTGAAGCCGGCGCCGATTCGCGCGGGTAACGGCAGAAACCGCTCCCGGTAGGCGCCGATCGATGCCAGTATTGGCGCCACACGAGGGAGGGAGAACCACGTGCCGCAACTACTCGACCGGATCCGGTCCACCCCTACGACCGCATCGGACCCCGCGGTCCGGCGGCGATCGATGGACGACATCATCCCGTGGTCCGTGTCTGGGACCCTCCTGGTTGCGTGGCTGGCGGGACTCACGTGGCTGTTTGCCATCAGCCCTTCCCCCGATCCATCGCAACCGATCTCGCTGACCGATGAAGTCATCTCGCTCGCCATGTTCGGTTCTTGGCTCGCTGTGTTCACCGGCCTCGGGGCGCGGCGCCGGTTCGGACTCGCCGCGAGCATCGGCGCGGGCCTGCTTATCGCCGGCGCCGGCGTGCTCTGTGGGATCGCGGGCCACACCGGCCTGTGGATCCCGATCCAGATCGGTGTCGGCTCGGGCCTCGCTGCCCTCGGCGGCCTCGGGATGAAGCTGACCTGACGCAGCGGCGTCGGTCACATCGTCAGCACTGCGGCTCCATCGACTTCACCGCGCATGAGGCGGTCGAGCGCGATGTTTGCGTCGGCCAGCGGATACCGATCCACGGTGGTCTCGATCGGGATCTCGGCGGCGAGCGTCAGGAACTCCCGGGCGTCGGCCCGTGTGAAGTTGGCGACACTGCGGAGCCCTCGCTCTCGCCAGAGGAGGTCGTAGGGGAACTCCGGGATCGTGTCGAGGTGGATCGCGTTGATCACGACGGTTCCACCGGGCCGGATCGCCTTCAGTGCCTCGACGACGACAAACCCGGCCGGCGCAAAGGTGATGGCGGCGTCGAGTTCGATCGGTGGCGGGGCGTGATACGAGCCCGCCCACGTCGCGCCCATCTCGAGCGCTCGCGTCTGTTCGGTGCGGGAGCGGGTCGTCACGTAGACCTCGCAGCCTCGATGACGCGCCACTTGGAGCGTGAGTAGCGCCGAGGCTCCGAATCCGTACAGGCCGAGCCGGCCACCGCTTTCGACGCCGGTCAGTTTCAGTGCCCGATAGCCGATCACCCCGCCGCAGAGCAGGGGAGCCGCTTCGGTGTCGCCGAATGTCGGCGGGATGGCGAATACGAAATCCGCGTGGGCGGTCATGGACTCGGCGTAGCCGCCGTCGTGATCCCACCCGGTGAATGTGGCCTCGTCACAGAGGTTCTCGTGACCCGTGCGGCAGCGGGTGCACACGCCACAGGTACCCCCGAGCCACGCCACCCCAACTCGATCACCCGGCTGCCAGCGTGAGACGTCGACTCCGACAGACCGGACTCGGCCGACGGCCTGATGACCCGGAACCAGCGGCAGCGCCCGACTGGGCAGGTCCCCTTCGATGATCTGCAGGTCGGTGCGGCAGACGGCACACGCCGCGACGTCGAGAACGACCTCGTCGGGCCGGGGCGTTGGAGCTTCCCGCTCACTGAGACGTAGCGGCCGCTCGGTGATCGGTCTCGGCTCGATCAGTTCCTGTACGCGGTTCATCAGACCTACTGGTCGTGCACCTCCGATCGTATCCACTGAGCCGTTCGTTGGTCGACGAGTGCTGGCGTACTTGCTTCGCAAGTCCGTCTGGAGTTCGCAGAGCGAACTCC
>JASJAX010000085.1 GCA_030066755.1 Acidimicrobiia bacterium
TTCGTACGAGCAACGGCTGCGCCAAGGCCAACACGAGCAATGCGATGCCGGTGACCCGCACACCGACCGCGATCCGATGCTGGCGGCGGGGCACGTGACGACGGCCGTACCGCGCTGTGACGAGCGTCAGGCCGACCGCAACGGGGAGCGCCAGAAGCCACCACGGAGTCACGAACCTCATGAAGCCGCTCCGACCTGGGCACGATCGGCCGATCGGCGCGGCCGAGGCCGGCCGTAGGCAACCCACCACTCGACGAGAACCACAATGAGCAACGCGGCAAGGATCAGGGGTGCCCACTCGCGCAGCAGGGTGCCCTCCTCAGCGGTCGTGGCCGCCGCGCCGGTGGTGAGGACGGCACGGCTCGCACCGGGCGACTCAGCCGCAACGAACTGACGGGCAGCGACCGCGGACCCGGCGTCGGTTCCGTCGGCCGCGGTGTAGGCCACGCGGTAGACGCCCGGTTGCATCGTGTCGTTGAATTGCAGCACCTCGGGACCAAGCGTTCGCTCGGCGCCGTCGGGCATCGTGATCTGTGCCGTTCCATCGGGTGGCGTTGAGAGGGGAAGCCCGGTCCCGGCTGCCGCCGTCGCCACGGTGGCCACACGACTGCCGCCCAACCAGTCGAGAATCCTGGCGCCGAGAATCGGGAACGTGACCTGCACGGGAAGGTTTGAGCGGACCAGATCGAACGTGAAGTACACAACTCGGTGCCCATTCACGTCGCCGAGCATGATCAACGGCACATCTCCGGCGCCCACCAGGGTGAGCCAACCTGCGCCAACAGGGATCTGGGCCTCGCCGACGACCAACTCGGAGAAGTCGAGACCCTCGATGATCGGCTCCGACGGACGCTGGAAGGTCACGACGGGGTTGTCGAGCCGCCCCTCGATCTCGAGGCCGGGTGGCGGGGTCTCCGGTGCAATGATCCACGCCGGCCGGTCGACGATCGATGCATCGCCCCCGTCGAAGACGACGATGTCGGGAGCAACGCCGATCGCCGGCCTCACCCCGTCCACTGAGCCGAGCAGCGCATCGAGGAACGGCGAGCCCTCGCCCAGAACCGTGGCGGTGAGGTCGGCACCACCGGAGAGGATGAGGGCCGAACGATCGTCGAGAGGGTTCGCATCGACATGATCAACCAGCGCAACCTCGACGGCCTGTCCCGGACCGGCATCCACCGGGAGGATCTCCCGGGCCGACTCTGCCGGATCGAGTTCGAACTCGATGCTCCCCACCCGCAGCTCGTCAACGGTGATTGCTGCGGTGACGGATTCGGGCCGGTTCGAGAAGCTCGTCACTTCGATGAACACCCGCGGACCGCCCTCCCCCGGCACTCCGGTGCCGAACGCAGTGATCGCCACGTTGTCGTTCGAGGCATCGAATCGCACATGGGTGGCATCGGCGATCGGTTCGTCGAGGACGTCCTCGAAGCCGCCATCGGTGAGTAACAGCAACGACGTAGGCCGGTCGGGGGAAGTCAACCCGCGAGCCAGGCGCACCGCTCCCTGCAGATCCTCGGTACCACCCGTCGCCTCGAGCGACTCGACCGCACTCACCACCGCCTCGGGGTCGCGCGAGAAGGCCACCAGCACTCGGGGGCGCGGCCCCGCCTCGACCACCGAGACCAGCTGGGCGTCGGACACGTCGGTAGCGAGGGCAACGGCGCGGTCTTTCGCCGCATCGAGCCGGCCCGACATCGCCATCGAACCCGAAGTGTCGATGACCATCACGGTATGCGGTCCGAGCAGCGTCTCTTCACGAAAGAACGGTCGTGCGAGCAACAATGCAAAGAGCGAGAGCGCCAGCAGCTGCAGGATCAATGCCGCCGTGATGGTGAGACGCTGCCACGGGAGTGCCGCACTCACGTTCTGCTCCTCGGCCACCCACAGGGCCACG
This sequence comes from Acidimicrobiia bacterium, assembly GCA_030066755.1. Classification (GTDB taxonomy): domain Bacteria; phylum Actinomycetota; class Acidimicrobiia; order Spongiisociales; family UBA5794; genus JASJAX01. The sequence continues at coordinate 1,898 of JASJAX010000085.1, forward strand.
CTGGGCACCTCGACACGTCGTCGTCGGCTCCGCAGCATGTAAAGGACGACGAGCGGGATCGACAGCGCCAGCAGACCCAGGGCAGCAGGCGCCAGGAGACTCATCGCACGACCCCGGCAGCAACGAGACCGCGAAGAGCACGGTCGATGGCGCCCGGCTCGGCCGTCACGAGGAGGTGATCCATCCCGACTCGGCGAGCCCGACCGGCGGCTTCGTCGAGGAACTCCTCGAGTCGCGACCGGTACCGGTCGGCGGCGTCGCCGCTGATCGACACCGCAACCTCGGCCTTGGTTTCGACGTCGCGCAACGTCAGGTCCCCCGTGAGATCGGGATCGAGCTCCTCCGGAGCCAGGACCTGGATGACGACGCCACCGCCCCTGGTGCCGATGAGATCGATGGCTGATCGCCAGCCGTCGGCGAGCAGGTCGCTGATCAGCACGACCGGGCCGCGATGCGCTCCGGGAGCTGCCATCAACCGGGCCGCCGCAGGCAGGTCGGTCCCACCCTCGGGCTCGAGTGATTCGAGCCACTGCTCGAGACGGGGCCAGCTCCCGACGTGGCGAGCCCAGGGGCCGTGGAGCGCAGTCCGACCGGGTGCCGGCACCGTGACGAGACGGACCCGTTCACCCGATGCCAACCCGAGGAAGGCCACAACGGCCGCCATCGTCTGCGCGGTTTCGAACTTCGTCCCGAAATCCATCGAAGCAGACGTGTCGACGACCACCTGCAGTGGCATCTCGTCCTCGGCCTCGAAGAGCCTGATCAACACAACGCCGAGACGCGCCCAGAGGTTGTAGTCGATGCGCCGGAAGTCGTCGCCGGGGTTGTACTCGCGATAGTCGGCGAAGTCGAGGCTCTCGCCGAGCCGGACCGATCGGTGTCGACCAGCCCACATGCCCCGCAGGCGCCGCCGCTCCGCGATGGCGAGCCGCTCGAGGCGCGCCCGAAGCTCCGGCGACAGCAACATCAGTCAACGACCGTCGGCGCCGGATGAGCCTCGAGGACTTCAGCGATCAGGTCGTCTGCGCTCACACCGTCCGCCGCAGCCTCGTAGCCCAGGACCAACCGATGCCGAAGCGCAAGCGGGGCGATGGCGCGGACGTCTTCGCCGGCGAGGTTCAGCCGGCCTTCCGTCAACGCCCGAGCCTTGCCGCCCAGGATCATCGCCTGCGCGCCACGTGGACTCGCCCCGAACCGGACGTACTTGCGAACGCCCTCGGGCGACTCCGCCATTTCGGGATGGGTCGCCGCAACCAGCGTCGATGCATATCGCAAGAGATGGGTCGCAGCGGGGACCTCGCGAACCATGCCGAGCATCTCCTGCAGGATCGATGCGTCGGCGAGCGACGCAACGGATGGGACTTCGGTCGTCGTCGTGCGCTGCAGGATGTCGACGAGCTCATCGGCGGTCGGGAACGGCACCAACACCTTGAAGAGGAACCGATCGAGTTGGGCTTCCGGAAGCGGGTACGTGCCTTCCATCTCGAGCGGGTTCTGCGTCGCCATGACGAAGAATGGCCGCGGCAACGAGTGGGTCGTACCGCCGAGCGTGACCCGCCGCTCCTGCATCGCCTCGAGCAGAGCCGACTGCGTCTTCGGGGTTGCCCGATTGACTTCGTCCGCCAGGACGACGTTGGCGAAGACCGGCCCCCGGTGGAACGTGAACTGCCCGTCGCTCAGCACGTTGGTCCCAACGATGTCCGCCGGCATCAGATCCGGAGTGAACTGGACCCGGCCGAACTCGACCGACAGCGCCTCGCCGAGAGTTCGCAAGAGCAGCGTCTTGCCCAGCCCGGGAACACCCTCGAGCAACACGTGGCCCTCACAGAGGAGCCCCAGCAACACGGCCCGCACCAACTCCCGTTGGCCGACGATCACGTTGCCGATCTCGGCCTCGATGGTCTCGACCTGCTCGGCGAATGTCTCTGGGGTCATTGAGCCAGCTCCGTGAAGTAGTTGCGGACGATGTCTTGCAGGCTGCCGGGGATACTCATTCGGTCGAGGGCATCGAGTGCCTGCAACTGATACTCGGCGTACCGTTCGGTGAAAGGAACGAGCGGCAGGTTCTGCAGACCCTCACCCTGGGTTGAGCCCTGTACCTCACCGGTCGGGTCGGCGGTGTTGAAGTCGATGCGAGTCTCGTCCCCCCGTTCGAAATCGAGGGGATCGAACACCGTGGCACGATTGGGGTCCCGGACCACATCGTTGTCACCGGTACCTTGTCCCTGGTTGTTGGAGCCACCGACGGCGCCGTCGACCGGATTCGGATTGTCGGCTCCACCGGAACCCGGGCCTCCGGTGCCTTGCCCCTGACCCTGGCCTTGCCCCTGACCCTGACCTTGGCCTTGCCCTTGCCCCTGACCCTGACCTTGGCCTTGCCCTTGCCCCTGACCCTGACCCTGGCCCTGGCCCTGGCCCTGCCCTTGCCCCTGGCCGTCTCCGGGCTGGCCCTGGGCGTCGCGAGCATCGGCGATGCCCTGCTGGGCATCACGCACCGCACCGCGAGCGTCCGACAGGTCGCCGGCACGAGCGACTCGGTCCCCCGCATCGGCGATCTCTTGCAGCGCACCGTCGATCGCCTCTGCCGGATCACCAACACCGTTGAGCCCATTGGCGATGTCGTCGAGGGCGTCGGCGATACCCGGCGCCGAGGCACCGAGTTCGTCGGCGAGTTCCGTGAGGTGATCGGCGGCGGCTGCACGCTCGGTATCGGACAGGGTCTCGAGCCGGTTCCTCAGGTCCTCGAGCTGCGACGCAGCATCGTCGCCCTCGCCGATCGGGTCCTGGCGGAGACGTTCATCGAGACCCCGCAACGCGGTGTTGAGCGGTAGGGCCTCCGGATCGTCGAGACGTGCCAGCTCCTGGCGTGCATCGCCGAGCTGGTTCAGAGCATCGTCGAGGTCCTCAGCTCGCCGGAGCTCCTCGGCGGCTTCGCGCAGCCGTTCAGCCAGCTCTTCATCATCCAGCTGATCGGCTTCCGCTTCGAGCTCCTGGGCTGTGGCGTCGAGAATGTCCTGAATCTCCTCACGTTGCGCCTGCCGGGCGTCCGCACTCGACGTCGGGATTGCCAGCGCAAACGCAGCGGCGACGGCAACGACGGTCAGCCAAATCAAGGTGCGGCTCGGCACCAACGATCCGAACCCGGTGAGGTCACGAGCTTCAGCCCAAGCGGCGGCCCGCTGGATCTGGCGCTCCTCGAGCACGGTGCGATTCGAGTGCGATGACAGTTCGACCGCCGTCGACACCTGGTCGCGCCCGCCGAGGCGCTGGTCCACCTCGAGGGCCGTGCGCAGGAGACCGGGTCGGCGCAGCAGCGTCACCAGCGCAACACCAACAACGGCCACCATGGTGGCGCCGATGGCAAACGGCTCAGCCCAGGGCATGACAACGAATCGCGCGACGCCGAGCACGAGGGCGCCGAGCGCCGCCGTGGCGCCGATCGCCGCGACAACTCGGCGCACCAACGTCATCGTGGTGAGTCGCCGCCGGGCGGCGTGGAGGAGCCGACCGATCGAATCAGGTGGCATGAGCCAACCTCCTCTGCGCTCGGCGAGATCGACGCCGCGGAACTCGCACGAGGCGGGCCGCGGCAAACAGCGCCAGAGCGGTGACAACTGCCTCGAACATCAGCGTGCGCCACCACACGGCACCGCGAATGGGCTCGAGCGTGCGCGCCGATCGGATCGCCGAGGCGCCGGACACCTGACCGAACTGATCGAAGGCCCGCCCGTCCGACGTGATGCTGAGACCGGGAAGCGGGTTGTATTGCGCCTCGGCGACTGCCGAGTCGACGCCCTGGCGCTCGAGCAGGATGGAGCGCAACGGCCCATACGGTGACGTGACGATCTCGGGGCCGAACTCGAGCACGTTCGTCGAGGCATCGATCATCCCAAGGTATGGATTCACCCACGAGCTGTAGACCTCGTAACCCTCGGTTCGCACGATGCCGCTCTGGATCGTTCGACCGGGAGGTTCATCCGGCACGATGAGCAGCGTCTCGGCGACGACCAATGCCAGCGATCCAAATGCCAGCGCCACGGTCAGTACATATGAGCCGAGGACTGCGCCCTGGGCCGACTTCGCTCGCGCCGACGACCACATCGACAAGGCGCCGATCAGCACCGCGGCGGCGACGACCATGCCGACTCCGCCGGCGACGTCGAGGAGGGTCACCCCTCCCAAGAGCACCGGAATCACCAGCAGCGGGGTCGATGCGACCAGGAGGAGCAACACGAAGGCAATCGACGACATGAGCTTGCCGAAGATGATGCCCCATGCCGACATCTGGCTGACCTGCAGCAACTCCAGCGTTTGGCGTTCGCGCTCCCCAACAATGGTCACGGCGGCCTGCCCGGGAACGACGAAAACCACCGCCGTCAGCAGTCCGAGGAGCAGAGCGTGCAAGATGAACTGCCCCATCGACGAGGACGCCACCACCGACCCGAACCCGGCGACCCCAGAGCTGCCGAACGATGCCAGCCGGTCATCGACGCGTGCCGACGCAAAGAGGTAGGCGAGGAACGTCAGCGCTCCGATCGAGAAGACCCACCCGCTCAACACGAGTGGTGATCGCAGGGTGCGGAACCGCTCCTGGAGTTCGCGGCGTGCGACGGGGTTCACGGTGCACCTCCCTCGGCAACTCCGCCGTCATTGCCATCGCCGTTGCCGTTGCTCGTCAGGTGCAGGAACACCTCTTCGAGTCCTGCACCGTCGACGCGCCATTCACTCACCGGAGCCCCGGATGCGATGAGACCGCTCAGGAGCTCTGCCGACGCAGCATCGTCGCCGCTGAACAAGAACCGGAGGACTCCTCGCTCGACCTGCAGGTCCCCAACCGTGCCGTGATCCCCGAGCCACGCCTCGGCCTGCTCGATGCGCGACGGTTCGACTCGTGCCCGCACCCGGCGCTGGGCGAAGAGTTTGCTCCGGATCTCGTCGATCGGACCCTGCGCGAGAAACCTGCCGTGGTCGACGATCGCGAGGTGCGAGCAGACCCCCTCGAGTTCGGACAGGATGTGCGATGAGATCACGATCGTCCTCCCCATCCGCTGCAGCTCGGCAATCAGCTCACGCAGTTCGACCCTGGCTCGTGGATCCAATCCCGAGGCCGGCTCGTCGAGGACCAGCAGCTCGGGATCGTGGATCAGGGCACGCGCCAACGACAGACGCTGCTTCATGCCCCGCGACAGCGTGTTGACGTCGGCGTCCGCCTTGTCTTCGAGGTCCACGAGCGCCAGGAGGTCGGCAACGACCGCCGCCCGAGCCGCAGGCCGGATCCGCTGCGTGGCGGCGAAGAACTCCAGGTACTCGCGGGCACGAAGTCCCTCGTACACCCCAAAGAAGTCGGGCATGTATCCGACATGTCTCCGTACCGCGAGTGGATCGCGTTCCGGGTCGATGCCTCCAACCCGCACCATGCCTCCGTCCCGCTGCAGCAATGAGGTCGTGATCAGGATGGACGTCGTCTTCCCGGCGCCGTTCGGCCCGATCAGGCCCAAGGTCGCACCGGCCGGAACCGACAGGTTGGCGTCGCGGAGGGCATGCACCCTGCCGTACCGCTTCTCGACGGACTCGAACTCGACGATCATGAGCTCGTCCCCCACTTGATGGCGTAGCGATTGAGCAGAATCCCCTCATCGAAGAACCCGGTGTCATCGGGCCGTGCTCGCAGCACAACCTCGCCACCACTGGATTGATAGGCCGACACGTCGTCGCCCCACTCGATGTCGACGAACTCTCCAGTCGCCCAGTCGTACACCGCCACGTCCTCAAACTGGGTCCCGCGTGGATCGACCTGGAGCGACCCGGTCACCCCGGTCGGAACGACGTAGCCGAAGACCACTTCCTCGGCTCCGTACGCCCACAAGCGCCCGTCTCCGTAGTTCTCGATCGAGGAGGCGCCAAGCACCGACAGCACCTCAGGCTGCGCCTCGCCCAAGCCGGCGAGCGCCGCCGCGTCGAGCTCAGTCTGCTTGAGGAGGAGCGACGTGCCTTCCGCTTCTCCTGCGACGCCGTCGACCGCCACAGAGGCCAGGGTGCCGTCGGTGAACCCGAAGAAGTAGATCCCGTCCCGCTTCAACGAAGGTAACTCGCGCTCGACACGACCGGCCAGGCCGGCGACCACATTGAAGTCGGAGCTGTCGAACTCGTCGACGTAGAACAGGCGCCGCTGCACGGCCGACGAGATCACCGGTTCGTACGAGTAATTGTTCCCGCCGAAAGTGCGAACACTCACCGAGTCGGAGCCGCCCACCTCGAGTGGCGACGCGGAGGCGGACGCGATCCCGTCGACCACGATCCCCCACGCCCAGAAGGGCTGGCCGGTCTGATTGGTCGCCGTGATCTCGATCTGGCGGCCGTCGACGGCGATGTCGAGGTCCACGGCAACCGGGTCGGCCTCCCAACTCGCCTCGGCAGCGCCGACGCCGAGGTCTTTCAACTCCCACTCGTACCGGGTTCGCCCGTCATCATCGGTCTTCGAGGTGCCGGCCTCGACTCCGACACCGCTCGCGGTCGCCCCCGGTTGCCAGCCCGGCGGCAGCTGGAGCTCGTGGTTTCCGCCCTGTTCGACCTGGACGACGAGCGCGGTCGACGCGGCCGATCGACTGCCGTCGTCGATGACGACCGTTGCCGAAGTGACGGTGAAGTCCTGGAGCGACGCCCGGCCGATCGTCCAGAACGCCGCAACGAAGATCACGCTGAGGATCGGGACTGAAACCCATGCCCACTCCGGTCTCCCTGCTCGACGCAACAGCAGGAAGTTCACGGGACCGACGAGCACGATGAACAGAGCGATCCCGATCAAGAGCCACGGCAGCGCCGGCACGGAGGCCTCGCGGCCCGCCGTGGCGGCGCCGACGAGACTGCCGCTCGAAGGAGCGAACCCCGGATCGGTGCGCACCAGGCCGAGTGGCGGAGTGTCACGCAGCAGCGCACTCCACTGGTCGACATCGAGCGACTCCAGTTCGGCGACGGCGATCAGCTCGCCTTCGCTGTACCGGGTCACGGCCGCCGGTGTTCGATCGAGGACCTCGCCGGCACCGATCGAGACGATCCGCTCCAGAGACGCCGGAGTGCCGACGACCCGACCACCACGTCGAACCCAGGCGGCGATCGCGTCGATGGTTCCCTCGTCGAGGTCGGCAAAGGCCCCGGGGTCGACAACGAGATACGCAAGCGGGCCACCCCCGCGGGCGAGCGCAGGTCCGACGAGCGGGAGCGGCACGACCTCGGTCCCGAGCGGCGAGGACATCGTGCTCCGCAGCGTCGTCGTCAACCCCTCTTGACCGAGGAGCCCGACGAGCAGCTCGCCGGAGGGCAGGACGAGCCGCACCGACTGCCGGTCGAGTACTTCGTCCTCGCCATCAACGACTCGAACGAGTGCCACGCTGACGGTGCGACGGTCACCCGGAGCGGCACCGTAGACAACGTACTGCTTGGCGCTGTTGGCCGGGACTTCGATTGCGGTGCGCTGGGTTGCTCCCCCGGCACCGATGTCGAGGCGGCCGACGATGAGTTCCTCCGATGTGATATCGACAACAACCGGCACGGGCTCATCGGGGTGGGCGTAGCCCTGCAAACCAACGGTGACGTCGATCGTGAAGGTCGCATCGGCAGCCGGAGCATCATCGTCGGATTGCGCCAACGCAGAAGGCGCGACGGCGAGGACGAGCGCTCCCGCCAATGCTGCCCCAATCACCTTCCGAAACGGCACAGTGATGAGACGCTCCCGGCAGCGTTGAGGTTCCCAACGAGGCAGCACCATTCGGACCCTTCGAACAACGGAGCGGAATCGCCCCCTTGCGGCAGACTCTACCGAGGAATCCCTGGGAGTCCGCGCTAGGAGGTTGCCAGGAGGGCGTCGATTCTTCCGCGGAGCTCGTCGGCGCCGTACGGAACGCCGGCGAAGGTCTCGAAGACGATGTCGTCGCCGGTGATCAGGAAGGTCACGGGCTGGTACGGCACCTCGTAGAGATCCCAGATCGGGTCGCCCAGACCCCATTCGACGTTCGAGATCAGTCGATTGGCGACGTCGGACGTTGCGGCGAGGTCGGAACGACCGGCAACGGCGATGAACCGAACACGGTCCTGATACTCAGCGGCAATCTCATCGACGACGGGCAACTCCCGCCGGCAGGTCGATCACCACTCTGCCCAGAAGACCATGTAGACCGGCTTGGCCTCGTCGGAGAGTCGAACCGATCCTCCGGTCTCGAGAGCCAGCTCGAAGTCCGGAGCCGGCGGCCCATCGAAGGACGGTGTTGCCGGCGGAGGGTCGGTCGACGGCGGCGGTTCGCCGGGACCCGAGGTGGAGGGCGCAGGCGCCTCGGATGCGGTTGGGGAAGGTGCGTCGGTACCGGGCGCTGCCGATCCCGGAGCCGCCGGCTGTTCCGTTGCGGGCGGGCTCGTCGTCGCAGCCGGCGTGCCGCCACACGATGCAGCGACCACGGCGAGGGCGGCGATGAGAAGGAGCAACCTGCGCATGGCCTGGAATGTACTGGACGTTGTCGGCTAACGGAACCATCGCATGCGGGAGTTCATCGATTGTTCAGAACGTCTCGCGGAGGCTCACTCGGCCTCGCGAGCTGCTTCTTCTGCCATGAGCTCTCGGCGCAACACCTTGCCGACGAAGGTCTTGGGGAGCTCATCGCGGAACTCGATCTCCCGGGGGATCTTGTACCTGGCGAGTCGTTCACGGCAGAACGCAATCAACTCGTCACTCTCGACCGGCTGATCGACGGCCACGAACGCCTTGACCCGCTGGTTCTGGCCGCCGACCGGCACGCCGATGACCCCGGCCTCGCGCACTGCGGGGTGCTCATACAGGGCATCCTCGATCTCGCGGGGATAGACGTTGAACCCTCCGCTCGCCAGGATCATGTCCTTCTTCCGGTCCACGATGCGGAACAGGCCCGTCTCGTCCATCACGGCAACATCCCCGGTGTGGAGCCATACCGTTCCATCGGAGTCGGTCCGCAACGCCGTGGCGGTTTCCTCCGGCATGTTCCAATAGCCCTTCATGACCTGTGGTCCGCTGATACACAACACACCGCGCTCCCCGATAGGCATGACCTTCGTCTCGGTCGCCTCATCGACGATGCGGGCGTCGGTGCTCGGCAGCGGCACCCCGATCGTCCCGATGTGATCCTCGCCGAGCGGGTTGCAGTGCGTGACCGGCGAAGCCTCGCTCAGGCCGTAGCCCTCGACGAGACGTGCCCCGGTGACCTCGTGGAAGTGTCGCTGGACTTCCGGTGGCAGCGCTGCCGCACCGCTGATGCAGAAGTTGATCGACGAGATGTCGAACTTCCCGGATTCGACGAGTCGGTGCCGGCTGATCGCCGAATACAGCGTCGGTACCCCCGGGAACACCGTCGGCTTGTGCTTGTCGATCACCTTCAGGATCGAGTTGAGATCGCGTGCGTCTGGAATGACGAGTTGGGTGTAGCCCTGCATCAACGAGTGATTCATGGACACCGTGATCGAGTAGCTGTGGGTCAAGGGAAGGGCGGTGAGGGCAACCTCAGCGCCCGGTGTCAGCTCGGGAGCAAAGGCTGCGACCTGGACGGCATTCGCCAGCAGGTTGCGGTGCGAGAGTTCGGCGCCCTTGGGCACACCAGTGGTACCACCGGTGTACATGAGCACTGCGGTCGCTTCGGGATCGACGGTCGCCTTCACCGGTTCCGGAGCATCGTCGAGCGCATCTTGGAACCAACTCGCCCTCGGCTCGTCGGACAGATCGACCCGGTGGCCATCCTTCTTCTCCCGAAGAATGGTGAACAGCGCTCGCATCGGACCCTTGAAGTACTCCTTGATGTTCGTGACGAACACGTGCTCGAGCGACGTCTCGGGCCACGCCTCCACGACACGCGGATACATGAGCGAGAGCACGATCGCGGCGCGCGAACCCGCATCGGATGCTTGGTGAGCGAACTCGGTCGCCGTGTAGAGCGGGTTCGACGGAACGGCAATCGCACCGATTCGCCAAATTGCCTCGTAAGCGATGACCGTTTGCGGGCAGTTCGGCATGAACACGGAGACTCGATCGCCGACACCGATGCCTTTGGCCTGGAGCGCTCCGGCCAGTCGGTCGACGTCGCGGTCGAGTTCGGCAAAGGTCAGAGAATGGTCGAAGAACACCAAGGCCGTCCGGTTCGGCCACCGGCCGGCCGCTTCTGCGAGCAGATGGTCCAGCGGTCGCGGCTCGAAGTCGATGGTGGCCGACATGCCGTCCGTGTAGTGCGTGTGCCAGGGTCGAGTACTCATCACGCAAGCATATGGGCTCGGCAACCGGCCTGGCACCAGGCCGTTCGGACCTAAGTCAGGCTTCGGTCCCGTGCGACATCGCAACCGCCCGCTGCAGGACTCCGAGGGCGTCTCCGCTGTCGACCGCCTGCTCGGCGAGATGCATCGCCTCGGTGAAACCGTCGGCGAGGCCGGCGGCAACGATGGCGGGGCTCGCGTTGACGAGGGAGATGTCACGATGGGGACCCCGCTCGCCGCCCAGCACGGCCTGCGTGATGGCTGCATTGACCGCTGCATCGCCACCCTGAAGGTCGGCGAGCGTCGCCCGGGGTACACCGAAGTCCTCGGGCGTGAACTCAGCGTGGGTGATCTCACCGCGCTTCAGTCGGTAGATGAAGGACGGGCCGGTCGTGGTGAGCTCGTCGAGACCGTCTTCGCCGTAGTAGACGAACGCCGCCTCAGCACCGAGGTTGGCGAGCACTCGCACCATCTTCTTCGCCATCGCGGCATCAGAGACCCCGAGCGCCTGGAAACGAGCACGCGCCGGGTTCGCCAGCGGGCCCAGGAAGTTGAACACCGTCCGCACGCCGAGCTCGCGACGCACCGGCCCGGCGTGTCGCATCGCCGGGTGGTACGCCGGTGCGAAGAAAAACCCGAATCCCACTTCGCGCACCATCTGCACGGTGTGGTCCGGAGCAAGTTCGATCTTCATGCCGAGCGCCTCGAGCACATCAGCCGACCCGGTCTTGGATGACGCGGCCCGGTTCCCGTGCTTGGCGATCTTGGCGCCTGCGCCGGCAGCGATGAACGCGGCCGTCGTGGAGATGTTGAAGGTCCCCGACTTGTCGCCACCGGTCCCGGCGGTGTCGACGACGGGCTCGCCGACGTCAACGGTCACAGCCGCATCGAGCATGGCCTCCACCATGCCCGTCATCTCGTCTGCAGTCTCGCCCTTGGCCCGCATCCCAACGATGAACGCAGCGATCTGGGCCGGCGTCGCTCGCCCCTCCATGACCTCAGCCATGGCGGACTTCGCCTCGTTCCTGCTCAGCTCGGCCCCCACCAGCAACCGGTCGAGAATCGCAGGCCACTCGAATTCACTCATGGCGGCGAGAGTAGCCGTACGCCCTGGAGGTTTCAGCGGGATGGTCGAGCGCTAGGCCGACCGGCGGAGGAGCCTGCGACGCTGCTTCTCGGTCATCCCACCCCAGATGCCGTAACGCTCACGTGCTTCGAGGGCGTACTCGAGGCACTCGAGACGCACCGGGCACGACGCACAGATGGCGAGCGCCTTGTCTGTTTCATCCTTGGTGAGGGGGAAGAACACGTCGCCCTCGATGTCGCGGCACGCCCCGAAGACGACCCACGGCCGCTCCTCGTCGATCGGAGCCGTGAGGGCTCCAGGAAGGGGGCTGAACTCCAGCGTCATATGGGCACCTCCGGGAGGTGTCGATGTCGACCAGATCGGTCGTCGCTGTCTCTATGACGTTCTCGCCGCAGAAGAGGTTCCCGACGCTCCCCACATCGCGCGATCGGATCGAATCGGTGGGAGCCAAAAACGCCTGGTCGGCGCCTGGAACCTCGCAGGGGTGATCCACTACACTCCCCGGCTGGGAGCTTCCACCAACCGACCGGATCGGCTCCCGGGGGGCCCGCCCCTTGTGCGATCGAGGAGGCCACGCTGCTGTACTTCGCCTATACGACACGGATTGCGCCGGACCGCATGGCAGCCACGGCGCCCAATGCCGAGTTCGAGTTCATTGCGCACTTGCCCGAGTGGGGACTCGAGTTCCCGGTCGAAAGCGACACGTGGGGCGGCGCGCTTCCGACCGTCACACCGACGACCGGTTCGACCGTCTGGGGCGCCGTGTTCAACGTCGACGACTCAGCGCTCGAGGCGCTCGACGAGGCTGAAGGCGCCGAGCACCGGGTCCGCACGACGATCGAGGCGATGGACCGCATGGGTCGACGCCATCAGGTTGCCGTCCATCTGCACCAGCCGAACGGCTCGTCCAATGGTGCCGGCACTCCGTCGGAGGAGTACCTGAGGATCATGCTCGACGGTTCGCGGCATTGGAGCCTCCCGGCCGGCTGGATCGCCGGACTCGAAGAACACCTCCAAGGTCGCTGACCCGCCCGATGCGCCTCGATGTGTCCTGGGGTGCGGTAGCGCTCGGTGCCATGACCGGCCTCGGGGTCGCGCTCGCCGTGTTCCTCTTCCTCGGCGTCACCGGGATCTTGACCGAGGACAACGCCGCCATCCCCGTGGCGTTCCTCCAGTTCCTCGCCCAGTTCGGAGCCGGATATGTCTCGGGACGGCTCGCCGGTCGTGATGGCGTCATCCACGGAAGCTTTGCGGCGATCGCCATGTACCTCCTCGGGTCGACATTGACGCTCGCCGCAGCCCCCGACACCGTCGGCACCGGCGCCCTGATCCTCTTCGCCGTAGTAGCCGCCGTCCTCGGCAGCGCAGGCGGACTGCTGGCGGATTCCGCCCGCAGGGCGGAATCCGAGTAGTCCCAAGTCACAAGTCGCAAGTCCCAAGTCTCAAGTCCCGGAGGCATGAGACCTGAGACGTGAGACCTGACCTGGCCTTCTACTGAGACCACGGCTGCCGCGTCCCTCGCACTGCAAAGCCGCCCCCGAGCTTGTGAAGTCCTTCACAACCGGGACTTTGGGCCCTATTGCAGATATATGCATATGCATATTCTGCGCGAGAAATGCATGAGATGCATGAGATGCGCAGGACACGGATAGGGACACCATGACAACGCTGCTCACCACAAAGGACCTGCAAGAGCTCATCAACGTCGACAAGTCAACGATCTACCGCATGGCGGAGGATGGACGCCTCCCCGCCATCAAGGTCGGTCGCCAATGGCGATTTCCGGCCGATCAGATCGGTGAGATGCTCGGCGGAGTCGCCGCACCCCCGGCCCCGATCCAGGCGGTCGGCATGGCGAGCGAGCTCGCCGAGCTGCTGGTTCCGGAGACCGCCGACGCCGTCGTCGAGCTCGTCGCCGACCTCTTTGGTGTCATGGCGGTGATCACGGACATGGCCGGTCGCCCCATCACCGACGTCGCCAACCCCAACGGCTACTTCCAGGCCATCGCCGACCAACCCGGTGCGGTCGAGAAGTGTGCGCAAGGGTGGCGCGAACTCGGCGAAGACGGCGGCCTCGAGTCACGTTTCAAGCCGAGCCACCTCGGGTTCCTGTGCACCCGGACATTCATCCGCGTCGGCAATGAGCTGGTCGGCATGCTCATCGTCGGCGGGATCACGCCGAAGGAGTGGCCGCCGACCGACGAGTTCCTGGCCGCTGCGTCTGCGGAGCTCGGTGTCCCCATCGCCGTGCTCCAGGCACACGTCGACGAGACGTACTACGTGGACGAGAGCCACCAGGAGTGGATCCTGGGTCTTCTCCCCCGCATCTCCGACTTGATCTCGCGGCTTGCAGCCGCACGAAACCAACTACTCGACAAACTGGATGCGATCGCGACGCTCGCTGGATCACATCCGATGCAAAGGAGTGAAGCGTGAAGAACCTCCTCGTGCTGGGAGCGGGGACCGCCGGAACGATGGTGGTCAACAAGCTGCGGCCCCGCCTCGCCGACGATGAGTGGAAGATCACCGTCGTCGACGAGAACGAGGTCCACCACTACCAACCTGGGTACCTGTTCGTCCCCTTCGGTATCTACAGCCGCAAGGACATCGTGAAGTCACGCCGCGACTTCATGCCGGCAGGTGTCGACCTGGTGATCGGAGAGATCGACGCCGTCGATGCTGAAGCCAACACCGTGAAGCTGCTGAACGGGACGACGCTCGATTACGACTACCTCGTCATCGCCACCGGGACTTCACCACGACCCGACCAGACACCCGGCCTCGAGACCGACCACTACGGGCGAACCATCCACGACTTCTACACCCTCGAAGGGGCCGAGCAGCTCGCCAAGACACTGGAGACGTGGGACGGCGGGCGCATGGCGATCAACGTGATCGAGATGCCCATCAAGTGCCCCGTCGCTCCACTGGAATTCACCTTCCTCGCCGATTGGTACTTCCACGAGCGCGGTATCCGCGATCGCGTCGAGTTGGTCTACGTGACCCCGCTCCCAGGTGCCTTCACCAAGCCGGTGGCATCGAAGCACCTCGGCAATCTGCTCGACGAGAAGAAGGTCGCCGTCGAGCCTGACTACTTCCTCATGGAGGTCGACGCCGAGGAGCAGAAGCTCGTCTCCTACGACGAACGCGAGGTCCCGTACGACTTGCTGGTCACGGTGCCGGTGAACATGGGCGCCGAGTACATCGCACGATCGGGTCTCGGCGACGAGCTCAACTACGTCCCCATCGACAAGCGCACGTTCCTGTCGAAGTCGTACGACAACATCTTCGCCATCGGAGACGCCGGGAACCTCCCGACGTCCAAGGCCGGATCGGTCGCCCACTTCGCCGTCGAGGTGTTCACGGAGAACTTCCTGCGGCACATCGAGGGACTCGAGATGGTCGAAGAGTTCGATGGACACGCCAACTGCTTCATCGAGTCCGGCTTCGGCAAGGGCATGTTGATCGACTTCAACTACGACACCGAGCCGCTTCCCGGCAAGTACCCCCTCCCCGGCGTCGGGCCGTTCTCCTTGCTCAAGGAGACTGAGATGAACCACTGGGGCAAGATGATGTTCAAGTGGGTCTACTGGAACCTCCTGCTCAAAGGCAAGGAGATGCCGCTCCCTCACGAGATGCTGATGGCCGGCAAGATCACGGAGAACGCCTGATGACGGTGCAGAGCCCCGATCGCACGGCGGTGCTCGAAGCGAAGATCGACGCGCTGACCGAGCAGGTCGCCCGGATCGCCGCCGAGGCCCGCGAACAGCGTATGCGGCGGGAGGCCTGGGATGAACTCCGCCTCGACGTCACCCCGCTCCTGGGCCAAGCGATGGAGTCGGCCGGACGCCAACTCGAGGACGTGCAGGAGTTCACCTCCGTGGACGACCTGGTGCGCCTCCTCAAGCGGATTCTCCGCAACATCAACCGAATCGAGGAGACGTTCGGGCGCTTCGAGAGCGCCCTGGAGTTCCTCGACGACGTCGGAACCCTCGGCGACGAGGCGTTCGTCAAGGCGCTGCGCTCGCTCGAGACGCTCGAACAACGTGGCTACTTCTCCTTTGCGAAGGCCGGCTTCGACGTGGTCGATCGGGTCGTGACCACCTACGGCGAGGAAGACGTCAAGGCACTCGGCGACAACGTCGTGACCATGCTCGATACCGTCAAGGAGATCACACAGCCCGACATGCTGGCGCTCCTCCAACGAATGATCGACGCACTGCAAGCGCAGCAGCAGGTGATCGAAGAGGAAGGCGCCGAACCGCCGAGTCTCTTCTCCTTGCTGCGGAAGATGCGCGATCCCAACGTCCGGCGCGGCATCAACCGTGCCCTCGACACGCTGGGCTCGGTCACCGCGGAGACCAGCGCCGCAACCGTTCACGAGATCCAAGAGATGAAACAGAAAGGAGCGTTGTGATGTCAGTCGCAACGATTGCAGGCCACGAAGTCCAGATCGATGAAGAGGGCTTCATGACCGTGTACGACGAGTGGGACGAAGAAGTTGGCACCGCCCTGGCGGGCCAGATCGGCATCGAGATGACCGAGGCACATTGGAAGGTCATCCGCTTCCTTCGCTCCGACTTCGCCGAGCAGGGTCAGACCGCAACGATCCGGCGCGTTGCCACGGTCGGCGGCGTGCCCACGAAGGAGCTCTTCACGCTCTTCCCGAAGAAGCCTGCCAAGAAGATGGCCTACGTGGCCGGCCTCCCGAAGCCTGCGGGCTGCGTGTGAGACCGGCTTCGAATCGAAAGGACCCCACGACATGACGACCACCGAAGAAGCCACCACCGTCATCCCGGATTTCGGGGACGACGACGAAGAGCGGAAGATCTGCTTCATCTGCTCGAAGGGCAATCTCGACATGGCCTATCCGGCGTTGATCATGGCCAACGGCGCCCTCAGTGAAGGCGTCGAGGTCGACATCTTCTTCACCTTCTGGGGCATGGACATGATCAACAAGGGCACGTGGGAGAAGCTCCAGTTCTCGATGCTCGGCAACACGGCAATGCACATGCCCGGCTCGACGAAGCACATCCCACAGGGCCTCGGCGGCCTCCCGGGCATGACGGCATTCGCCACGCACATGCTGAAGAAGCAGATTGCCGATCTCGAAGTGCCCGAGGTCCCGGAGTTCATGCAGATGCTCCACGACATGGGTGCACGCTTCTGGGCCTGCAAGATGTCCGTGGACATGATGGGCCTCACAAAGGACGACATGTTCGACGGCGTCGAGGACATCATCAACGTGAACGAGTTCATCGAGCTGTCCAACGGATCGCAGGTGATCTTCATTTGAACGCGAGCCTTCGGCCGCCGTACCTGGTACCGGAGACTTGAGACTTGAGACCAGTGGTGGGCCCTCGGGCCCGCCACTGCATGGAGGGATGAATTGAGCACCTACACGTTTGGGGTTGTTGTCGATCGGGACTTCGATGCGGTCGTCGATGAGGTGACGGCGGCGTTGCAAGTCGAGGGGTTCGGGGTACTGACCGAGATCGACGTGCAGGCCACGATGAAGGCCAAACTCGATCATGACATGGCGCCGTATCGCATCCTCGGCGCATGCAACCCCCCGCTTGCACACCGTGCCATCTCGGCCGAGGCGGAGATCGGTGCGTTGCTGCCCTGCAACGTCGTCGTCCGGGTCGCCGACGACGGCGTCGCCGTCGATTTCATGGACCCAGCCGCGGTCATGTCACTCGTCGATCGTGAAGGTATCGCCGACATTGCCGCCGACGTTCGAGCAAAGATGCAACGCGTCGCTGCGGCGATCGTGTAAGAGGACGGCCACCAGCCACCAGAGCGTGCATACCTCGCAGGCTCCGTGTCGAGGCTCGGATCTGGAAGCTGGAGGCTTGACCTGAACGCTTCGGCGATCACAGCTGCCGCGTCCACGCACACACGCCCGGCGGCGTCAGGGCTCGAGTCTC
>JASJAX010000086.1 GCA_030066755.1 Acidimicrobiia bacterium
TACGGTCTGGCTACTGGCTACTGGCTACTGGCTACTGGCTACTGGCTACTGGCTCGTGGCTGGTGGCTGCCTCTCCCGAATCCCCGTCACTGCCCACGAGTGCAGTGGCGGACCGGCTTCGCCGGTCCGTTTGAGTTTGGGCAAGCCCAAACTCTCGTTCAGTCGCGAAACGCCCTAAAACCGTGCGTCATACCGTCCCACTACAGTCGGGCACGATGGATTACCAGGCGTTGTATCGGAAGTATCGGCCGCAGCGGTTCGACGAAGTGGTTGGTCAGGATCACGTCGTCAAGACGCTGGCGCGGGAAGTCGTCGAGGGCCGGATCGCCCACGCGTACCTGTTCGCCGGACCCCGGGGTACCGGCAAGACGACGAGCGCTCGGCTCCTGGCCAAGGCGCTCAACTGCACCAACCGGGGTGACGACGGCGAGCCGTGCAACACCTGTGATTCGTGTACCGGCATCACCGAGGGGACCTCGCTCGACGTGATCGAGCTGGACGCCGCCTCCCACAACAAGGTCGAAGACATCCGCGAAATGCGAGTCAACGTCGGGACCGTCGCTGCGGCGGGTGGCGCTCGCCGGGTCTACATCCTCGATGAGGCCCACATGCTGTCGCGGGCCGCCGGCAATGCGCTCCTCAAGACCCTCGAGGAACCACCGGAGCACGTCATCTTCGTGCTGGCGACCACCGAGCCGTACAAACTCCTCGACACGATTCGGAGCCGGGCGCAACGGTTCGACTTCCACCCGATTCCGGTCGAGATCCTGATCGACTATCTCGGCGTGATCGCCGAGCGAGAAGGTTTCACGGCAGGTCAGGACGGGTTGTCAATGGTCGCGAGCCATGCCCGCGGCTCGGTCCGGGATGCGATGAGCCTGCTGGAGCAGGTCGCCTCGCTCGGCAGTGGAACCGTCGAAGCCGCCATGGTCGCCCGCGCACTCGGACTCGCCGACAAGGACGCCTTTGGTGCACTGGCCACGGCGGTTGCGGAACAGGATGCGCCGGCCGCCCTCGGTCTGGTGTCGCAGCTCGCGGCCCAGGGCGCAGACCTCCGCCGATTTGTTGCCGAAGCCCTCAGTTTCTTCCGGGGCGTCTTCCTCGCGCAGTATGCGCCCAACCTCGAGGAAGTCGCCGACGAGCCGCTCGGCGTGCTCGAGGAGTGGCGCCGAGTCGCCACGCAACTCGAGCCGGCCGATGTGCTGCGATCGGTCGATCAGCTCGGCGAAGCGCTGCTCCATCTCCGACAGGGTCGGGAGGAGCGGCTCGTCGTCGAGTTGGCGCTGTTGCGGCTGACTCGCCCGGAGACGGCCATCGACGCGAGCGGTCTCGACGCACGCGTGTCGCGACTCGAGTCACGAGTACGCGATCTCCTCTCAGGCGCCGTCGTCGCACCGGCAGCAGCGCCTGCGCCAGCACCGGAGCCGGTCGCTCCCGACGCACCGTTCACCGACGACGTACCGAAGGCCTCCGCTGCAGCGCCGGTCGAGGCGGCAGTCGAAGTCGAGGCCGAGCCGGAACCCGAGTCTCCGGTCACGGAGGAGCCTGACGACGCCGCCGACGAGCCAATCGACGAGTCGCAGGCACCACCTGAGCCCGAGGAGCTCGACCTCCGCACCGTCGAGTCGGCATGGCCCGCCGTCGTCGCTCGTATCCGCGACCAGGCCGGTCCCCGTCGCCATGCGCTGCTCAAGGAGGCGTCGCCCGCAGGCGTCGACGGCCGAACTGTGACCTTTGCGCTCCCTGCCCATCTACCGTTCCACCTCGAACAGCTGAAGGCCGATGGGGAACTCCATCAGATCGTGGCCTCAACGGCAGCTGAGGTCATCGGCGGCGCCGTCGACATCCGTTTTGTCGCCGCCGACGGTGATGGTGATGCGACGGGGTCGACACCGCCCGAACCGCCCCGCGCCCCGGACAAGGACGACCTCCTCGAAGCCGGCGACGACGGAGCCGAAGACCCCGCCTCCATCGTCGTGGACATGCTTGGGGGAGAAGTGGTCTCCGAGTGAGACGGGGCGGCGCCGCGAGGTAGGCCGAACGGCGGCTCGCCACGACGTGATCGACGCGGCAGCCTTGCGAGCTCAGCGAGCTGAGGTCAAGTCTCAAGTCAGAAGTGGCTAGTAGGTCGGGATCGGACGCGGCAGCCAGGGTCGTGCGACCAGGTGGGGTCAAGTCTCAAGTCAGAGCGTGCCGAACCTGGAACTTGGAACTTGGAACTTGGAACTTGGAACCTGCCGACCTGAGACCTGGGACTTGAGACCTGAGACCACCACTCCGATCGCCGTGCAAGCGGCCCCGACCAAGTACGCTTGCCCCATGTCACGAATGCCCAAAGACATGCGCCAGCTGATGCAGCAGGCGCAGCAGATGCAGCAACAGCTTCAGCAGGCGCAGGCCGAGTTGGCCGATAAGACCTACGAGGGATCGGCCGGTGGTGGCGTGGTCAAGGCCGTCGTCCGCGGGTCCGGAGAGCTCGTGTCGGTGACGTTCGATCCGTCGGTTCTCGATCCAGACGATCCCGAGTTCGTGGGTGATCTGGTGGTGGCCGCCGTCAACACCGCAATGCGTACCGCCAGCGAAGACGCCAGTTCCGCCATGGGCGGCTTGACCGGCGGTATGGATCTCGGCGGTCTGCTCGGCTGATGTTCGAAGCGCCGGTCCAACGGCTCATCGACGAGCTCGCTCGCTTGCCCGGGATCGGTCGCAAGAGCGCCCAGCGGTTGGCCTTTCACTTGCTACACATCGAGGAGGCGGACGCAGTTCGTCTCGGCTCGTCGATCATCGATCTCCGCCGAGAGGTCCGGTTGTGTTCCCGTTGTTTCAACGTGACGTCGGACGAGGAGTGTTCGATCTGTCGTGACCTGCGACGTGACCCAACGGTGCTCTGCGTCGTTGAACGCGCCCAGGACATCCCGGTCATCGAGGGGACCCAGGAATTCTCCGGTCGCTACCACGTGCTCGGTGGTGCGATCTCACCAATCGAAGGCATCGGCCCGGATCAGCTCCGGATGCGCGAACTCGTCGCCCGGATCGATCAGGAAGGGGTTGCCGAGGTGATCGCTGCAACGAATCCGACCGTCGAGGGGGACGCAACGGCGCTCTACCTGGCCCGGCTCTTGAAGCCGCTCGGGGTTCGGGTCACCCAACTCGCCAGTGGGCTCCCGGTCGGCGGGGACCTCGATTACGCCGACGAGGTCACACTTGGCCGCGCCCTCGTCGGGCGCCAGGAGCTCTAGAGAAGTCGTCAGTCGTCGGTCGTCAGTCATCAGTCACCACTGAAGGGTCCCGATCTTGGCACTGCGGATAGCGCTCGTTGAGCCGTACTTCGGGGGGTCACATCGGGCCTGGGCTGAGGGGTACGCACGGCACTCCGACAACGAAGCCGTGATCGTCTCGCTGCCTGCGGTCTTCTGGAAGTGGCGCATGCAGGGTGGGCACGTGCTGCTTGCGGAGCAGCTCGAGAAGGCCGTTGCCGACGGCGGTCCGTTCGATCTGGTCGTCGCAACGAGCATGACGAACGTGCCTGCGCTCCTCGGTCAAGCTCGCCACGTGCTCGGATCGATCCCCGTTGTCCTCTACATGCACGAGAACCAGTTGACCTACCCGCTGTCGCCGCTCGACCGCGAGGACCTCACCTACTCGATGATCAACTGGACCTCGATGGCCGCGTCCGACCTCGTGCTGTTCAACTCGCAGTTCCACCACGATGCGTGGTTCGATGCTCTCCCCGAGTTCCTCGGCCGCTTCCCGGATGAACGCCACAGCCATCTCATCGACGTCGTGGCGGCCCGAAGTGGCGTGCTGCCCGTCGGAGTGGATCTGGAGCCGCTCGACGAAGTCCCGCGCTGGCAACGTCCGCGTCCGCTCGTCCTGTGGAATCAACGTTGGGAGTACGACAAGGGCCCTGCCGACTTCGCCGCAGCCATCGCGTCGCTTCTCGGGTCGGGCGTGGCGTTCGATGTAGCGCTGGCCGGCGAACGATACGGCGAGGAACCGGCGGAGTTCACGGCGATGCGCACAACGCTGGGAGATCGTCTCGTGCACGATGCGTACGAGGATGCCGGCTCCTATCGCGAGCTCCTCAGGTCCGCCGACGTCGTCGTCAGCACCGCTCGCCAGGAGTTCTTCGGGATCGCCGTCACGGAAGCGATCTATGCCGGTGCGTTCCCGCTGCTCCCGAACCGGGTCGTCTACCCAGAACGGATTCCCGCTGCCCACCATGGCCGATGCCTGTACTCAGACGGCGACGATCTGGCAGCCAAGCTGGAGTGGGCCGTCACCCATCGGAACGAGGCGGCGTCGATCGCTACTGCGCTGCGCCCGGCGATGGCGGAATGTGATTGGTCGGTACTCGCCCCGACCTACGACGAACTGCTGGCTGGCCTCATCGACTGAGAGGTCGCTTGGAAGCTCATGCGTCCAGCTGCTCGAGCCTCACTTCGACGAGTCGTCGCACGAGCTCCGCGGGGAGCGGCGTGTCCACCGGGAACTGCAGCGTGCCCTTGGACCAACGGAAGTCCGCCAACTCGTCGGCGATTTCCTGCAGCACCGATCCCGAATGAGGGAAGTAGCTGCAGTGCTGCTTGAAGAAGGCATAGCCGGCTACGGGCTTGCCCCGGACCTTGAAGGCGGGGACGCCGTACGACAGGGCCTCCTCGGCGTTGGGAAGGATCTCGCGCAGTGTCACCCGCAGCGCCGTCAACGTCGTCCGTTGCGGTTCGGGGGCTGAGTTCAAGTACTCGTCGACTGAGTTCGCCGCCATGGCGCAAGCCTACGGGGTCGCTCGCCGGGTCTCCCTGCGTTGCTGTCAAAGATATTTGACACTCCGGCCGTTGATCGCCTACGGTGCCGTGTCAAAGATTCTTTACAGGAGGAAACGATGAGCTTTCAGGCCAAGAGCACGCTGGTCATGTTGGTGGCCCTCGCCGTCGCGTACGGCTGGTACGGGGTCACGCTGCTCGGATTGGTCGGCGACAACGGAGTGGCCGAGATCCGGTATCAGCCGCTCGTGTTCATCGTGGTGGTCCCGCTCATTGTCATTGCGACTGTCGGCCACATCGTCATCAGCGCCTTCAATCCGGCTGAGGCCGACTCGAACGATGAACGAGACCGGGAGATCGCCCGCCGCGGGTCGGTCGTAGGCGGAGTGGTGGTGAGCGTCGCAGCGATCGGCTCGTTGTTCGCCGCGATGGCGGAGTTCGAGCACTTCTGGATCGCCCATCTACTCCTCGCCGGGCTCGTCCTGGCCGAGCTGGCCGACGGAACGTGGCGATTGGTCCTCTACCGTCGCGGGGTGTGAGGTGGGCAAACCGACGAAGGTCACCAACCGAATCACCGAACTGCGAACCGAGCACGGGTTGACGCAGGGCGAGTTAGCGGCGCAGATCGGCGTCACCCGCCAGACGGTGAACGCGATCGAGCAGAGCAAGTACTCGCCGTCGCTCGAGGTTGCGTTCCTGATTGCGCAGGTCTTCGGAGAGCCGCTCGAAGCCGTGTTCTCGTATGGCGAGGACGCGTAGTCGCGCCGGCGCTCAGCTGTCCCGGACTCCTCTTCAGTACTCGGCGCCGAGCTTGTTGAGCTGGTCGAGCCGATGGATGCCGTCGACGAAGCGGACGGTTCCGGTCTTCGACCGCATCACGAGGCTGTGGGTACGAACCTGGTTGCCGCGGAACTCCACACCCTCGAGGAGATCACCCGACGTGACTCCCGTCGCAGCGAAGAAGGTGTTGTCCGAATTCACGAGATCTCGGGTCGTCAGCACCTGGTTGAGGTCGAGCCCTTCGTCCATGGCGAACTGACGCTCTGAGTCATCACGCGGCCACAGCTTGCACTGGATCTCCCCGTTCACCGAGGCCATGGCGCACGCCGCCGTCACCGCTTCCGGTGACCCGCCGATGCCGAACAGGATGTCGATGTGGCTGTCCTCTTTGGCCGTCGAGATTGCGCCGGAGATGTCGCCGTCACCGATGAGGGCGATTCGACCCCCGGCTTCCCGAACCTGACGGATGTAGTCCTCGTTGCGCGGGCGATCGAGGATCACGGCGGTGACGTCGGCAACCGACTTGCCCTTGGCCTTGGCGACCTGCTCGAGGTTGTACGCAACGGGAGCTTCGATGTCGATTCGATCCGCCGCCTCCTCCCCAACGGCGATCTTGTCCATGTACACGAGCTTGCCGGGCGCGTACATCGAACCCCGTTCCGCAACCGCAAGGACTGCAAGGGCTCCCGGCATGCCCCGGGCGGTCAGACGGGTCCCGTCGACCGGGTCAACGGCCACGTCGACGAGCGGCGGCTCGCCGTTGCCAACCTGCTCACCGTTGTAGAGCATCGGCGCTTCGTCCTTCTCGCCCTCGCCGATGACGACGATGCCGTCCATCTCGACAGTTGCCAGCACGTCGCGCATCGCATCGACGGCGGCCTGATCGACGTTGTCCTTGTCGCCACGTCCCTGCCAGCGAGCTGCCGACATTGCGGCGGCTTCCGTCACGCGGACGAGTTCGAGTGCGAGGTTGCGATCCGGGAGTACGGCCATCAGCTCTCCTTCAAACGGTCTTGACCACGAGTGCGTCACCCTGTCCGCCGCCGCCACAGAGGGCAGCAGCGCCGAGGCCGCCGCCGCGCCGGCGCAGTGCGTTGATCAACGTCACGACGATTCGTGCGCCGGTGGCACCGAGCGGGTGTCCCAATGCGACGGCGCCACCGTGGACGTTGACTTTGTCATGCGGCAGCTCGAGCGTCCGCTCCGCCCACAGGGAAACTGCAGCGAACGCTTCGTTGAACTCGGCGAGATCCAAGTCCCCGGGCTCGTAGCCCGCGTGCTTGAGCGCGATCCGAGTGGCACTTGCCGGACGTTCGTGGAGCGTGGCGTCCGGGCCGGCCATCTGCCCGTATCCGAGGATCTCCGCGAGGATCGGCATCCCGGCCGCCTCGGCTGCGGTTCGATCGGCAACGATGACGGCGGCCGCGCCGTCCGAGATCTGCGAGGCGTTCCCTGCGGTGATGGTTCCGTCACTGGTGAACGCCGGCCGAAGCTTGCTCAGCGACTCGGCGGTCGTTCCCGGCCGCATGCCCTCATCACGATCGACCACGAGCGGGTCTCCCCGTCGCTGGGGTACTTCGACCGGGACGATCTCGTCGGCCATCGCTCCGGACTCGGTTGCCGCCAGCGCCCGGGCATGGCTCTCGGCAGCCCACGCATCCTGGTCCTCGCGGGTGATCCCGAGTTGGGCGTTCTTGTGGTCGGACGTCTCGCCCATCGTGCACTGGTCGAACGCACACCACAGTCCGTCGTATTGCATGGAGTCGACAATCGTTGCGTCACCCATCCGAAGCCCCTGGCGAGCGCCGGGAAGGACGTACGGCGCATTCGTCATGGACTCCATGCCCCCGGCCACCACGAACTTCGCTTCGCCGAGGCGGATCCGCCGCGTCGCATCGGCGATCGCAGTCATGCCTGAGAGGCAAACCTTGTTGATCGTGGTTGCCGGCACACTCATCGGGATGCCGGCGAGGCGAGCCGCCTGGCGTGCGGTGATCTGGCCCTGACCGGCCTGAATCACATGACCGAAGATGACTTCGTCAACGGTGTCGCCGTCGATGCCGGCCCGCTGCAGTGCACCCTCCATGGCAACGGCGCCGAGCTGCATCGCCGTGAGCGGCGTGAATGCTCCGCTGAACCTACCGATCGGGGTTCGGGCTACCGAGCAAATGACGGGATTCACGCAGGCGGTCCTTTCGTGGAGTCCAGTCAAGCCTAGTTTCGGTCCGAGTCGGCGAGACCGCCTGCCGGTGTCTACGGCGACGTGTCGTCGGCCCCGATTGCGCTCATGCTCTGGAGATTCTGGAGTCGGACCTGGCCGCGCGCCAGAAGCTTGCCGTCGTCGACTCTGGTGATCTCCACCTGCCAGACCTGTTGTGTGCGTCCACGATGCACTGGCGTCGCATCAGCAACGACAGGACCGGTCCGATGGGAGCGGTAGAAGTCGGTGGTGTTCGAAACGCCGACGGCGGCTCGCATGCCGTTCGCCATTGCCCACACCGATGCCGCGGTCGAGGCTGCGGTCTCGATCAGCGTTGCGTAGGTTCCGCCGTGCACGATGCCGTGCGGCTGCGCGTGCCGTGCGTCGATCTCGAGACGAACCCTCGAATGGTCCGGAGAGAGCTCCTCCACCGTCGCGCCGAGGAGCGCGTCGAGTCCGGTGTTCAGGTCGGGAAGGTCGAACAGTGTGGGCCTCTACTCATCGCTGTTGGCTCACCGTAGTCGTCGCCAATGAGTCGTCAGTCGTCAGCTCGGCGAGCAATACCGTCCCGTCGGTAGCGTCGAGTTGCGTTGTCGACGAGGCCGATGCTGGGACGATCGCAGTCGATCCTTTGGTGAGGGCGAGCGATGAGCCCGCATGGTCGATGGACACCACGCCGTCGAGGCACATCACGACGGTGCAGGTGGCGGCCTGGAGGGCGATCGACGACAAGCCGCGAGCGCTGCGAAGCACGTACCGGTCGGTCGTGACGAGGTCGACCATGCCATCGCCGGGCGGTACCCGTGACGGTGGGGGAGGCGGGTCGGTCTCGATGGAGTCCAGGGCCGCATCGATGTGGAGCTCTCGGGGTGGTCGACCGTACTCCTCCGTCCAGTCGTACAAGCGGAACGTCGTGTCGCTGGGTGACTGCACTTCCGCAACGAGCACGCCGGCGCCGAGGGCATGAATCGTTCCGCTGGGGAGGTGGTGACACTCGCCGGGCACGGCCGGCACCGCCCTCAGGACCTCGGGCACGTGTCCTGCGGACACCGCTCGAGCAACGGCTGCTCGATCGGCGTTCGGCGCAAGGCCCAGGTACAGCTCGGCGCCCGGCTCGGCCGCGATGACGAACCACGACTCGGTCTTGACCTTTGCCTCGAGGTGCGCGGCGGCGAATGCGGGCGTTGGATGGACCTGCACCGACAGGTGCTCGCGCGCATCGATCAGCTTCACGAGCAGGGGGAAGTCGTCGGCATCGCCCCATCGGTTGCCCACCAACCCCGGACCCCACAACCGGAGGGCTTCGTTCAATGTGCGGCCCTCCAGCGGTCCGTTGGTGATGACCGATCGAGCCGCACCTCCGCCGCCGCCGCTCGGCATCGTTGCGCCGAGGTCGGCCACCTCCCAGCTCTCGCCGACCATCTCGGCCTCCGGCAGCTCCTTGCCGAAGTCAGCCAACCGACGCCCACCCCAGACCTTCGTCTTGAGGATGGGTTCGAGGAGCAACGGGTACGGATCGACCATTCAGACCTCATGAGCTCGGAGTCGGCGTGTCGTCGCCGACCCGCCGCGTTTAGCCTCTGGGGGATGTTCGCATACAACCTCGATCACGTCGCCATTGCGGTCCACGATCTCGATGCAGCGCTCGCCGAATACTCCCGGCTCTACGGGTCCGAGCCGCTCCACCGCGAGGTCGTCGGCGAG
This sequence comes from Acidimicrobiia bacterium, assembly GCA_030066755.1. Lineage (GTDB taxonomy): Bacteria > Actinomycetota > Acidimicrobiia > Spongiisociales > UBA5794 > JASJAX01. Next base: position 9,448 of record JASJAX010000086.1, read on the forward strand.
CAAGGCGTCGAGGAGGCGATGATCGCCGTCGGCGGATCGCATGTGCAGCTCCTGCAGCCGCTCGACGCCGAGAGCCCGGTCGGTCGCTTCCTGTCGACACGAGGGGAAGGGCTGCACCACATTGCGCTCGCCGTCGCCGACATCGACGCAGCGCTGCGTCATCTCGAGTCTGAGGGCGCCCGCCTGATCGATCGGGAACCGCGAATCGGCGGCAGGGGTGCCAAGATCGCGTTCGTGCACCCGAAGCAGTTCGCCGGCACCCTGGTCGAGCTCGTCGAAGTCGTGAGTGAGGGCACCGATGACTGATCATGTCGAGATCACCGGTGGCGCCGGTCCCCGGGAGGCGGCGGCGATCCTCGCTGCGGTGGCCCGGGTCCTCCAGGACGAGGCGCAACGGAGGGCGCAGCCGGTCTCGGCTCCTCGGCAGAGTGGATGGGTCTTGGCGTGGCGGCCCCGCGAGATCCACGCGCCCCTGCCGTCGCACACGTACGACACCGTGCCGTGGGCCGACACGGCGCAGGATGAGACTCAGGACTGACCGCGTCGGCGGTCCCGACGTTCGGCGACATCCTCGGCCGCCAGGCTGGCAACCCGTTCGACGAAGGCAACGATGACGCCGATGCCGATGAGCACGAGGACCACCGTGAACATCTTCGATGCGGTACTCGTCGGGTTGAGGTCGCCGTAGCCGACCGTCGTCAGCGTGATCACGGTGAAGTACACGGCGTCGGTCCACGACCAGTCCTCGACGAAGCGGTAGAACACTGCCCCTGCGCCGACGACGATGCTCACGAGGTAGAGCACGCCGCGGAACTCCTGATCGCGCCATCCACGGCGGAGGATGCGTCCGAATCGCACCACGATTGCCCAGATCGGTCCGGCGATCATCGATGCTCCCTTCGGCTCGGTGGGTGATCCATGCCCATGTAGACCCCGCCGATCTCGAGCTCGTCGAGCATCTGATTGATGCGCTTCTGTCGGGTCTCCGGGCGTTTGGCTCGCGCGATCCAGCCGAGATAGTCGTTCCGCTGGTAGAACGGCCGCTCGTCGTAGGCATCGATCAGGCCGCGATCGTCGAGCGCAGCAAGAACGTCATCAGGCATTGGCTGGACCGGACGCGCCATGGGGCGACGCTAGTGGCGAACTGGCAAAGCCAGTTCGTTTGAGTTTGAGCTGCGCTCAAACTCTGGCGACCGGGCTACGGGATGGCTGTCCATCCGGCCGATGCAGGGCGTTTTGTCGAGCCGGTCAAGCGACGCGGGGGTCTGCCTCGGGGGGCGTCTCGATCAGATGGGCCGTGCGGCTCAGGGGGACGGTGAAACGGAAGCGCGAACCGGTGGGGAAACGATCCTCGTACCAGAGGTCGCCGCCCATTGCCTGCACCAGTGTTCTGGCGATCGGTAGGCCGAGCCCGACACCCTGCTGCGACCGGGCGTCACCCTTGGTCAGCTGCTCGAAGTGGTCGAAGATCCGGTCTCGGTGGCGTTCGGGCACGCCCGGCCCATTGTCGGACACCGAGATGGCATAGAAGTCGCCCCGGACCTCTCCCTCGACGAGCACCTGGTCGCCACCGTACTTGCGGGCGTTCTCGAGCAGGTTGCGGAGCACCTGCTTGAGACGGATCGGATCAGCATGGACGATCACGCCTCCGGGGACCGCAACGGAGAACTCGGTCGTGCTTCGCTGGAACACGAGCTGGGCGGTGGTGAACGCCTCGCTGCGCAGGTCGAGGTCGGCCGGCTCGAGCCGAAGATGGCCGGCCTCGAGGCGAGGGATCACCAGGATGTCTTCGACGAGGTCCGAGAGGTGGCTGGTCTCGCCCCGGATGATCGCAAGGAACTCGTCGACCTCAGACTCGCCGAGATTCGACCACGAATCGCGCAACGTGTCGGCGAACCCGGCGATGCTCGTCAGCGGGGTCCGGAGCTCGTGACTCACCATCGAGACGAATTCGTTCTTCAGCCGGCCGGCGCGGCGCTCGGTGGCCAGCGCCTCGTCCTGGAGCTGGGTCGCCCGGAAGAGAGCATGGCGTGCCGACACCAGCAGCTGCGTCATCACGGCCAGGACCGTGAGCACGGTCAGCACTTCGATGACGAACTCCTCAGTACCCGTCGGTGAGGTGCCGCCGTCAACGACCGGGGACCATTGCCATATGGCGAATCCCCAGAGGCCGGCGTACAGCGCCGATCCACCGGCTTGGCGGAAACCGAGCAGCAGGAGCGAGGCGGTGACGAGGTAGGCAACGGCGACGGCGGCAATCGACGGCGTGTCGCCGCGCATGAGGAGGGCGAACCCGATGGCGGTGGTGTCGATGAGGATGAGTGGGAGGGCATGCTGACCGCGGTACCGGCGGATGATGGCGTCGACTGCGACAACGAGGGCCGCAACGGTCACCCACGGCGACGCGGCGAAGCCCTCGGTCCAGCCGTACGCTGCTCCGACGGCGAGTCCCAGGGCTGCAAGGGCTCGCATCGTGTTGAACGCACGTCGAACATCGCCATAGCGAATGGGCGCGTCGAACCGAGACGATGCTGCCCCTTCTTCAGTTCCATCGCCAACGATTCGATCGCGTGTCGACGGTGAACCCGCCGCCATCAGCTCGTCGTTGCTCACGCTGCGCGTATCGGCGGGTTTCTCAGGCCGCTTGACCGATTGGGCCTCGGCTTCGGAAGTCGAGGTGATCTGATGGCGAATCGTGATGTGCGTCCAGCGTTGTCGTCGAGACGCCAGATCGCGGCGGGCCTGGCGGCCCTTGCTTCCAGACGCCAGATAGTTGCCGAGCGGTGTCGTGAGGCGATAGCGCCTCACTGGCTACTGGCTAGCCGCGTGAGCCGCGAAGAGCGCCTCGGCTGCGCTGTCGGGCACGACCAGGTCTCCGCGGCCCGTGCCGATGTCGAGGTCCTGCTTGTAGGTCCCGTGGTAGTCCGACCCGCCGGTTGCGATGATGCCGAGACTCTGGGCGACCCCGGCCAGGTGCTCGCGGAGCTCCGGTGAGTACTCGCCGTAGTAGCACTCGATGCCGCCGAGCCCGACGTCGGTCAGCGACCGGAAGGCCGTGTTGTAGTCGTCGACGCCCACACCGAGCGTGTGGGGATGGGCGATCACCGGGATCGCAGCGGATTCCCTCGCAAGGCGGATCGCGGACTCGGCATCGAGCCGCATCCGAGGTTCGTAGCCGGGGCGGCCGGCAGCGAGGTACCGATCGAATGCCGCCGAGATGTCGGGCACGTAGCCCTTGGACACCATGACGGCAGCGAAATGCGGCCGTCCCACACCAGATCCACCGGCTTCGGCGGCGACTTCCTCGTAGGTGACGTCGAGTCCCAACGTGCGGAGTCGCTCAGCGAGGCGATGGTTGCGGTCGTCTCGCCCCCGGCGAATCTCAACCATCGCATCCTGCAGCGGACCGGGCCCGGGTTCGAGGAAGTAGACCAGGAGGTGCATTGGGCCGGTCGACCACTCGACCGACAACTCGGTGCCTGCGATCAGAGTGAGGCCGAGTTCGTCGGCAGCGGCACGCGCCTCCGGGATCCCGTCGAGATTGTCGTGGTCGGTCAGCGCAAGTGCCGACAAACCGGCATCTGCGGCGCGGCGAACGACGGTTGCTGGGGGATCGCTTCCGTCCGATGCGCTCGAGTGGGTGTGAAGATCGACCGCCACCCGGCTCAGGCACCCCACACGGCGTTTGCCAGCAAGAAGAACACCACGATGATCACAGCCCACGTCGCCACTTGGCGGCCGCGCTTCTTCAGCTTCTCCTTGCGGAGCTTCGCGGCCTCTTCGGCCTGGCGGAGCGCCCGGTTGGCTCGTTGCCGTTCCCGCTTGTCCGTAGCCATGGGGTGGAGAGTAATCAGTCGTCAGTGATCAGTCGTCAGGAAAACGTCGCCAGTTGCCAGTCGCCAGTCGCCAGAGGACGTCGGAAGTCCTCGAGGACCGGCTGCGCCGGTCACTTTGGAGTCTGGGTCGATGCTCGAACCCAATGATGTGGGCACCAGCCATGTGGGGCCTCGTCCAGGTACCTGGTACTGGCGGTCGGAGACCGCCTACTCGATGATCACTACACGCTCTACGTACAGCGTCTGGAGTGGCACGCTGACTTCGGTGCCGCGGTTTCCGAGCGGAAGGCCGGCGATGACATCGAGCACCTCGTCGCCTTCGACCAGGCGCCCGAAGATCGAGTACGCCGGGGGGAGGCCGGCATCGGCGAGCATGATGAAGAACTGCGAGCCGCCGGAGTTGGGTCCGGCGTTGGCCATGGCGAGGACACCTCGTTCGTAGAAATACCCGGCGGGCGGGAGTTCGTCCGGAAGGGCGTAACCCGGATTGCCCCGCCCGGTTGCCGTCGGGTCACCTGCCTGCATGACGAACCCCGGGATCACCCGGTGGCTCGCCGTCCCGTCGAAGTACCCCTGTTGTGCGAGGAAGACGAACGAGTTGACCGTCACCGGTGCAATCGACGGATCCAACTCGACCACCAGGTCGCCGCACGAGGTTTCGATCCGAGCCCGGATGGGCTGACTCGGGTCGAGACCGAGATCCTCAGGTGCCTCGAAGGTCCTGGCTTCTGCCACCGGTGGCGCCTCGGCCCCACATGCCGTCTCCTGGGCCCTGAACTCCTCGTAGTTCTGTGCCGGAACCGTGGCTACCTCGAGGGGCACGGCCGTCGTCGGCGGTGGCGTCGTCGTTGTCGCAGCGGGAGCGTTCGTGGTCGCAGCCGGTGCAGCGGTCGTGGTGTCGCCCGTGCTGTCGCCGCAGGCCACGGCGATGAACGCAACGACCGCAACAACGGCAATGGTCTTGAGGTTCGACTTCATGGCGGGGGATGGTAAGCCCTCGCGCAGGGTATCGGTACACTGCGCGGCCCATGGCCCGCATCATTCAGAAGTTCGGCGGCACGTCCGTTGGCGATGCCGAGCGCATCCGCAATGTCGCTCGTCGGGTCGTTGATACCCACCGGAAGGGCAATGAGGTCGTGGTCGTCGTCTCCGCCATGGGTAAGAGCACCGACGATCTGATCCGGCTCGCCGACGATGTGAGCAACGGCGACTACCCCCGCGAGATGGACATGCTCCTGACGGCCGGCGAGCGGATCTCGATGGCCCTCCTCGCAATGGCGATTCAGGACCGCGGGGTGCCGGCGATGAGCCTGACGGGTTCGCAGGCCGGCATTCTCACGACATCCGAGCACGGTTCAGCCGAGATCCTCGACATTCGCGGCGACCGAGTGCGCGCCGGGCTCACGGATGGCAAGGTCGTGATCGTTGCCGGATTCCAGGGAGTCGACCCGGTCGGGCGTGAGGTGACGACGCTTGGTCGCGGCGGGTCCGATGCGACGGCGGTGGCCTTGGCTGCGGCGCTCGACGGCGACGTGTGCGAGATCTTCACCGACGTCGACGGGGTGTTCACCGCAGATCCCAGGCTGGTCCCGCATGCAACCAAACTGGACGAGATTTCGTTTGAAGAGATGCTGGAGCTCTCCAGCTCGGGCGCCGGCGTCCTGATGGCCCGGTCGGTCGAGTTCGGGCGCCGCTACAAGATCCCGATCCACGTGCGCTCGTCGTTCCACGACGGGAACGGGACCTGGGTGAAGGAGGAAACGATGGAGGAAGCGATCATCCGGGGCGTCGCCCACGATGCATCGGAGGCAAAGCTCACGGTGCATGGCGTGCCGGACCAGCCGGGCGTTGCTGCCGCCATCTTCGAGTCGCTTGCCGAAGCCGGCGTCAATGTCGACATGATCGTGCAGAACATCTCCATCGAAGGTGTGACCGACATCAGCTTCACGGTTCCGAAGGCGCAGCTCGCAACGGCCGTCTCGATCGCCTCCCAGGCCGTCAAAGAGATCGGAGCTGCCGGTTTCGACGTCAGCGAGAACATCGCCAAGGTTTCGATTGTCGGCGCCGGGATGACTTCGGAACGGGGTATCGCCGCCAGGATGTTCCGCATCCTCGCCGAGCACGGCATCAACATCGAGATGATCTCGACGTCGCCGATTCGCATCTCTTGTGTGGTGCGTGGTGATGACGTCAACGCCGCCGTGCGGAGCTTGCACGACGGGTTCGAGCTGGCCGACGAGCCGCAGGAGGAGAAGGTATGAGCACCGTGACCAACCCCACCGTCGCAGTCGTCGGCGCCACGGGGGCCGTCGGCACGACGATGATCGAAATCCTGACCTCTCGGCGTTTCCCGGTGAAGGACCTCCGGCTCATGGCGTCGTCACGCTCGGCAGGGCGGGTCGTTCCGACTGCCTGGGGGGATGTGGTAGTGGAGGACCTTGCAACGGCCGATCCGGCCGGCATCGACATCGCCCTCTTCTCGGCGGGGGGATCGCGCAGCAAGGAGTACGCCCCGAAGTTTGCTGAGGCCGGAGCCGTGGTCGTCGACAACTCGTCCGCCTGGCGTCAGGACCCGAAGGTGCCGCTCGTGGTCGCCCAGGTCAACGATGCCGCCATCCGTGACCACCAGGGCATCGTGGCCAACCCGAACTGCACCACCATGGTGCTGATGATGGCCGCGGGGCCGCTGCACGAAGCTGCCGGTCTCACGCGGATGACGGCCACCTCGTACCAGTCGGTGTCCGGATCAGGGCAGACCGGCATGGAAGTGCTCGAACACGAGCTCGATGTGCTCGGAAAGGATCGCGACCTGCTCGCCACGGGTGGGTGGTCGGATCCCAACAGCGATCTCTATGCCCGTCCGATCGGCTACAACGTGTTGCCCCATGCCGGATCGTTCACCGAGGCTGGGTACACGGACGAGGAGTGGAAGCTCGTCCACGAGACTCGCAAGATCCTCGAGGCCGATGGCATCCTCGTCGAGCCGACCTGTGTGCGGGTGCCGGTCATGGTCGGTCATGGGATCGCCGCGACGATGTGGTTCTCCCGTCCGGTCGGCGTTGCGGAGGCGAAGCAGATTCTCGGCGACGCCCCCGGGGCCCAGCTGTGGGGTGACGCCAAGGTCCCGACGCCGCTCGACAGCGCAGGTATCGACGACGTGCTGATCGGCCGCGTGCGTGAGACCGTCGGGGAGCCCGGCGGCATCAGCCTCTGGACGGTCGGCGACAACCTGCGCAAAGGAGCTGCCCTCAATGCCGTCCAGCTTGCGGAGCTCCTGCTCGACTGACGCACAATCGTGCGCCGCAGCCAAGAAACTCCTCGTCTGGGCGGCCGGTACGCCGAAGAATGCGGTACGGTGAATCCGGAGAGCCACAATGAACGTTGACGCCACCATCACCATCGCACGCCCCGTTGATGAGGTGTTCGCGTACGTCACCGATGTGACCAACATGCCGCACTGGGTCACCGGGGTCTCCCGAGCGCGGATGGTGTCGGACGCCATGGGCGCCGGAGCTCGATTCATGTGTCAATACACGTCGGCGCTTCGACCGAACGAGATCGAACTCGAGGTCACCACCTACCAGGCTCCGACGGCGATTGGTTTGGCGGCGTCGCGCGGGCCGCTCAACTTCGAAGGGACGATGACGCTCACCGAGGTCGATGGTGGCACGAGCGTGACCAACACCATCGTTGCGGATCCAGACTCCCTGGCGACTCGGCTGGCGTCACTCCTGTTCGGCTGGCTGGTCCGCCCGTCCTACCGGAAGCGCCTCGCTCGCGAGCTGGAGGCACTGAGGACCGCGATGTCCGGCGAGAAGGCGGCGACGGAGTAATCAGTCGTCAGTCGTCAGTCGTCAGTCGCCAGATTGCTCATCAATGCAAGAAGCCGCCGAATTCGGCGGCTTCTCGGCTAGTCGGGACGGCCGGATTTGAACCGGCGACCTCATCGTCCCGAACGATGCGCGCTACCAAGCTGCGCCACGTCCCGATCGGGAACCTGGATTGTACGCTTCCCCGCAGCTCACGACGAACCGTGAGTCTCCGTACTCGGTACTCAGTACTCAGTACTCCGGGCCGGCGAAGCCGGACCCGCGAAGCCGGCCCGGCTACTTCTGCTCCACTCGGATGCGGTCGACGCGGTTGCGATCCATTTGGAGGACGGTGAACACGACGTGGTCGACAACGACCACGTCACCCTCGTCGGGGATTCGCCCGGCGACATCCATGAGCAGACCGCCGGCCGTCGTGTACTCCCCTTGGGGGAGATCGACGCCGATTGCCTCGGCGAGGTCCTCGATCGGCACACGACCGTCGGTGAGCCATTCGCCCGGTCCGATCAGCACGACACTGGGTGCACCCGGGTCGTACTCGTCCTGCAGTTCCCCTACCAGTTCGCTGACTAGATCCTTGACCGTGACGAGCCCGTCGACCCCTCCGTGCTCGTCGAGAACCACTGCGAACGCAGATCTCCCTCGTCGTAGATCGTGGAGCACGTTCATGATCGGTGCCGACTCGGGCACGAACCGCGGGGTCCGCAGCAGCCGTTGGATCTCCTCGGGACCCGGGTCCTTGGGGAGTTGGAGGAGATCCTTGACATAGAGAACGCCGAGAAGATGGTCGAGGTTGCCGGCGGCGACCGGATAGCGCGAGTGGCCGGTCTTGGCCACGGTTGCGCGCACGGACGCGATGTCGACCGGATCCGTAAGCGTCACGATGTCCACGCGTGGGGTCATGACCTCCCGTACCGGCCGATCAGCGAGTGTGAAGAGCGCATCGAGGATCTCATGTTCGACCGCCTCGATCTCGCCCTCGGCGAGAGAGAGCTGGGAGAGCGCCCGAATGTCGTCTTCCGTTGCTGCGCTGACGCCGCCTTGTGTCGGGAGTCGCAGGAGGCGGAAGAACCCCCGAGTGATCGCTGTGAACGTCCGGGCCACTGGTCCGAGGAACTTCGACAACCGGTAGATGGTCGGGGCGACCGCGAGTGAGAAACGTTCGGGGTATCTGGCGGCAAGGGTCTTCGGCGTGATCTCACCGAAGATCAGAATCACGGTGGTCACTGCGGCCGTGGCCGCCCACGGACCCCACTCCGCGCCCACGAGATCGATGAAGAGCGTCGTGGCAACCGCTGCACCCAGGATGTTCACGAGGTTGTTGGCAACGAGGAGGGTGCTGAGGAGCCGGTCGGGTTCGGTGACGAGTTGCTGGACACGCCGACCGCGGCGACCAGCCTGGTCGGCGAGCTGGTGGACTCGCTCCCTGCCGATCCCGATCAGTGCGGTTTCAGAGCCGGAGAAGAACCCCGAGCCGAGCGTGCACAGGCCGAGGATGACCAGATAGACGATACGGGTGCCGCTCATCGCGGCCACCGACTTCGGGGGCGGTCGGACTCCCGTGCGCCGGTCATTACGGCAGATCGCTCCCGGAGGGCGAGATCGCCGCTGCGATCGCGGACCCGAGCTCACGCGACGTGAACGGCTTCATCACCCACGCCGATGCACCTGCGCGACGAGCGAGGAACTCATCGGCGCTGCGATCGAGCAGCATCACGACCGGGATCCCCGAAGTCTCTCGGGAACCGGTTGCGTTGCGCACCGCCCTCGTGACCGCCATCCCCCCCATGGCTCTGGTCTGGAGGTCGACGATGACGACATCGACGCCGTGTTCGACGGCAGTTTCCGCCGCAGTCGCAGGGTCGTCGTGATCGATCAACTCAACATCGGGCTCGGTGACGGCGGCGTGGACTTCGTTGCGGGCCCACACCTCATCGGCAACAACGAGGAACTTCGGCATGGGGAGAGAATACTCGGAGGCGAGGCGTGGATAGTCCCCCC
>JASJAX010000087.1 GCA_030066755.1 Acidimicrobiia bacterium
CCGGCGCCGTTGTTCCGGAAGGCGCCGGCGTTCACGGTGAGCGAGTGGAAGTCGTCAGCCAGGATCGCGCCGCCTTCACCGAAATCGCCGGTGTGGTTCTTGTCGAACGTGCTGTTGGTGATCGTGCTCGAGAACGCGTCCCGGAGGTAGATCGCACCGCCGCCGAGGCGTCCGAAGTTGCTGTCGAACGAGGTGTTGTCGATCACCGCACCGTCGGCAAAGGAGTAGAGCGCGCCACCCTGGGAGAACGCAACGTTGTCGACGAAGGCAGCATTGTCGATGTCGACGATGCCGAACGCGCTGTAGATGCCACCTCCGACACCACCGCCCTCCTGGGAGTCGGCGAAGTTGTTGCGGAACACCGTTCCACCGTTGACGGTGAGGTCGCCCTCGTTGTAGACACCGCCGCCGGCAATCGCCGTGTTCCCATCGACCGTCGTGCCGGTGATGGTGGCGCCGTCGGTCGTGTAGATACCACCGCCTGCGCCGGTCCCATTCAGGTCGTCGGCGTCGTTGTTGGAAACGGCCGCATTCGACACAGTCAGCGTGCCGGTGTTGTAGATCCCACCGCCGTTGTCGGCGGTGTGTCCGCTGCCGGGAGTCGCTGCGCCGCCGATGACCGAACCGCCCGTGACGGTGAGGGTCCCGGAGTTGAAGATGCCACCACCCCGCGAACCGTCACCGGGGTTGCCGACGGTGTTGCCTTCAACGACGACGCCGTTCAACGTCGCAGTGCCGGTGTTGTAGAGGCCACCACCGTCGAACGGAGATGTTGCGGTGTTGAAGCTGATCGAACCGCTGTTCATCACCAGGGTTCCCGCGTTGATCACGCCGCCGCCGTTGCCGGTCAGGAAGTTGGCGTTGCTGTCGACCAGCACATCGTTCAACGTGACCGATGCGGATGCATCGAACACATTGAGTCCGCCACCCTCGCCGTCGGTCAAGCTGAACCCGTTCAACTCGACCACGCTCGGACCGAACACCGTGAGTGTCGGCTGATTGGCCAACAGGTTGCTGATGGTCACGCCGAAGCCGTTGAGGGTCAGATCCTTGTCGATGATGACGGATTCGACGTACAGGCCGGGCGGGACGTTGATCGTGTCTCCAGGGAACGCACCGTCCACGGCTCCTTGGATCGTTCCGAACGGGACGATCGCTCCCTCGACCGCACCGATGTCACAGGGATAGTCGAACCCTCGGTCGAATCCCTGTTGGTCAAACGCCTCGCAGTTGGGGAAGCCGACGTCGAAGCCCGGGTTACCTGCGTCGACCGCATCCGAGCCGTCGTTGAGCGGTAGCACCGGTACCGGACCGTCGTACAGCCCGAATGGTGCGAGGTCCGGGTCGAGTTTGAAGGCATCGCCGATCTGCTCGCCACCGGGGCTGTTGGCGAAATCGAAGAGACAGTCCGTGTCCTCCGTGATGAAGTTGTAACCGAAGAGCTGCAACGGGCCTTGGCAGTCCGGCCAGGCATTCGGCGACCCGATGATGGAATTGGCAGTCCGGGTCGCACCGCCACCGGTCCAGATCTGCTCGACCGGGATGTTGTCCCACACGGTCGTGTTGTTCAATGTGAACGTGCCGTCGTCGTTCCAGATCCCCGAACCGGCCGGCGCGTCGTTTGCCGTGATCGTCGAGTTGAGGACGTTCCAGGTGCCGTCCGCCGCTTGCAGCCCGCCTCCCCGCACCCCAGCGGAGTTGGACGCAACGGTGGTCCGGATCACGTCGACGACAGCCGCCGGTGTGCTCGACGCAACGCCGCCGCCGCCAGAGGATGCGGTGTTGCTGTCGATGTACGAATCGATGATCGACACCTGCTGCGTCGTGTAGACGCCGCCTCCACTCCCGGCCGAGTCGTTGCCCCAGATGTGCACGCCTTCGAGCGTCACGACTGACCCGGAGCCGATGGCGCGGACTCCTGCACCGTCTGCTCCGACGTCCGTCACACCGCCCGTGATCGAAAGGTCGCGAATGACGGCCGAGGAATCGCTCGCCACATCGATCACCCGTCCCGACGAGTTGCCGTCGATGACGGTGATGTCCATCCCCTCACCCTGGATGACAACGTTGGTGTCGACAGTCACGGTCTCGGTGAAGGTCTCGCCGCCTACGAGGATGAACTCCCCGTTGGTCGCAGCGTCGAGCGCTGCGTTGAGCGTCGTGTAGTCACAGCCGACTGAGCAAACCGTCACACCGCCGCGCTCTCGGGCACCACGATCGGTGGTGCCGCCGAAGGTTCTCGACACAATCCCGGTCTGGTCGAAAGTGCTGACTCCGGCGTTGTCTCCCGAATCGATCACAGGGCTGCCGTCGAGCGGCAGGTGGGTCGGTGTCGAGCCTCCGTTCAATGCCAGGGGCCCGAGCTGCGGATCGGCGGGGGCGGCAAAGGTACCGACGATGTCGTTGACGGTGGGCGACACGCTCACATCGATGCCGAGAGGGTCAACGAGTCCCGAGACAACCGTGCTCGGTGTTGCGGAGGAAACACCGAGCGGAATCTTGTAGATCCGAGCATCGGTACGATCCGTGAAGTAGAGGGTGTCTGAAAACGGGTTGATCGCGATGTCGGCTGGGTTGTCCGTCACGATGTCGGCGACGGTCTCGGCGTTGGCGCCGTCGAGATCCGCCCGGTTGATCGTTTGCGCGACCGCATCCGACCAATACAGCTTGCCTCGTACGAGATCCAAGCCGATGCCGACGGGCCAAGTACCGAAGCCGGCGGCACCGACGTCGAGCACCGCCTCCGGCACACCACTCAAGTCGAGGTTGGCTCGCCGGATCTCGTCGACGCCGGTGTCGACGTAGTAGATCTTGCCCGCGGCCTCATCGAGGGCGATCCCCTCCGGATCATTCGCCGTCACGACGACCTCGATCGAGGACCCATCGAGGTTGGATCGTTCGATGTTCGGACCGTCGACGTAGTAGAGCTTTGTTTGGGCCGTCGTCACGCCGCTGTCATCGATGGCCATGAGTGCCGGACCGGCGAGCGCCGAATCGATCAGTGTGGTGTCGTTGGTGCCATCGGCATCGATCTTCGAGATCGTGTCCGTCCCGCCTAGTCCGCCATTGACCCAGGAGTAGTACAGCCGATCCTCGCCGCTTTCTCGATTGACGGCCACGCCGCGAGCGAAGGTCTTTCCGGTGGCAACCACCGAACGCGAAGAGCCGTTGAGGTTTGCGCTCTCGATGCGTCCGAGGTCGTTGTCGACCCAGTAGAGCATGTCGTCGGCATTCAGGATCGTGCAGCCGGTTGTGCCGATGCCGATCAGATTGTGACCGGCGGACGAGAGCGTGCCTTCACAATCGACGTCGACCTCCGCCGAGTTGTTGGCGATGATCGTGTTGCGAGCGACCGTTGCCCCGAACGATCCGATCCCGCCGCCGAAGGTTGCGAAATTCTCGACGATGGTCGCGTTCCGGATGTCCGCAGCGGCGCCAGGTTCGACATACACGCCACCGCCCGAGCTGAAGGCATTGTTGCCGCTCACCGTCGAGTCATACAGACTCAGCAGACCGAGGTTCTCGACAGCAATGGCGCCTCCGTTGCCTCCCTCGCCGTCGTCTGCGGTGTTGTCGCTGAACGTCGATCGAAGCACGGAAACGATCGCACCGTCGACGGCCAATCCACCGCCGTCCCAGCCCAGGTTGCCGTGGACCCACGAGTCGACGAGCGTGAGCGATGAGGACGCTTCCACGAGGATGCCGCCACCGTCGAAGCCGCTCGAACCGCCGGTGATTTCCAGCCCTTCGAGCGTCACCGCAGGTACCGCGGTCACGCCGTCGCCAATCCGGATCACCCGATCGAGTCCCCCGCCGTCGACGACAACCGACCCGGGTTGCTCGGCAGTGATCGTGAGGTCCTCAGCGATGAACAGCGACCCGGTGTAGGTGCCGGGCGCAACCGAGATCGTGTCGAAGTCGGTGAGGGCATTGGCGGCGTTCACGGCATCGACGAGATTGTCGAAATCGTCGCCGGCGTCAGGACCAACGGTAAACGCCGCGGCCTGGACCGGCTGGACAACTGGCGGCATCGCCATGGCGACGGACGCAGCGAGGGCGAAAGCGAGAACGAGCGCGAGGCGGGTGCGTAGCCGAAGCGAGCCGGTCATCGGGGGAGCCGCCGGCCGCGCAGGGAGCCGGTCGCGGACACCGCCGAGCCCTCTCCCATGATTACCCCCTGTAGCGTCACGCCTGGCGCGTGACGTCTCCCACTACCTTCCTGGCGGCGAGGTTAGCTTTACGATTTGTCCGTTGTCGAGGAAAATCCCACGACAGGGACCGATTCCACGCCCAGGTCCTCGAGGATGGACTGGCCCTGAACCCCCCACGAGTCATCACCGCCGATCACCTGTGACCAGTCCGAACGAACGCACAGGGTCAACCCTTCCTCGAACCTCGCCTTCAAGTCGCGCGTGAGTCTCAGAGACGCGTCCCAGTCGGCGACGGCCGATTCACCGTTGCCCAAGCGCGCGTGTGCGATGCCGCGATATCGCAGCAGGCGACTCAGGACGATGCCGCTACCGGCGACCTCCTCGGCCTGCGTGATCGCCGCATCGAGGTCGGGCAGAGCGGCCTCTGCGTCCCCCGAGTGGACACGGCCCTCGAGCATGCCGGCCACCGCCTCGAGTTCCATCCCGGGCAACTCCTGCCGACCGTAGAACTCGATCGCTGCCTCGAAATGCTCATTGGCATCGTCGTAGTTGCCGGCGGCGACCTCGGTGCGGCCGAGATTGGTGCGGGCATACGCCACGCCGAAGTGGAAGCGGGCCCCGCGATACATCTGCAGCGCTCGATGGAAGTTGCGTTGGGCCTCGAGAAGATCGCCGCGATCGCGCTCGATCTCCGCCAGATTGTTGATCGCCGACGCGGCCGTCACGACGTCACCGGCCTTCTCGGCGGCCTCGCCCGCCCGCGACCAGCATTCGAGCGCGGTATTCCAGTCGCCGAGGAAGTAGGCGTCGATCCCCAGGTTGTTGAGCACCTTTGCCTCACCGACGAGATCCTTGGCGCCGTGGTAGATCTCGAGCGCACGTTGCGCATGAATGCCGCGGTCGGGGTGATTGAGCGACGTGTAGTTCGACTCGAGCAGGTTCAAGGAGTGCGCCAGAACCGCTTGCTCATCGTCCGCCGTTGCCTCGTTCATGACCCGGCGACACCACTCTGCGCTGTCCTCATGGGCTCCCTTGCGGTTGAGCACTCCCGCATATCCGAGCATGGTCTCGAGACGCTCTCGCTTGATTGCGGCGTCCTCGTCATCGGCGGTCAGAACGTCGAGGGCCCCTTGAAGTTGCTCCAGTGCTTCGTCGTAGCGAGCCAGCTTCTCATGCACCATGCCCTGCTTGCGCAGGAGGCGCCCGCGGTCGAGATCCTCCGTTGCCAGGTCGAGCGCCCGGCCGTAGGCCGCAAAGGCTTCCTCGTGGAGGCCGGCCCGGTCGGTCATGTCACCGAGCGCCTCTGCGATCTCACGATCGCGGTCCGGCGCGAGGTCTGCGTCCATCTTCTCCCCTACTCGCAGTGCTCGCCGATACAACTCAGCGGCAACCACCGTTGCGTACTTGCGGCGCGCCCGGTCGGCGGCCATCGCCGCATACTCGAACGCCTTGTCATACTCCTCCGCTTGCTCGAAATGCAGCGACAGGATCTCGGCGAATCGCTCCGGTCGACGCCGCGCACGCCGCTCCAGGGCCTCACCGACGGATTGGTGGAGCTCTCGTCGCCGTCCATACGGCAGACCGGCGTAGGCGGCGTCGCGCAGGATTGGCTGTCGGAATCGCACCGTGCCCGTTGCCGTGGTCTGGACGAAGTCGGCGAGTCTGCCCCAAACGGCAGGATCACTGACCAACGACGTCACCTCCGGCAAGGCGTCGGCAAGCAGCTCGAGGCTGAAGCTGGTGCCCAGCACCGCGGCGTACCGCAGCAACCGGCGATCACGCAGCGGAAGGGTGTCGATACGTTCCGCCGCTGCCGCTTCGATGCTCTCCGGCAGCTCGTCGCCTTCGTCGTTCAGGCCCGCCAACAGCTCGAGGAGGAAGAACGGGTTCCCTGCAGCCCGCTCGATCACGGCCGTCACGGTGGTCGGCGGTGGCGGGTCGTCGAGCATCGCTGCGGCGACGAGATCCCGCGCCGCCTCGAGGTCGAGTCCGGTCAAGTCGATGGTCGTCCCAGCGTCGAGCTCGTCCCACCCCTCACCGGGGCGACGACTCACGCCGATCACCCACGGCCGGTCCTCGACATCAGCGACCATACGGAACAGCGTCCTGCGGGACGCATCGTCGACCCACTCTGCAGCATCCAACACGATCACCGCAGGCTCGGTCACCACTGCGGCGAGCAGCTGGTCCACGACTTCCTGGGTCTTCTCCGCCTGGAAGGCGTCGTCGATCGCCTCGACTTCGGGCGTCAGCGGCACATGTGCGCCGATCACCCTGGCAACGAACGGCATCCACGGCGCAAGCGCAGGTGCTTCGGCGTGTACGGCGGCATCGAGCAGCTCTCCGAGCTTCTCGGGGTCCAAGTCATCTGGCAGCGCCAACGCCGACCGCACCAACCGGCCGGCCGTTTGATATGCCGTCGATGCCTCGTAGGGCTCCGAGGTCGTCACGAGCATCCGCAACGACACGGCGTCGGCCAGTGCCTGCATCAGTCGGGTCTTGCCAATCCCGGCGACCCCAATGAGATCGACAACGTTGCCCTTTCCTTCACGAGCTTGCTCGACAGCGTCGAGGAGCGACTGCAACTCAACGTCGCGTCCGATCATGGGAAGGCTCGCGGCCGTAGCGCTGGCACCGGACGACGTGATATCACCGAGCTCGAACGGCGCGATCGGCTTGCTCTTGCCCTTCAGTTCGATGGGGTCGAGCTGGCGGGTCTCGAAGAGGCTGGCGGCTCGATCCAGGACCTTCGCCGTCACCAGTGCCGTGTTCGGCGCCGCCGCCGAGGCGAGCCGTGCAGCCAGATTCACGGTGTCACCCATGACGGTGTAGACACGTCGAATCCGTGAACCGAGATCGCCGGCAAAGACGCTGCCGCGGGCGACGCCGACGGCGATGTCCAGCGGCGTGTCGATGAGTGCGACCTCACGAGCGGCCCGCAGGATGCGCTCTTCTTCTGCGTCCGCTCGCGCCGGCACCCCGGTGCTGAGAATCAGCTTGGCGCCATCCTCGGAGATGTCACTTGCGAGGAACGTCACCCCGAGACGTTCCGAGATCGACTGTGTCTCAGCCACGACAGCATCGAGCATCGCGGTTGCAGCCTCCGCCCCGGCATCGCTCAGGATGGAGTCGAGGCCGGTGAGTTTGACGAACGCCACGTTCGCCGTGCGATGCTCGCCCTCGTTGAACGTGACTGTCAGGTGGCGGCGAAGCCCGGTCGGAATGTACCGGTCGAAGTCGATCTCGCCGTCCTGGGGTTCGTCGTCATCGAAGTCGTCGGGGTCGGGGGAATCGTCGAGGAGGAGGCCGGCACCTTTTCCCTCGCCGAACACATCCTCGTCGATGAGCTCGACGGTCGACTGTGCGATCAGGATCTCGCCGGCGTCTGCCGTGTTCTCCATCGCAACGACTTCACTCGCCGTTGTTCCCGCAATGATCAGCTCCTGGTTCGAACCCCCGGCCAAGAGGAACTCGATCGGCCCTGAGGCGACCCCGACCGACATGTTGAGCGGAACGGGACTGGAGGATGTCTGGAAGTCGTCGAGAGCGTCGCGCATGTCGAACGCCGATCGAGCGGCACGGGCTGCGTGCTCGTCTCCGGTGAAGAGGTGGAGCAGGGCGTCGCCGCCGAACTTCAACAGGTCGCCGCCATCGAGCAACGCCACGTCGAGCATCTCTGAGAACGCTCCGTTGAGCACTCTCGTGACCTCTTCTGAGCCTTCCCGTCCCTTCGCCGCCAGCTGTTCCGATAGGTGGGTGAAGCCCGAGATGTCGGCGAAGACGAGCGTGCCTTCGACCTCGAGATGGTTGGGCGGATCCTCCTGGGCCTGCCAGTGGAGCAGCACTCGCGGCAGGTAGAGGGCGAACTGCAGGGACCCGTGCTGTCCGGGGATCATCGCCTAGATCCGCTCTCGTGCCCCACGTGCCTCACCCTCCCGCCAGCGACCATACTCCGCTGGGTCAGCCAAGGTGGATTGATCCGGCGTGGTCCGGCGGACCCGAGGCAGTCGGGTCGGCGTGGGCTAACCAAACCAGAGTCGCACCAGGTTGAGGCCGGATTCGAGCTCCTCGATCCACTCGATGATGCGGTCCTCGTAGATCAGCACCAAGAATGCGAGCAGGTTCACGCCGGCATGAATCCACAGCGCCAAGCTGAGATTGCCTTGCCGGATAGCGGCGTACCCGAGGACGAGCCCAATGAGGAAGAGCCCTACCACCGGCGCCACGGTGTCCGGGCCCTCCCAGTGAATCAGCCCGAATGCTGCCGCGGACACGAAGACGGCGGCGGTCGGACCCATCCGTCGACTCAGCCAGGCGAGGAGCACGCCCCGGAAGACGATCTCCTCACCGAGCGGCCCCACGATCACAAACGAGATGAACAGGAGGACCCGCCCTGGAGTATCGAGTGTGTCGCCGGCGATGTCGGACACGGCCTGCGGTGCGTCGGAGAGGTTCAGTACTTCGACGAGCGGCACGAGGATCAACCCCGCCGCCCATTGCGCAGCGAACCCCAGGGGTATCCCGTACCACTGGCGCGGCCGCAGGACGAGCCCCACGTCGGCCGCGAGTGAACCCGTTCCGACCGACTGGCCGTACAGCGTGACCGCAAGCAGCGCCGCGCCGGTTTGGAAGGCAATCACCACCGTCAGGCCGGCGGCATCGACCAACGGATCGAACCCAACCAACGCAGCGACGATCCCGCCGACAAGACCGCCCACCAGCCACCCGACGAAGACCCCGATGGTCCGGTTCCCGGTCCACGGTGACTCACTGAGGTAGCGCTCGCTCGTCTCGACGGTCACTGAGGCTGCGCCCTCTCGATCCGGCTCCTGACCAACGACGCGGCCGCCCTCGCCTCGACCTCGAGCCGGATTTGCCGATACGCCTCCCAGTGACCGAGCCGCTTGGCACGGCCCCGGATGTAGTCCGTGAGGTATTGGATCGAGTGCGCCAGCACGCCGAGTCTCGCCAGCTGCTCGACGTGCATGAGTTCGTGCACCATCAGGATCCCGAGACCGAGGTCTCGATCGGCGCCGCCGAATCGCTTGGCCGTGTTGGGGTGCACATACACGGCCCACGGCGTCGTCACCGCCGCAATCCCGCGGGCCCACAGCCAGGTGAACCAAACCGGCGCCACCCGCAGCCGGACCCGATCCGGATCGACCCGAGGCATCAGGTCGAGCACGAGCGCCCGCTCGACCCCGAGATAGTCGAGCGCAGTACCAACCGTCGGCGGAACCTGGATCATCCCGACGAAGATTAGGAGGACAGGAGGAGCAGTCCCAGGTCTCAGGTCCCAGGTCTGAGGTCCAGCCGTCCTACTTGGGACCTGAGACTTGAGACTTGGGACCTGACCTTCGCGCTTGCCGAAGTGAGATCTGCCGCGTCGACCCCCGACAACGAGCGGCGTTCGGGCTGGCGACTCGACCTTGCCGGTAGCCGATCTTGGTCTGCCGCATGGATCCGCGACAACGAGCGGCGTTCGGGCTGGCGACTCGACCTCAGCAAGCTGAGGTCGAACGACCTGCCGCGTCCGATACGCCTGCCCCCGAGACGCGTGGCGTACCATGCGTCCTCCGCGAACTCCTGGACTTGCCATGAAGTACGACCACCACGACATCGAGGAACAGATCCGTGCCCAGTGGGACGCCGAGAGCATCTATCGCTCGGCCGTTGATTGGGACAAGCCGAAGCACTACGCCCTGACGATGCTTCCGTACCCGTCGGGTGATCTCCACATCGGCCACTGGTACGCGATGACTCCCTCCGATGCGCGGGCGCGCTACATGCGGATGAAGGGCCACAACGTCCTCTTCCCAATGGGTTTCGACGCCTTCGGGCTCCCCGCGGAAAACGCGGCGGTGCAGCGCAACATCCACCCGGCCAAATGGACGTACGAGAACATCGAGCGAATGCGGACTCAGCTGCGTTCGATGGGTGCGATGTTCGACTGGGAGCGGGAGGCGATCTCGGCCGACCCCGACTACTACCGGTGGACCGAATGGCTGTTCAAGCAGATGTTCGAGCACGGCATCGCCTACCGCGGCGAGGCAATGGTCAACTGGTCGGACACCCTGCAGACCGTGCTCGCCAACGAGCAGGTCATCGACGGCAAAGACGAACGCACCGGGCAGCCCGTCATCCAGAAGATGATGGAGCAGTGGTTCTTCGCCATCACGAAATACGCCGACGAGCTGCTCGAGTTCAACGAACTCGACTGGCCGGAGCCGATCCGGACGATGCAACGCAATTGGATCGGCCGTTCGGAGGGCGCCGAAGTCTCGTTCAAGCTCGCCTCCGATCCCGATCAGGCGATCACCGTCTTCACGACGCGTCCCGACACGCTGTGGGGAGCGACCTTCATGGTTCTCGCTCCCGAACACCCACTCGTCGATGCGCTCACGACGCACGACCGCCACGAGGTCGTCGCCGCCTACCGAGCCGCAGCTGCCGGCCGGTCGGAGCTGGAGCGCATGGAGGAGAGCCGTGAGAAGACGGGGGTGTTCACTGGTGGCTACGCAATCAACCCGGTCAACAACCAGCCGATCCCGGTGTGGATCGCCGACTACGTCCTGATCTCGTACGGCACGGGCGCGATCATGGCGGTCCCCGCGCACGACTTCCGGGACTTCGAGTTCGCTCGCCAATTCGAGCTCCCGATCATCCCGGTGATCCAACCGGAAGGGAGCGACCCCCTCTCCGAGCCCGAGATGGAGGATGCCTACGTCGGTCCCGGCGTGATGGTCAACAGTGGCCCGATCGACGGCGTCGCCACCACAGACGCCAAGGGTCGAGCAAACCCATCGGTGGCAGCGGCCATCGACTGGCTCGAGGAAAACGATCACGGCAAGGAGTCGATCAACTTCCGGCTCCGCGACTGGTTGATCTCGCGCCAGCGGTACTGGGGCTCACCGATCCCGATGATCCACCGCAGCGACGGCGTCATCGAAGCCGTCCCTGATGCGGAGCTCCCTGTGGTGCTCCCCGAGGATGTCGAGTTCGAGGGACGCAGCCCGCTCACGACGTACGAGCCGTTCCTCAACGCCACCGATTCAGAAGGACAACCCGCCCGCCGCGAAACCGACACGATGGACACGTTCATGTGCTCGTCGTGGTACTGGTTCCGATACCTGTCACCGCACTTCGACGGCGGCCCCTTCGATCCCGAGGAGGCGGCGTACTGGCTGCCCGTCGACACGTACACCGGCGGCGCCGAGCACGCCGTGATGCACCTCCTGTACGCCCGCTTCTTCGTCAAGGCAATGCGAGACATGGGCGTCTTCGACGAGACCGCCGAGGTGATGCGTGCGCGCGGCCGAGATCCCGAGGGGCTGTTCGATGAACCCTTCCTGATGCTGCGCAACCAGGGTCAGGTGCTCGGCGCCGAACGTCCCGGAGACGTGCTGGTCGTCGACGGCGAACGGCACGGCGAACGGATCATCGCGACCTCCGTCCGGGTCGATCCGAACGCGTCCCCCGGGGATGGTCTCGTGGTCGGCGAGCTCAAACGCCGGACGGAGAACCTTCTCCAGGTGAAGTCCTCCGAGGGCCTCGTCGGGATCGAGGTTCCCGAAGCCGCCACCGTGGACATCCCGGCGATCCCGGGCACGAACGATGTGACCCAGCTGAACCATCATCTCGACGTCCAGCGCATGTCGAAGTCGCGGGGCAACGTCGTCAATCCCGACGAGTTGGTCCAGGAATACGGCGCCGACACGGTCCGGACCTATCTCATGTTTGCGTTCGAGTGGCAGAAGGGTGGCCCCTGGGATCCCCGAGGAATCCTCGGTGCCCGCAGGTTCATCGAGGACGTTTGGAAGCTCGCGACGACCGAGTACGACGCAGCCGGCGGATCCGAGGCCGACACCGCCCTCCAGCGCCGCATGCATCAGACCATCGCCAAGGTCGATGCCGACATGGTCGACTTCAAGTGGAACACCGCGGTTGCCGCCCTGATGACCCTGCGCAACGACATCCAGGAGGCACAGCGCAACGATGCGGTCTCGTCACCGGTTCGCAGCGAGGCCGTGGATACGTTGCTCAAGCTCCTGGCCCCGATCGCTCCCCACATCACCGATGCGGCCTGGCGCCGCCGTGGCAACAGTGCGTCGATCCACCTGGAGGAGTGGCCGGCAGCCGATGCGGAGCTCGCCGCCGAGGACATGGTGACGTTGGTGGTCCAGGTCAACGGCAAGGTGCGTGATCGCCTCGAGGTGCCCGCCGACATCTCCGAAGAAGCGGCCACTGAAGCGGCCCTCGGTGCAAGCAAGGTGCAGAGCTGGCTGGAGCAGGGCGAGGTGCGCAAGGTGATTGCCCGACCGCCGAAGCTCGTCAACATCGTCGTCGGCTGAGCCACCGAGGCGCTGCGATGTCAATCATGCAGGAGCCGCACTGCATCTTCTGTCGGATCGTTGGCGGCGACGCTCCGGCGAGCTTCGTGCACGAGGACGAAGACCTCGTCGTGTTCATGGACATCAACCCGGTGACGGCCGGTCATCTGCTCGTCGTGCCTCGAGAACATCGACCCGGCCTCGCCGACCTGACACCGGAGCTCGGAGCTCGAATGTTCCAAGTGGGGCGCGAGCTCGGTGCCGCCTTGCGCACAACGGAGATCCAGGCCGAAGGCATCAACCTCTTCCTCGCCGACGGCGCGGCGGCCTTTCAGACCGTGTTCCACGCCCACTTGCACGTGATCCCGCGACATCGCGGGGACGGCTTCCGTCTCAGCCTCGATCGCCGCGGCATCGATTCGAGTCGGGCCCGCCTGGACGCACAGGCAGCGTCGATCAGCGCTGCGCTCGGCTAGACGGAGACTGGGAGCTCCCGCACGCCGCGCAAGAACGGGTCTGGAGTCCACTCCAGTGAGTCCCGTGCCACGGCGAGCCGTATCCGCGGATGCCGCTCGAGTAGTTCCCGGATCGCCACCTTCGCCTCGAGCCTGGCGAGCGGTGCCCCGAGGCAGTAGTGGATTCCGAATCCGAATCCGATGTGCTTGTTCGGCTGGCGTGTGATGTCGAAGCGATCGGGATCCTCGAATCGTTCCGGATCTCGATTCGCCGCGAGCAGCACCGGGATCACCTGGTCGCCGCAGGCGACGCTGACACCATCGAGCTCGACGTCTTCGTAGGCGAACCGAGGGAACGTGGTCTCGACGGGGCCGTTGAATCGCAGCATCTCCTCGATCGCGCTGTCGATCAGCGAAGGGTCGTCGAGGAGCAACGCAAACTGCTCAGGATGCGACATGAGCTCGAGCATGCCGTTTCCGATCAGGTTGACCGTGGTCTCGTGCCCTGCGATGAGCAACAGCTGCACCATCGAGAGCAGCTCCGAGTGATCGAGGCGGTCCCCCTCCTCCTCCAGGTGGATCAGGGCGGACAGCAGATCGCCACCCGGATTGGCTTTGCGATACTCGATCGCACCGTTGACATATTGGATCATCTCCATCCCGGCGACCATGCCGGCGGCGTCGTCGGCGGGGCGCAGGATGCGATCCACGAGATCCCGGAAATGCTCCTGATCCTCGATCGGAACCCCAAGGAGTTCTGCGATCACGGTCACCGGGAGCGGCATGGCCAGCTGCTCGAGAAGATCGAACTCGGATTGTCCCTCGGCAGCATCGAGGCAACGCGAGGCGATCTCTGCGATACGTGGTTCGAGGTCACGAATCCGTTTGGGCGTGAACGCCGATGACACGAGCCGACGCAGTCTCGTGTGGTCGGGCGGATCCATGTTGAGGACATGGCGATTCACCATCTCGAACGCGTCCATCTCGGGGAAGTGATGTTGATCGCGGACGCCTTCGGGGAGCTTCTGCCACTCCCGTCCGAGCCGCGGATCGCGAAGGGCGTTGAGCACCGTGTCGTAAGGAGTCAGGAAGTAGAACGTGCGGTGGGTCACCGGTCCGGTTGCGCGATAGACCGGGGCTTGCTCCCTCATTGCGTGATACATCGGATGCGGGTCAGCCCGCACCTCCCCCGACCACGGATCAAACGGTTCGTTCACTACTGGTTCCAGGACCGACCCTCCCTCGTATGTCGGCCGAACCTACCGGATTGGCGGCGCCTAGGCGGACCCAATCTCGATCGGGCTCGGCTCGAGTGCGATGCGGCCGGCCCGCAGATACGTCCCAGCCCTACACGGCGACGTCGAACGTGCCCTCGGCGACAACGCTGCCGGCCACGAGCAGCTCCACCCGATGACGACCGGCGTGATACGTCCGGGTGGATGCGTGCTGGATCGGACGGCGCTTCCTGAGCACGACCTGCTCGCCCGGCTGCAGATCGATGGTGGTCCACTTGAACACCTTCGGGGACAGTCCGCCCGATGCGTTGACGTGGTGGATCACGAAATCGACGACGAGCCGTTGGGTCTCCGATGCGGTCGACCGGAGCTCCACCTCGAGTTCGAGCCGGTCCCCCATCTCGATGCGAGTAGGTGACACCGAGAAGGGACCGACGGACACGGCAGCTTCGGTGGTGAAGCCGAGCGCCTCCAGGGCGCCGGCGTCACCTCGCTTGACGAGGGTTCGTAGCGCGTGTGTCGCCAGCCTCCGGTCAACGGGCGGATCGTCGGCGGCCCAACGGTTGATCGTCTCCACGACGACCGCAGGATGATCCTTCGAGATGTCGTTGAGATGGTTGGCTACCGAGCGACGCACTGTGTCTGACGGGTCGTGACGTAGCCGTTCGATGAGCGCAAGGCCGGGACCCGGGTCTTCCTTCAGACGCGGTACGCCGGCGCCCCACGGCAGCCGAGGTCGAGTGCCCTCCGACGGCAGTCGACGAACGGCCTCATCCTCGTGTTCGGTGAACGCCATGAGATGCGCATACGCCTGGTCCCAGTGATCTCGGAGGAATGGGCGGATGGCGAATTCGCAGCTCGCCCGTTTGGTGAGGTGTTCCATGGCCGGCAACGAGGCCTCAGGATCGTCGACACCGAAGACCTCGACGAAGGTACACAACGGCCAGGCGGCGAAACCACCGATCGGAGGTTCGGCCTTGGCAACGGCCACGACCGTGTGCAGCGCGTCTCGATAATCGTCGGACAGGCCGGCGGCGATCCGCCGGGCGATTGCCTCGATCCGCGGCTTGAGTTCCAGGTCCGGCAGCTCGGCCATCACATCGTCGATGAAGGAGCGAGGATCGAACGAGCCATCGGCGGCGGCAATGCGCCGCGCGATGTCTTCGACAACCTCGCGGTCGACCATGTTCTTCAGCGGTTCGGGCATACACCGAAGCTACCAGTCCGCACGGTGCCGCCTGCGGTAGCGTGCCGCTCATGGACGCCGAGCGCTACCAATCGTTCCTCGATCACCTCACCGAAGTCGCAGCTGCCGAGGACGAGGTGATCGGGCTGGTGGTGCTGGGTTCGGGCGCCGCCAAGTCACGTCGGCCGGACGAGTGGTCGGATCACGACGTCTGGCTGGTCACCAAGAACGGTGACGCCGCAAGGTGGCGCACCGATACGAGTTGGCTTCCGGAGGCAGAGCGGATCGTTGGTCACTTCGTGGAAACGACCCACGGTCGCAGCGTGATCTACGACGATGGCCACCTGCTCGAACTCGCCGTCTTCGACGACCGAGAGGTCGAGATCGTCCGAGTCAACGACTACCGCGTCCTGTACGACGCCTCCGATATCGCCGAACGCATCGCGCAGCGGGCAGCAGCTACTGCGGCCGAGACCGCCATTGCGGACCCGAGATACCCGGCCGGCCGCTTCGTGACGCAACTCATCATCGGCTTGGGACGGTTCGGACGCGGCGAACGCCTCTCTGCGAACCAGCTCATCCGCGGCTTCGCCGTCGGCAGCTTGCTACATGCGTTGGCCGCGTCCGACGTAGGTTCCGACCCGGACGTGCTCGATAACCTCGATCCGCACCGGCGCGTCGAGGTTGCCATGCCTGAGATCGCTGCGCGCATCGATCGGTCGCTTCAACACCCCTTGGCGGAAACGGCGCAAACGCTCGTCGCCATCGCTCACGAGTACCTTGCGACACCCGATGGCCCGCTGTCCATCGAGGTCGTTCGAGCGCTGCGCGCCGCAATCGACCGCGCAGCTACCGAAGCGGGTCCCGGCTCCTCGGCCTGACCGTCATTCTCCGCAGCCGATGCCTCCGCCGAGGAGGAAGATCGTGTCGAAGTGGTCGCCACCGGTGAAGGTACCGCGGATGCCACTCGGATTGCCGTCGACGTAGAAGAGCCAGAAGTCGAAGACGTCGACATACTCGATCGTCACGCGGCTCCCATAAGCGACCTTGACCTGGGCCATCGTGTCGTTCCAGCGAACACCTTGCCCGGTCATGAGCTCCTTGTCCTCGCGGTTGTCGGCCGGATCGGTGATCTCCCACGTGAAGAACGTCCCGTCCTCACCCGTCGACCTCGTGTTGAAGATCTGCACGTCTCCCCAGCGCACGACCCGCACCTCATCGTTGGGGCACGTGCCGAAGCCCGAGAAGCTATCGATCCATCCCGAGTCTTCGTCGGGGTCGCCCTCGTCGGCGGCGTCGCCGAGGAGCGCAGCGAACTCGAGGAGGGCTGCATCGGTCAGGTCGCCGAACATCTGATCGCCGATGCCGGTGGGCTCGAGACGGGTGTCGGAGTCTTTGCCCTCACACTTGCGCCGAGTCTCGCCCTTGCACCAATCGCGATCCGGTCCGCCGTGGGCCAGGTCGGTCCCGGGTCCGCCGATGAGCGTGTCCTCTCCTTCCTCGCCGTACATCTTGTCGTTGAGGCCGCCGCCACGAATCACGTCGCGGTGGGGTCCTCCGTACAACTTGTCGTAGCCGGCACCGCCGGTGATCGCATCGTGGCCGCTGCCGCCCAGGATCGTGTCGCCACCGCCGAGTCCGAGGAGGTAGTCGTCCTGGTTGCCACCGTCGATGTAGTCCTTCCCGTTCCCGCCGTAGATCGTGTCGTTGCCGCCGTTGCCACAGAGGTGGTCGTTGCCCGCGAGGCCGCGGATGGTGTCGTCACCGCCGAGTCCGACAATCACGTCGATGCCCGGCGTTCCGACGAGCACGTCCGGGCCGTTCGTGCCGACCTGGGTCGCTGCGAGGCCGTTACACAGGTGCACGGCACCACCGGCCGGCACCGCAACGAGGAAAGCCGCCGCAGTGAGGACGGCAAGGAACAGCGAAAGACGGCGCATGGTGATCTCTCCCCTCAGAGTCGTAGGGCAAGCCTATGCGACGCTCAACCGATGGTGTGGGATTCCATCTGCCTGGAGCGCCCGAAACGTATGCCGGGTGACATGCGAATTCTGCAAGCAATCCTCGAAACTGCTCGGCGTCCTTTCGGCTCTCGCACCGAGTTCACCCGATGGTCGGATGCCCGGGCGATGCCGTACACGGAAGGTCAGGCCGTGGTGGGACCTGGACAGATCGGTCCCGGTCCGGCCCCCATCGCCCACGACTGAACCTCATCCGAGCCCGCGTGAGCCGACGGACATCTCGTCATGTCCGCGGCTGCCCTCAGTCCTCGCCGCGCAACAGCGGAAGCACCGGGTTCAACGCGTCCGCCAGACCGAGTTCGGCGCCGCCACTGTCGTTGTTGTAGAGCCTTATGACGACTGCGTCGAGCTCAGGTGAGTAGTCGAGCGCTGCTCGAAACCCGGCGATGAAGCCCTCGTGCCCCAGGTACTCCCCCTGGAGCGTGACACCGAGGCCGTACGAACTGCCCGGGACGGCGGTCGTCATCTCGACCAGCGACTCTGGATCGTCGAACAGCTCCCCTCCGAACAATCCGCGGGCGAAGGCGACGAGATCCGACGCGGTGGACACCAACCCGCCTGCCGACCACCCGACGGACTCGTGGAGTTCCGTGACATCGGTCAGACCAGCACCGGCGTCGGTGTAGCCATTCACCACATCAACCAGCGGGTCCTCGTAGCAGTCCAGGAACGTCGACGACATGCCCAGCGGTTCATAGATGCGCGTCCGATACGCCTCTGCGAGCGGCACAGCCGCCGCCGCTTCGATCACCATGCCGAGCAGCGTGTAGTTGGTGTTGCTGTAACTCCACCGCGCCCCCGGCTCGAACAGGGCGTCCTTGCCGTAGACGTAGCGCTCGAGCGTGTCGCGAGGATCCCGCTCGACGCAGGCCAGAGACGCAGTCCCCGCCTGCTCATCGACCTCCATTTGAGTGAAGAGGTCAACGAAGTAGTCCTCATGCTCGACCACATTGAACAAACCGGATGTGTGCGCCAGCATCTGGCGCACCGTGATCTGATCGCCAAACGGAAGTCGCTCGGCGACGTCGGGCAACCACTCCGCCAGCGAATCCTCCAGAGTCAGCACCCCGTCTTCCGCAAGCTTCACAACCACCGCTGCAGTGAGCATCTTGGTGACACTGCCGATCCGGAACGCACCCTCCGGCGGCATCGGAGTCTCATCCACGAGGTTGGCGAAACCACTTGCGCCCTCGAACTGGTACTCCGGTGCGTCGATCCACACGACCATGCCGGGCGGAAGTCCGCCTGCGGTCACACCGTCCATCGCCGCCTGTATCTCTGCAACGACGTCCGGCGGAAACTCCTGGGCGTCGTCCTGGCCGTTGGTGGCGCAGCCGGCCAGCAGCAGCGCCATCAAGGACACACTCAGGATGAGTCGTCGAAACATGGGGATTCCTTTGGTATCACGGGGATCGATGAGGTTCGACGACCGAGCGAACGCAGCGTCACTTCCTCAGGCGCCTGATCGTAAGCGCGCCTGGTTCGCTATTCGAGCCAGCCGCGTCTGGCTCGCTTGCGTCAGCTGAGCGGTGTCGTGTCGTCGTCCGACAGGATCTTGTCGATCTGCCGTTCCTCCCACGATGAAGCCGAGCGGTTGGGCCGTGCCAACCGAACGACGAGACCATGGACCGCCACGCCGATACCCCAGCCGAGCAAGGCCCAAAGCGACCACCACGCCCACCATTCGCCGGTGAGGCCGGCTTCCACGTTGACGGCCAGATTCACGATGAAGATGACGACCAGTCCCACTGCGGCCACTGCGGCGTGGATGTAGAAGGCGCGGAGCTGCTGAACGTACTTGCGAGCAGCTTCTCTGCGCTGGTCTTCGGGAGACCCGGGTGGTGTGGAGGCGTGGCCCCGAGCGTCGCTCGACATGGATATTCCCTTCGAAGTGTCCGTCGTCGTACGTGATGCTGGACGCAACGTAGTCGCCCTTGGACAGCTGGCAATCCCAGGCCGCTCTGCGTCAGATTCGCTCGCGTGTACTCGTTCGGCTGGGTTGAGCCGGTGGGTGCATCAGGTTGCCACATGCTTCGCCCGCGCCGATGGCTGACAGAATGGCTCACCCTCCGGCGCTACACGGTATGGACGGGAGTGACAGAAACGCAGAAAACGCCCGTCTAGCGGGCGCTTTCTGGTCGGTGGAGCTGAGGGGATTTGAACCCCTGACCCCTTGCATGCCATGCA
>JASJAX010000088.1 GCA_030066755.1 Acidimicrobiia bacterium
TATGCGCTTCCATCGCCCGAGGACGTCGAGGCGAGCAGCGCCGACCTCGCCGCTTGGCTGCTCGACCCGGATCATCCACTGTGGAAACGCGGCTATTGCGAGAACTTCGCCACCGCGATGGCCGTGATGGCGCGCACACTGGACATCCCGAGCCGTGTCGTACTCGGATTCAGTCCGGGCAGCCCGATCGACGCCACGGTCCCGAATCGTGTCGTCGTGCGCGATCGCAACGCCCACGCCTGGGTGGAACTCTGGATGCCATCTCAGGGCTGGGTTCCTTTCGATCCAACGCCGCGGACGGCAGCAGACACGCCGCAAGCCTTCGAACGCGCCAACCGCGGATACGGGTTTGCGGTCACCAACTACCTCGCACCGGCCGTGGTCGAGGGCCCGGGCGGCGGCGGCACACCGCCGACGCTCCCCCAGGACTCGACCTCACCACCGACGACCCTCGTGACCGTCCAGCCGGCCGGGGAGCCGCTGCGGATTCCGGCATGGGTGCTCGCTGCGTTGCGAACGCTGGCTGTGGTTGCCGTTGTCGCCGGCTTCGTTCCGTCGATCAAATGGTTGCGCCGGCGACGGCGGATGGCGCGCCTGCGCGACGGTGATATCCGCGCCGCATGGGAAGACCTCATCGACCGCCTCGACGATCTCTCGGAACCGGTCGCCCCCAGTGCGACCCCGCATGAAGTCGCCAACGACGTCGACCCGGCGATGGCTCCGCTCGCTGCTACCTACGGTCGCGCCACCTACGGGCCGGAGGGCAGCATCACGCAGGAGCACATTGCCGAGGCCGAACGGTCGCACGCCGCGACGACGAGTCGACTCCGATCGCGCTTCTCCCCGCTGCAGCGCACGTGGGCGTGGTACCGATTGCGATCGCTGCGCCCGCGTCGGCGACGTAGGGGAACTCGATCGGCTCGGCGGCGCAGGTGATGCCCGGAGGTGGGCGCCGCTCGTCTAGCCGGCGGCCTCAGCCTCGCTGAGGACGTCATCTTCGACCCGCCGCAGCATGTCGAGGAACCGCTCTCGGTCCAGCTCGAAGCGGGTGACGTCTTCCTCGACCTCGAGCGCGATCTCGTTGATCGCAACGAAGAACGCAAGCTGACCCTGCCGCAGTGCGTCGAGGAGCTCGCTCTCGTCCTGGGCAACGCGGAAGATCGTTTGGCCGTCGGTGACGAGGCGAACCTCGGCGAGGTGCCGGTCCATGTCGGCCGTGCGCCGCAGGTAGTCCCACGCACGCCGGACCCGCTGGACCGACATGCCGTTGTCGAGCAGGCTCTTGACGACGCGCAACGCAACGAGATCTCGGAATGAATAGAGGCGACGGCGGCCGGGACGGCCGTCAGTCGATTGGATCGAAGGTCGGACGAGGTTGACCTTGTCCCAGTACCGCAACTGATGTGCGGTGCACGAGGTCAAGTTCGAAGCCTGCTGCGCGGTGAACCCTTCCAATACTCCTCCCGAGTAATCCCAGTGCGACGCCCATCGGCGATGGAGGGCTCACGCACCAAACCCAGCTTGTTTTCTGCCCCTCGTGACGCGCCACTCTAGCGGTCGCGACGCCACCTCTGCCGAGTGCGTTCCATCCACCCCTCGAGGGAGAAGGAAGACTCTGAATCGGTGCGGTTTCGGCGCACGTTCATGGCGATCCAACCGGCCGATGCGAGCATGATCACGAAGCCGCCGCCGGCGATGAGCGTGCCGGTGAGCGTGTTCGACGTGAAGAACGTGAGCATCACAAAGAGACCGACGGCGAATCCGACGGCGGCGAGGCGGTTCCACCGTTTGGTGACCGACTCGAGCGTCGTCTTCGCCACGGTTTGCGCGAGCTTGGGATCCTCTTGGTAGAACTGCCGTTCGATTTCTTCGAGGATGCGCTGTTCTCGCTCGTTCAGCGGCATGACCGTTGATCTCCCTCTGGGCCTGGCGCGTTGGCAGTATACCCCCGGGTCGAACTACATCGACGGGCCTTCTTCACCGCCCCGCGTTGGATTCGGCGGCGTGTCGACGAGACGGGCGGGCACCACGGCATCGTCGCCAAACCGAGCACGCACCTGCTCCGCGGCCTCCGCCGCTGCGTCCCGGCCCGGGTGCTCCATGCTGAGTTGCCGGGGATCCGATCCGGCGACGAGGTTCCCGGCACCAACACCGAGGAGTCGAACGCCTCGGCCGCCGTGATCGATCTTGGCCAGGAGCGCCCGAGCCACGTCCCAGAGATCCGACGTGTGTTCGATGGCAACGGGCACGGTCTCCGAACGGGTCACCGTCGTGAAGTCGCCGAACCGGAGTTTCACCGTGATGGTCCGTCCGGCGTAACCCTGGCGCCGCAGCCGGGCGCTGAGCCGATCGCAGTGGCGCAGCACCGCACGTTCGATGGCCTCGTCGCTGACCAGGTCCTGCCCGTAGGTCGCTTCCGCCGAGATCGATTTGGCTCCCGCCCCGCCCTCGACCGGGCGCGGGTCTCGACCGTGCGCGAGCTCCAAGAGGTGGCGACCGACGGCGGATCCGACCCGCTGGGAAACGAGATTCTCCGGCGTTGCGGCCAGGTCGCCCACCGTCCGCACGCCGAGTGCTTCCAGGGCGGCATACGTCGCTTCGCCGACACCCCACAGGCGGCGCACCGGAAGCGGATGGAGGAAGTCGAGTTCGCTGCCGGCAGCAACACGGAACAGCCCGTCGGGCTTCGCCTCCTCAGAGGCCAGCTTCGCAAGGAACTTGTTTGCAGCGATGCCGACCGACGCGGGCAGATCGAGGTCGGATCGGATGCGGCCGCGGATGGACTCGGCGACGTCCACCGGGGTGTCGTAGTGGAGCCGGAGGCCGGCGACATCGAGGAACGCTTCATCGACGGACAACCCCTCGACCTTGGGCGTGAACGATCGAAAGATGTCGAAGACCTGCTTCGAGACCTCGCCGTAGCGACCGTGACTCGGCGGCACGACGACCGCCTGCGGACAGCGTCGTCGCGCCTCGATCATCGGCATCGCCGAGTGAACCCCGTACGCACGCGCTTCGTAGCTCGCCGCCGCCACGACCCCGCGCGCCCCGCTGCCGCCAACGACCACCGGACGGCCCTTCAGCGAAGAATCGTGGAGCCGTTCGACTTCAACGAAGAACGCATCCATGTCCACATGGAGGATCGGCTCGCTGAACTCACGGGTCATGGGGGGAAGGTAGTCCCAAGTCCCAAGTCCCGAGTCTCTGTACTCGGTACTCCGTACTCAGTACTGCGGGAGGCTTTAGCCTCCCGCTATGCGCACCATCCACCTCATCCGCCACGGTGAAGTTCACAACCCCCGCCACGTGGTCTACGCCGACCTCGATGGCTTTGGGCTGAGTGATCTCGGGCGGCGCCAAGCTCGGGCGACCGCCGAGCGTCTCACCGACGCCGATGTGAGCGCCATCGTGCACTCCCCGCTGCAACGCGCCGCGGAGACGGCCCGAGAGATTGCGGCGGCAACGGCCGTGCCGCTCGAAATCGATGATCGGCTCACGGAATGGAAACTCGGCACCCGATGGGCGGGCGTTGTGTGGGAGGACTTGCCGGAGCGGTTCCCGGGTGAGTTGGAGAGCTACCTGGCGACGCCGACCGACCTTGCGTGGAGTCCCGAGCCGCTCAGTACCGTTGCCGCCCGGTTTACCGCAGCCGTCGGTGCCGCATTGGACCGCCATCCCGACGGAGCGATCGTCTTCGTCTCGCACCAGGACCCGGTTCAGGCCGGCCGGCTCGCTCTCCTCGGACGAGGGCTCGGCGGGCTGCAACAGGAGAAGCCGGCTCATGCAGAGATCATCACGCTGTCCGCACCCGATCCAACTCGTGCGGAGCCGTGGCGAGAAGTAGCTCGGTGGGCCCCGGATCAGGGCTCTGCGTTTCCCCCGGTGGACGACAGCGCGGCCGAGGGTCAAGAGCGATAGACTGCGCCGAACCGCACATTCGAGGAGGCAAGCGTTGCGGCGAAGTCGAGCGTTCGTGGTGGTACTCATGGTGACCGCCCTCGTGGCGGCTGCGTGTGGGAGCGGGCCATCGCAAGAGGCACTGGATCGGAACCGCAAGATCGCAACGACGACTACGACCGAGCCTCCCCCCGAGGGCACCACCGTCATCAAGATCGTCAACGGCGCGTTCCAACCGGCAATCGTCGAGATCGACCTCGACGTGACCCCGATCATCGAATGGCGGCACGAGGACACATCCATCGAAGGTGCGACGTACGTGATCTCGACGACGACCCGGGTCGACGGCGAACTCCCGTTCCAAAGTGACGAACTGGCTCTCGGCGACACGTTCACGGTCGACTTCGGCCAGCTCCCGCCCGACATCTACCGCTACTTCGCACTCATCGGGTTCAACCGGCTGCCCGGGACGATCGATACTCGCCCGAAGCAGTAACGCTCCGGCCATCATCCACGGTGACGGCATAATGCGCCGATGAGTCGCGCTGCGCCCTACACGATCGCGGCGTTGGTCTTCCTGAGTCCGGCAGCCTGGAGCTTGCATTTGGGCCTCGAGCCCGAACCGTTTGCTCTGTCTTCGGCGGCGGTGATCGCCATCGGGTTGCTTCTCGGCGGATTGATCGCCGTCGCCGGCCTGCTGTTGTCGCGCGGCCGGTGGTCCAAAAACCTGGGACGAGTGGTCGTCGGTGCGACGCTGGCGCTCGCCGTCGTCGTCGAGCCCGGATCCACGTATTGGATCGCGCTCGGCCTGTCGGCACTTGCGACGATCGGCCTCACCGGTCCCTGGCTCAAGGGGTGGGTGCGTGAGTTTGCCGCCGCCGACGGTCCGGGCACGCGCCCGATCCTCCTGGTCTTTGGAGCACTCGCCCTCGTTCCGGCAGTCGGCGTGGCATCACCGGCGGGCTTGGAGTTCACGCACGGTGTGCTCGGGGGTGCCGGCGTTCTGCTCGGCTGGGCGTATGCCCGAGCCGAAGTCTGGGGCCTCTGGGGACTGCGGGTCGTCCTTCCCGTGCTGGCCATCGGTTCGATCTTGCAGTCGCCGTGGGGAGGACGGGTGCTGCTGGTGGTCCTGGTCGGTGCAGTTGTCTGGTTGGCATGGACGTCGGAAGCTCAGCGGGCGGTGCAGCCCCTCCTCGATCGGCTCCCGGGGCCACGCGTTGCGGCGCCCGGTGAGGGCGCCGACGGAGGGCGCTCGTGACCGGACGCGACCTCGCAGGAATCGTCGTGCTCGCCGCCGCCGGCGTCGCCGGCGGTTTCATCATCGGCCCCGCAGGGTCCGTGGCGCTCGGCCTCGTCGGCGGCGTCCTCGGCTTCGTTGTCGTCCGGACCGGCGTGCGATGGCTGGTTGCCATTCCGGTCGTCGTTGGAACCGTGGCAGGCGCTGTTCTCGGTTGGGCCGTTACCCACGCGTTCTGTCGCCCCGAGGGTTGTCCCGTCGGCGAGACGATCGCGGCGACGCTGATGGGCGTCGGGTCGTTCATCGGCGTCGGGCTCGTCGTCGCACTCGCGACACGTTCGTTCGACGAGTACCGGGAGTCCGCTGCAGCCCGCTACGCGGCAACGGACGGGGAGCCCGATCAACCTCAATGAGTAGCCGAGGCAGGACCGTCCGTGATTTGGCCACACTCGGCCTCGCCGTGGGTGGCCCCGTCACGCTCTTCAGCGGAATCGCCGTCGGCGTGACCCTCATCGCCGGTCCGCCGGTCTTCCTCGTCCTGGTCTTCGTGGGCGCCATCGCCCTCAGCGCAGTCTCACTCCTCGTCCTCGCCGCCGACAACGCAAGAAGGACAACCGAAACCGGCCAAGAAGACTGAAGGCTCGTATCTCAGTACTCAGTACTCGGTACTCAGTACTTCCCGTGAGCACGGGGTGGCTGCACCTGTCCTACGGCTTGCCAAACACCAGCGCCACGTTGTGGCCACCGAACCCGAACGAGTTCGTCATGGCGACCCCGACCTCGACCTCCCGCGAGGTGTTCGGCACGTAGTCGAGGTCACAGTCGGGATCGGGGGTCGTGTAATTGATGGTCGGCGGCACTACACCGTCGCGAATGGCAAGGACA
This sequence comes from Acidimicrobiia bacterium, assembly GCA_030066755.1. Lineage (GTDB taxonomy): Bacteria > Actinomycetota > Acidimicrobiia > Spongiisociales > UBA5794 > JASJAX01. Next base: position 6,020 of record JASJAX010000088.1, read on the forward strand.
CACACGAGCGATTCGATCGCGCCGGCACCGCCGAGCAGATGTCCCGTCATCGACTTCGTCGACGAGATGGGCATGGTGTAGGCGTGGTCGCCGAAGACCGTCTTGATCGCAGCCGTCTCCGTGGCGTCGTTGGCCTGTGTAGATGTGCCATGCGCGTTGATGTAGTCGACCTGTTGGGGCGCGATCCCGGCGTTGTCGATGGCATGCTGCATGGCTCGAGCGGCCCCGCCGCCGCCGGGACGCGGCAACGTGATGTGGTAACCGTCGGCGGACATCCCGTAGCCGAGTACCTCGGCGTAGATGCGTGCACCGCGCGCCAATGCATGTTCACGTTCCTCGAGCACCAGGCAGGCCGCTCCTTCACCCATGACGAACCCGTCACGATCGGCATCGAATGGCCGACTCGCCCCCTGGGGATCGTCGTTGCGCCCGCTGATCGCCCGAGCAGACTGAAAGCCGGCAAGTGAGAACTCGACGATGCCGGCTTCGGTCCCGCCGGCGACCATCACGTCTGCGTCGTTGCGGCGGATGATCTCGGCGGCATCGCCAATGGCGTTGGCTGATGCGGCACACGCCGTCACCGTGCACGAGTTGGGTCCGTAGAGGTTGTAGCTGATCGACGCCACGCCGCCCGACATGTTCGAGATGATCTTGGTGATCGCCAGCGGCGACACGCGAGTCGGACCGCGCTCGTGGAGCGTCAGTACTTCCTCTTGCATCGTGATGATGCCGCCGATCCCGGACCCGACGACGACGCCCGCTCGGTCGGCCGCTGGATCGTCCTCCTCGTAGCTGAGACCGGCATCGGCGAGCGCCTGACCGGTGGCTACGAGGAAGAACTGGGCACTGCGATCCAGGCGGCGCGACTCGCGGCGCGGCATGTGCTCATCCGGATCCCAACCCTTGACCTCCGCACCGATCCGCACGGCGAAGCCCGTCGTATCGAAGAGGGTGATGTGGTCGACTCCGGAGGTTCCGGCGAGGGCGGCGCGCCAGAACCCCTCGACATCGTGGGCAAGGGGATTGACGGTCCCGAGACCGGTGACGACAACGCGTCGATCGGACACGAAGACTCCGCTCAGCCGAGCTTCGACACGATGATGTCGACGGCTTCGGAAACGGTCGTGATGTTCTCCGCGTCTTCGTCGGGGATCTTGACGTCGAAGTTGTCCTCGATCGCCATGAGGAGCTCCACGACGCCGAGCGAATCGACCTCGAGGTCTTCTTCGAACTTGGCTTCGGATGCGATCTTGTCTCGCTCGAGGCCGAGCTCATCGACCAACAGGTCGGTCAGCTTCGCTTCGATCTCCGAACGTTCCATGACTGTGCCCTCCTATGGGTTTCTTGTGATCAGAGTGCCAGGCCGCCGTCGACGACGAGCGTCTGGCCGGTGATGTACGACGCCTCCTCCGAGGCAAGATAGCCAACGGCCGACGCGATCTCGTCGGGACGGCCGAGGCGCCCGAGACTGATTTGCTCCACGGCGGCATCGGCGGCGTCAGTGCCCAGCTCCGCAGTCATGTCGGTCGCAATGAAGCCGGGCGCGACCACGTTGACGGTGATCCCGCGCGAGCCAACCTCCTTGGCCAACGAGCGTGAGAACCCGATGATCCCGGCTTTGGAGGCGGCGTAGTTGGCCTGCCCAGGATTGCCGGCGATTCCCGACACACTGCTGAGAGAGATGATCCTCCCCCACTTGGACCGGAGCATTCCCCGCAACGCTGCTTTCGAACACAAGAACACTGACCGCAGGTTCGTGGCGATGACGTCATCCCATGCCTCGAGGCTCATTCGCAACATCAGATCGTCGCGGGTGATGCCGGCGTTGTTGACCAGCACTTCGACGCGGCCGAGCTCCTCCTCGACGGCCGAGAACATCGCGGTGACGGCCTCGGCATCGCCCACATCGGTTCCGATCGCCATTGCGCGACCTCCCCCGGACTGGATTGCCTGGACCACTTCGTCGGCCGCATCGGAGTTGCGTGCGTAGTTGACGGCGACGGCGGCGCCGCGTCCTGCCAACTCCATTGCGATTGCTCGACCGATGCCCCGCGAACCGCCCGTGACCAGTGCGACCCGACTCATTCCGCCGTCCCGCGAAGCCGAGTCTTCTGGCGTTTCGTGAGCAATTCGACAGCTGTGGAGTCGGTTGGCGGGAGCGCAGCGTCGCTGCGGCCGATCGGCTCGACACGCTCGCCCCACGCCAGTGTTGCGGCAGCCCACGTCAAGCCCCCGCCAAATGCAACAAACACCACATTGTCCCCGGGGTCGATGCGTCCTTCCTCGAGCGCCTCAGTCAACGCAATCGGGATCGACGCCGCCGACGTGTTGCCGTACGAAGCGATGTTCATGAAGACCTTCTCCGGTGACAGGTCCATGCGCCGTGCCGTTGCGTCGATGATCCGCACGTTCGCTTGGTGGGGAATGAGCAGGTCGATGTCTTCGAGTTCGAGGCCTGCGTCCGTCACCGCAGCGAGCGCTGCGGAGCCCATCTGGACCACGGCGTTGCGAAACACTTCGCGGCCGTCCATGTAGACCCGGCCGGCTTCGTCGACCGGGACATCCTCCTCGGACCCGAGTCCCGGAGCCGTCAACGCCCGAGCGAGTTGGCCGTCGGAACCCATGTTCGAGGCGAGCACGCCGTCGGTACCCTCGGTGGCTTCGAGCACCACGGCCCCTGCGCCGTCGCCGAACAGCACCGCCGTCGAGCGGTCCTCGATGTCGATGAGCACCGAAAGCTTCTCCGAACCGATCAACAGCACCCGGTGCGCTGCCTGGGTTGCGATGAGGCTGTTGGCGAGGTGCAGGCCGTAGACAAAGCCGCTGCACGCAGCATTGATGTCGTAGCAAGCGGCGTTGCGGAGGCCCATCTTCTCCTGGACGAAGGTCGCGGTCGCAGGAATCACCCGGTCCGGGGTGCACGTCGCCACGATGACGGTATCGATGTCGTCGTCGGTCAGCCCCGCCGAGGCGAGGGCGTGGGACGCCGCGACGACCGCCATGTCGGAGTTCTCGACGTGGGTGATCCGCCGTTCCTTGATGCCTGAGCGCGACGTGATCCACTCATCTGAGGTGTCCATGAGCGTCTCGAGGTCTGCGTTTGTGAGCACGGCAGGCGGGACACACTTGCCCCACCCCGTGATCGTGGCTCTCCGCATCGGCTCTCCCTCCGCTGCGCGGTCGGTCATTGTACGGCCAAGGCGTCCGCGACTTGGCTCACGTCCTGCAGGCTCGAAATCGTGTGCACGGTGGCGTCCTTGGCGGAACGTTTCGCCAGCCCCGCCGTGGCATCACCCGGGCCGATGTGGACGAATGTCGAGATCCCGTCGGCCTCCATGGCGGCGATCGTCTCTGCAAAGCGCACAGTCCCGGTGAGTTGAGCTTCGAGGTCCGCGGCGACGTCGGCCGTCGGCTCCGCTGAGACGTTGGCGTAGACGGGGAACCTCCGCGGATGGAAGTCGATGTGATGCAACGCTGCGTGCAGCGCGTGGGCGGCCGGTTCCATGAACGGCGAGTGGAAGGCACCGGCGACCTTCAGCGGAACGGCACGGCGAACCCCATGGTCCCTGCCGTGGTCGACGACCCACTGGATGTCCTCGCGGCCACCGGCGACCACGATTTGGTGCCAGCTGTTGACATTTGCCACCCACAGCTTCCCTCCGGCGTCGCGGCGAGTCGTACACAGCGCTTCGGCTGTGGCGAGATCCGGGCCGATGAGGGCCGCCATACCGGACGGCTCGGCCGCAGCGGCAGCCAATGCCATCGCCGTCCCCCTCGCCTCGACGAGCTCGAGTCCGTCCTCGTAGTGGATCGACCCTGCGGCGGCCAGGGCGGTGTACTCGCCGAGCGAGTGACCGGCCGCCGCGGCCGGGGGATGCGGCATCCAACCGGAGAACGCAGCCCACAGCGCGTACGACACGGCGAACAGCGCCGGCTGCGCCCGGTCGGTTCGAGTCAACTCCTCTTCGTGACCCTGAGAACACGCCTCGGCCAGCGACCAGCCGAGGATACGGTTGGCGGGTTCACCGAGCAGATCGGCTCGGGTCGCGAAGACATCTTCGCCCATACCGACGAACTGACTTCCTTGTCCGGGGAACAGCACTGCGTAGCGCATCGGGGTGTACGACCTCAAGAAACGGGGTTGGGTTACCGTTTTCTGAGTATGACCGATACCGCCCCGTTTTCGGGGAACCGTCGCAGCCTTCGACGGCCGGACCAATGAGAGCACTGCTCGTCGCAGGTGCCCTGGCGGCTCTGGCCTACCTCACCGTGACCCAGGTCGTCGGTCCGGGGGTCGATCCCGACACGCCGGTGATCGTGTACTCGGCCGACCCGGTGAAGGTGATCCTGCCTGCGGAGCCGGACGAGCGCGACATCGCCGGCTACGTGTATTCCGAGTTGGTCGCGATCGCCAAACGTGAGCGCGGGGTTCTAGCCGAGGATCTCCGTTCCATGTCTGAGGACCAGGACTTGCTCGGATGGATCGCAACGACCGGGTCGACGCGGTTCTCCAGCAACCAGGCGGCGGCGCTTGCGTACCCCCTCTACGGCGTCACCGTGAACGACGATGCCGTGACCATCACGACGACGACCGTTGAGCTCTTGCCGCAACATTGGGCCATCGGCCTGAGCATCGGACACGAGGACGGCCACGCAATCATCAACCGCATGCTCGCCGAGTCGTGCGGAGCAGCGTTGGTACGCAGTTTCGCCGGCGGGAGGCTTCGCGGTGCCGGCCTCGAGGTCGCCATCCAGAACGGCCTCTACGAGCTCGGAGATCATGCTCATGGGCGGTATCACGAGATGGTCAATGGAGTGCGGTCGCCGGCGTTTGCGCGCTCGGCACGAACTGCAGCCGACGAGGTCATCGCAAACGGTTGCTGAAATGGATTCGCGGTAGCGCCTACGGCGGGTCCAGACTTCCCAACGCCTCGCCGATCGTCGGATAGAACCTTGCGTGTCGGCGAGATTCTGTCGAGAATGCGCGGCATCCCCCTACCCGTGAGACCCACGGCGGGGCGCCGATGAAACCGATTTCAGGCGGAAGGCATGCGAAAGCTCCCAGCGCTCTTCACCCAGATCCCGTCGGGCCCCATGGCTCCGTTCTACGTTCCCGACGAGTTCAAACGGATCAACGACATCGCGTACAACATGTGGTGGTCGTGGAATGCCCACGCCATCGAGTTGTGGGGCCGCATCGCCCCGCTGCGATGGGCCGAGAGCCGCAACCCCCTGTCGATGCTGCCCACCGTGGAGCAGCGCACGTGGGAGGCGCTCCAGGCGACCGTGTCGTTCCATCAGCTCTACACCGAGGTCGTCGATGCGTTCGACGAGTACCTCGCCGGCGAGAACACCTGGTTCCGCACACACCACGAGGAAGCGATCGAGGATCCGATTGCGTACCTGTGCGCCGAGTTCGGCATCCACCACAAGCTGCGCCTGTACTCCGGTGGCTTGGGCGTCCTCGCCGGCGATCACGTCAAGGCTGCGTCCGATCTCGGACTGCCGTTGATCGGCGTCGGGATTCTCTATCGCCGCGGGTTCTTCCAGCAGGCGGTGGACCCTGAAGGCCACCAGCAACACCACTACGTACCGATCGAGACGACCCGCCGTCCGTTGCGCGAGGTGCTCGACCCGAGCACCGGTCGCCCGCTGCGGGTGACCGTCGACCTCCCGGATCGCAAGATCGCACTCGGTGCCTGGCGGATCGATGTCGGGCGCGTCCCAGTGCTGCTGCTCGACACCGACCTCCCCGAAAACGATCCTGCCGATCGCCCGATCACGCACATGTTGTACGTGCGCGGCCGGGAGATGCGGTTCGCCCAGGAACTCATCCTCGGCGTCGGCGGTGCTCGGATGCTCGAAGCCCTCGGGATCGAGCCGGCCGTGTGGCACGTCAACGAAGGCCACTCGGCGTTGAGCCTGCTCGAGCGCTTGTCGAAGAAGCTGCAAGCCGGTCAGGAGCTCGACACGTCGATCGACGAGATCGCCGAATCGACGCTGTTCACCCTCCACACCCCGGTCCCGGCCGGCAACGAGGTCTTCGACATCAGCATCGCGAAGAAGTACCTCAGCGGTACGTTGCCCGACATCGACGACCAGATGCTCGAGGAGTACAGCCGAGCCCACGAACACGCACACGGCGTGTTCGACATGGGGGCGCTTGCGATCCGCATGGCATCGAAGACCAACGGGGTCTCGGCACGCCATGCCGAAGTCGTGAGCAAAGACTGGGGCCACCTGATCGGTGGACCGGCCCTGGGCATCACCAATGGCGTTCATCCGCAGACCTGGGTTGGGCGCACCATGGCTCGTCTCTACGAGAAACAGGTCGGCGATGTCTGGCACGAGCGGATCATCGACCACGGGATCTGGGACACGATCGCCGATATCGATGACGCCGAACTCTGGAAGGCCCACCAGACCCAGAAGGCCGTCATGCTGCGGAACCTGCGCTCACGGTTGCGGGCGCAATATGCCCGCCACGGGCACTCGCCCGATCGCTTGCGCTGGATCGACGATCAGCTCCCAGTGGATCGCCTGACGCTGGTGTTTGCCCGTCGTTTCGCCACGTACAAGCGGGCGGGATTGCTGTTCTCAGACCCCGGCCGGGTGCGGGCGCTGCTCACCAATCCGGATCGTCCGGTGCAGGTGGTGTTCGCCGGGAAGGCACACCCTGCGGACCGCGAGGGTCAAGGCCTCATCAAATGGGTAGTCGAGATGTCGAACAGCCTCGACCTCGAAGGCCACATCTTCTTCATCGAGAACTACGACATGGCCATCGGCGCTTCGCTCGTTGCTGGGGCCGACGTCTGGCTCAACACGCCCCGTCCACCAAAGGAGGCGAGCGGTACCTCCGGCATGAAGTCGGCGGCCAACGGCGGTCTGAACCTGAGCGTGCTCGATGGCTGGTGGGTCGAGGGCTTCGATTCCGACAACGGCTGGGGCTTCTCCGAGCACTCCCATTCCGATGCGGAAGACGCCGGCACGCTCTACCACCTGCTCGAATCGGAAGTGGTGCCGCGTTTCTATGACCGCGATGCCGATGGGATCCCCAAGGACTGGGTCGCCATGATGAAGGAATCGATCATGACGGCGCTCCCCGGCTTCTCGACCCAGCGGATGCTGGTCGACTACGCAGAGAAGGCATATCTGCCGCTAGGACGACGTTCGTCGTCCTAGCGGAGTACTGAGTAGCGAGTACCGAGTACAGAGACGTCGGTACCTGGTACTGGGTGCTTGGACCTGCGACCTGCGACCTGCGACCTGGGACCTGAGACCGAAGGAGCGCGCGGAGCGCGCTGCTTCGTCCCCTAGGCTTTCCCTCATGTCCGACATGACGCAGCCGCGGTCGGCGCGTTCACTCGTTACCTCGGGGCCTTTCTCGCGATTCTGGTGGGCGGCGACCATTGGCAGCACCGGCGATTGGATCACGGTGTTTGCGATCATCGTGCTCGCCGCCAACATCGGTGGATCCGGTGGCGTGCTCGTAGCGATCCTGGCACGGGTGCTTCCCGGGTTGCTGCTCGGACCGGTGTTCGGTGTGTTCACGGATCGTTTCGACCGTCGGACGTTGATCGTTGTCGCCGATGTCGGCCGAGGCGTGCTGGTCCCGCTGCTGGCGTTCGTCAGCTCCTTGCCCATGCTCGTCGGTGTGACGTTCCTGCTCGAAGTATTGAGCCTGCTCGGGCAGGCACCGCGTGCCGCCGTCGTCCCCCGACTCGTGCGGCCTCAGAACATCGTGAGTGCCAATTCGCTGCTGCTCGGCGCAACGTACGGAACGATCCCGCTCGGCGCCGGCTTCAACTGGTTCCTGGGTTCGCTCCCGGCCATCACGTGGAATGCCATCCCGCTGGCCGCACAGGATGTTGCCCTGGCGTTCTTCGTCGACTCGGCGACGTTCCTCGTGAGTGGCTTCATCGTTGCCACGCTGCCCGCGATCCGGACGGAAGCCGCCGAAGCCGCCCAGGCGAAGGGGGATCGTCAGGCGGCGCGAGACACCCTGCGTGATCTGGGCGAGGGGCTGCGGTTCTTCTGGCAAACTCGTTCGGTCCGGCGGGTGATCGTCGCCATGACGGCGGCCCTGTTCGGCGGGGGCACGGTGATCGTGCTCGGTCAGCCGTTCGTGGAACGGGTGCTTCGTGCCGGGGACACCGGCTTCTTCGCCATCGTGACCATGCTCGGCCTCGGCGCAGCCATCGGCATTGCGGCGGTGTCGTTGTACTCGTCGCGGCTCTTGCGTCGCGACCTCGTGTTCGGCATTGCCACAGTGGCTACCGGTGTCGGTCTCGCGGCTTCGGCGGCGACACAAACCGTGTTCGGTGCGTCGGCGTGGATGTTCGTCATGGGCCTCGGTGCGGGCTCGGCCTACGTCATGGGGTTCAGCCATCTCCACGAGGAGGTCGACGACGATCTCCGGGGGAGGGTCTTCGCAACGCTCTTTGCGCTCATGCGAATCGGTCTGTTCGTTTCCATGGCCGTGGCCGTCCCGATCGAGGTGGCGCTGGGTCGTGCGTCGACCCCATCGTGGCTCTTCTCCGAGCCCGACCGCACAATCTTGTTTGCGGGCGGGGTGACCATCCTGCTCTCCGGAGTGGGAGTGTTGTGGAGTCTCCGATCGCTGTTCACTCGTCCCAAACTCGCCGAGGACACGCGTCGGTTCATCGAGGAGGCCAACCGGGCCCGGCAGACCTTCTATGGTCGTCGGCCGGAGGACCGTGAGTGACTGAATCGATGACCACAGCAGACGACCGACGCCGCGGGCGCTACATCGCGCTCGAAGGAATCGAGGGAGCGGGCAAGTCCACCGTCGCCAACCACATCGTGGCTCGTCTGACCGATGCCGGCATCGACGCGCTCGGTGTCCGCGAGCCGGGGGGGACCGGTGCCGGCGAGCGGATCCGCGACATCCTGCTCGACACTGCCACCGAACTCGGTTCGTGGGGCGAGGCGATGCTCTTCGCCGCAGCCCGGGCTCAATTGGCGGCCGAGCGCATTGGCCCGGCGCTCTCAGCCGGGACGTGGATCGTGTCCGACCGGTCCGTGTACTCATCACTGGCCTACCAAGGCGGAGGTCGCGGCCTCGGAATCGAGGCGGTGCGCGCAGTCAACGAAGCCGGCTTGTGCGGGGTCTGGCCCGACCTGGTGATCGTGCTGCGAGTCGACCCGGCCCGCGGCTTGGCCCGCCAAGAGGTCGAGGACCGAATCGGCGCCGAGGGCATCGCCTTTCAACAGCAGGTTGCCGACGCGTTCGATCGGATCGCCGCTCAGGACCCGGACCGCGTCGTCAACGTCGACGCCATGCGGACCGTCGGTGAGGTCGTCGATGAGGTCTACGGACTCATCCAGCAACGGCTCGGGTCGGTGACGTGATGGCGAGCCTGTTCGACGACTACATCGGTCATGGGTCGGTGGTCGACCTCCTCATCGAAGAAGCGAAGCACCCTTCCCAGGCCTACCTCTTCACCGGGCCGGCCAGCACCGGCAAGGCAGCGGCCGCGATTCGCTTCATTGCCCTGGTGATGGGCCCGGAGGATCCGGAGATTCAGCGGCGGGTGATGGCGGGAGCTCACCCGGACGTGGTGGCGATCGAACCGGCCGGACGAACCTCGATCACGGTCGATCAAGCGCGGCGGGCGGTGAGCCAGGCGAGCCTCGCTCCGCTCGAAGGCCAACGTAAGGTCTTCTTCTTCGCCGAGGCCGGGGCGATGAACGACGAGGCGGCCAACGCCCTGCTCAAGACGCTGGAGGAGCCGACCGGGTCCACGACGTTCGTGCTCGTGGCCGAGTCGGAGGACGATCTGCCCGACACGATTGCCAGCCGCAGCCGGACCGTCGTGTTCGGCCGGGTGCCGGAAGACGAAGTCGCGGCCGGCCTGGTTTCGCTCGGTGTCGAATCCGATCAGGCGCGCCAGGCCGCGCGGATCTCCGGTGGTCGGCCCGGGCTGGCCCTCGCCTTGGCCACGCAGCCTGAGGCTGCTGCGTTCCGGCACCTGTGGCTCAGCATCCCGATGCGGCTGCCGTCACATCCCGGAGACGCGTACGTCCTCGCCGAGGAGGCAGTTGCGGCATGTGCGCCCTTGCTCACGGCGATCAAGGATCGCCAGGAACGAGAGGCCACGGGCTTCGAAGCGGAGGGCGGGGAGCGCCGGGCCCTGCGCGACCGGCATGAACGTGAGATGAAACGGGCGACCGCCGCCTTGTACGTATCGGGCCTCGAGATCCTCGCCGGGTTCTACCGGGACGTTGCATCTGCGCAGCTCGGTGGCCCGGTACGGAACCCCGATCTGTCGTCGGCCATGCTCACGGCGGTGGCGCCGCCGGTCGCCGTGGGCAACGCGGTGCGCGTGCTCGAGACGGTGGAGAGCCTGCAGGCGAACCAGCGCCCCCAGCTGGCCCTCGCCGCCCTGTTCAGCGAACTGGGTGCTCGTGGCTGAGCTCTATACGCCATTCTCCGAGTGGGCGGCCCTTCGCGTCATGCCGCTGGTGAAGCTGGGCTCGCGCATCCTGTGGGATCTCGAGGTCACCGGCCGTGAGCACATCCCCCCGGGCCCGATCGTCTTCGCCGGGAATCACCAATCCCACGTCGATCCTCCGTTGCTCTCCATCGCGGTCCGCATGAACGTGCGGTATCTCGCCGTCGACGAACTGTTCAATCGTTCGGTCTGGTTCGACCGATTGATCCTCTTCTGGGGCTCCATCCCGACGCCGCGCGATCGGCCCCCGCTGGGTGCGCTGCGGACCGCAATCGGCCATCTCGAATCGGGCGGCCCGGTCGGCGTCTTCCCGGAGGGTCGGCGGACCCGGCGTTGGGGTGAGGAACAGCCGAAACGCGGGGCTGCATGGCTGGCACTGCGGACCGGCGCTCCGTTGATCCCCGTTGCCATCGCAGGGGCTGAGCGAACGTTGTCGCACGATCAGCCGCAGTTCCGACGGACTCCCGTCCGGGTGTGGATCGAGCCACCACTCGACCCCCACGACTATCTCGGTCGTGTCGACCCGTTGAAATCCATGATGGCGGACTGGCATCACGCTATGGATTCCCGCCTGTCGCCCTGGGTCCCGACCGCCGTTTCCGACCCAGGTCGCGAAGATCAACACTCACCCCACGGCTGAGTTGGTGCGGACTCGCCGAACCCCTACACTCCGTTGTCGGTGAAAGCGGTTTCAGTCCGCTGGACCCGGAGGAGGAGCTGAGTTGCAGGAGCCGTCAGGCCGTCCGGTCACGATTGCACAGGTTGCACGTGATGCCGGGGTCTCGATTCCTACGGTGTCCCGAGTGTTGAATGGGTCCGCTCCCGTCGCAGAGGAGACGCGGCGCCGAGTGGATGCTTCCATCGAACGGCTCGGGTATCACCCGAATCCGATGGCGCGCGGGTTGTCCCGGGGCCTATCGGATGTAGTGCTCGTCATCCTGCCGAACATCACCCAACCGTCGGTGAATCTGCGGCTCGCCGGGCTCATCTCCGTTCTGCGGGAAACTCCCTACGAGCTCACCCTCGTTGATCTCGAACACCCCGATTCAGAGCGGAAGCGTCACCTGGCCGACATCGTGGCGAGGCACCATGCCGCCGCAACGGTCATCATCTCGCTGCCCCCGTCCACGGCGGATACGCTGCAGCTCCTGCGCCAGGCGGCACCCGTTGTACTGGTGGATGTCCGCTCCGATGCGTTCCCGGGTGATGGCATCGATGACATCGCCGGCGGCATGATCGCCACTCGTCACCTGCTCGGGCTCGGCCATCGGAGGATCGGTTTCGTCGGCGACGCAGAGGACCGCTTCATCGGGAACCCGGCAAGCGCAAACCGCCGGCACGGATACGAGCAAGTGCTGTTCGATGCTGGAATCGACATCCGCCCGGATGACATTGCCCTCGCGCCCCACGGCATGGACACCGCCAAGGCGGCAGCGCTCGACCTGCTCGACCGCAGCGATCGGCCTACGGCCGTGTTCGCAGCGTCGGACGTCCAGGCCTTCGGCGTGATGGATGCCGCCCGGTCGCTCGGCCTGGATGTGCCCGGCGACGTCTCCGTCGTCGGATTCGACGACATCGTCACCGCACGGCTCGTCGGCTTGACCACCGTGCGCCAGCACCTCGAGGTCTCGGGCGTGCGCGCCGGTCTCCGCCTGCTCGAGCTGCTCGGCCAACCGCTTCCCTTCGAGATGCCGGAGTTCCCGGAGCTCGAACTCGTTACCCGCAGCACGACGGCATCGCCGGGTGACGCCCACCCCATCAGGTCCATGGCTGCGGCTCTCACCGGAGCTGCCGCCTCGGAAAAAGAGGTATCGACGGCGTTCGATCCTGCATTCGGGCGGGACGAACGGATACCAAGGAGGAAATAGAGAACGATGCGCAAACTCAAGTGGCTCGCGCTGCTGGTGGTCTTCGCACTCGTTGTCGCTGCGTGCGGCGATGACGACGAGGGTGCCACCACAACCGCGGGCGGAGGAGATGGCGGCGGCGGCGAGGTAACCGGCGAGGTAGCCGTTTTCGGCGCCTTTACCGGCATCGAAGCCCAAGCCGTCCAGACGGTGATCGACGACAAGATCAACTCGGTCAAGGGCTACGAAGCCACGTACGAGGGTTCTGACAGCTTCGAGGAGCAGGTCAAGATCCGCGTCGAGGGTGGCAACCCGCCCGACGTTGCGCTCTATCCGCAGCCCGGTGCGGTCGTCGAGCAGGCTGAGCTCGGCAATGCCATTGCGTTGGAGGATCTCGGTTTCGACATCGCAGCGTTGGAAGCCACGTTCGGCTCCTATCTGCTGTCGCTGGGTGAGGTCAACGGCAAGCACTACGGTCTGCCGACGAACGTCAACTCCAAGTCGCTGGTGTGGTACCCGCTGCCCGGGTTCACCGACGCCGGGTATGAGGCTCCAAGCACATGGGACGAGCTGATCGCACTGAGCGACCAGATCGTCGCCGACGGCAACACGCCGTGGTGCATCGGCATCGGTTCGGACGCCGCCACCGGTTGGCCGGCAACGGACTGGATGGAAGACATCATGCTCCGCACCGCCGGTGCGGATAAGTACGACGAGTGGGTCACCAACGACCTGAAGTTCTCCAGCCCCGAGGTGACCCGGGCAGCCGAGCTGCTCGGTCAGGTTGCCTTCGGTGAGGGCTACGTGCTGGGCGGCGCCCAGAACATCCCGGACATCGACTTCCGTGATGCCCCGGACCCGATGTTCCAGGATCCGCCGGCCTGCTACCTGCACCGTCAGGCGTCCTTCATCACCACGTTCTTCGATGCGCCCGACCAGCGCGTGCTGGAGTACGGCACGGACTACGGCGTCTTCGCCTTCCCGGACATCGACGAGGGAGTGAAGGGTGCGTTGGGTGCCGGCGAGTTGGCCGCAGTGTTCACTGACACTCCGGCCGTGCGAGCCTTCCTCGCGGACTTCACCAGCGTCGAGGTGCAGTGTGCCCAGGGTTCGGTCGACGAGCGTGTTGGTCGGATCTCGCCGAACACCGGCGTTGGTCCCGACTGCTACACGAACGAGATCCTGGCGGTCACCGCTCAGGCGATCGT
>JASJAX010000089.1 GCA_030066755.1 Acidimicrobiia bacterium
CGCTCAGCGAGGATGTGTTCGCGCACCGCCCCGGTCGCACCGACGTCGAGGCCACGGGTCGGTGACCGGGCGATGAGGACCTTCGGCTCGAGCGTTACTTCGCGGGCGATGAGCGCTTTCTGGAGGTTCCCGCCGGACAGCAGCCGAATCGGCAGTCCCGGCCGTACGCCACGAATGTCGTACTGATCGATCAGCTTCTCGCCGCGTTCGTTGAATGCGGATTGCCGGAGCCACGGGCCGTTGGAGAACGGCGGGTTCCGGAACGCCTTGAGACCGAGGTTCTCCTCGGTCGTCATCCCCGGTGCCAGACCCATGCCGAGCCGGCTCTGTGGCACGTAGGCGAATCCCTTGTCGATGTGTTCGAGAACGGTCGCATTGGTGACGTCCTCGCCGTCGATGATGACACTGCCCGAGGTGGGTTCCCGAAGGCCAACCAGGCCATACGCCAGCTCGCGCTGACCGTTGCCCGAGACGCCGGCGACTCCGACGACCTCGCCGGCACGTACGTCGAGGTCCACGCCGCGGACCGCCTCGAGCCCTCGATCGCTGAGGACGTGAAGATCCCGGATCGACAGCACCGGATCGCCGAATGTGGATTCGCCTTCCCGACTCGGAAGGACGAGATCCTTGCCGACCATGAGGCGGGCGAGCTCCTTGGTGTCGGTGCCGGCCTTGGACACGACGCCCACGCTCTTGCCGCCGCGCAGGACCGTGACCCGATCGGTGACGGCCATGACCTCGTGCAGCTTGTGGGACACGAAGATGACCGACCGGCCCTCGGCGGCCATACGTCGCATGGTCTTGAAGAGCTGCTCTGCTTCCTGCGGAGTCAGGACGGCGGTCGGCTCGTCGAGGATCAGCACGCGCGCATTGCGATACAGCAGCTTGAGGATCTCGACCCGCTGCTGCTCACCAACGGAGAGCTGCCAGATCCGCGCCTTCGGATCGACCGGCAGGCCGTACTCCTCGCCGATTCGCTCCGCCTTCTGCTCGAGCTCGCGTTGGGAGACTTGCACGCCGAGGTCCTGGTGTCCGAGCGCGAGGTTCTCGGCCACCGTGAGGTTCGCCACGAGGCGGAAGTGCTGATACACCATCCCGATTCCGGCAGCGAGGGCGTCCTTCGGGGTCTTGAACGCCTGGGGCTCACCGTCGTAGATGAACTCGCCAGAGTCGTGGCGATACAGACCAGCCAGGATCGAGCAAAGAGTGGACTTGCCGGCACCGTTTTCGCCGAGGAGCGTGTGGACCTCGCCCCACGCGAGATCGAAGTCGACGTCGTCGTTGGCTTTGACGCCGTAGAAGGCTTTGCTGATTCCCCGCAGTTCGACGGCGAGGTTCCCTGTACTCCCAGCAGCCTCCGGCATAGGGGTCACACTAGCCGGTGAGCTCGGGGCCATGCTGGGCAAACAGGTCCCGTGGGTTCAGCCGATAGTCCCGATGTATCGAGGGACGGGTGCGCAGGACGTCGCACACAGCAGCGGGGCCCCGCCAGTAGCAGGGCCCCGCAGTTGGTTCGGTTGGAGTCGGTCGCTCAGCCGGTCGGGCTGCCGATCACGCCTTCCACAAACCAGTTGTGCTCTTCCGTGAAGATGTTGCCGAGCGCACGCTCGTTGCCATCCTGATCCACGATCGGATCCGGGAAGATGGTGAATGAGCCGTCGATGATCTCCGCCGTCCGCTGCTCGATCAGCGCGATCGTGTCGGCGTCGACGGCGTCACCGAACGGGGCGAGGTTGACCATGCCATCGGCCATGTTCCCGTAGTAGGCCGCGGTCTCCCACGTTCCGGCGATGACCTCTTGAGCCGTCTTGAGATAGAACGGACCCCAGTCCCACACCGGTGCGGTCAGCCAGGCGCCGGGGGCGAACTCGGTCATGTCGGTGTTGTACCCGACCCACTTGGCACCCGCAGTTTCGGCTGCCTGACCCGGTGCTGCCGAGTCCTGGTGCATCGCGATCACGTCAGCGCCCTTGTCGAGCAACGACTGGGCCGCGGTCCCCTCCGTCGGAGGATCGAACCACGTCGACGTCCACACGACCTCGACCGTTGCATCGGGATTCACTTCGCGGACGCCCAGCGTGAACGCGTTGATGCCGCGCACGACCTCAGGGATCGGGAATGCGGCGACGTAGCCGATCTGATTCGACTGCGTAGCGGCACCCGCTGCGAGGCCCGTGAGATAGCGGCCCTCTTCGGCTGCACCGAAGTAGTTGCCCATGTTGTCGGACGTCTTGAAGCCGGTTGCGTGCTCGAAGACCACATCCGGATAGTTCTCCGCTGCGGCGAGCATCGGATCCATGTAGCCGAACGACGTGCCGAAGATCAGCTGGTTGCCGTCTGCGGCGAGCTGCTCGAACACCCGTTGCGAATCGGAACCTTCGGGGATGCTCTCCAAGGTGGTGATCTCAACGGCGTCGCCGAGCTGCTGCTTGACGTACTGGGCGCCCTGGTCGTGGGCCCACGACCAGCCCTTGTCGGCGACCGGGCCGACGTGAACGAACGCGATCCTCAGTACGTCGCCGTCACCACCGCCGCTGGGAGCTGCCGTGGTGCCGTCTCCGCCGCCGGCTGCGGTCGTCGAGCCGCCGTCGTCATCGCCGCATGCGGCAACGATCAGCGCAAACGCCAGCATCAGGATTGCCACGAGCCGCCATCTACTTCGTGTCATGAATACCTCTCTCCTCCGGGCGGCCGCTCCCTCACGCGCGAGAGGCCGCCGTGATGGTCCCGACTCTAGGCGGTCACGCAAGATGCGCCCTCATCCAACCGGCCCTTTCGATGTGGCCCAATGACCCGCATTTTGACAAAACGTACAGAGTGCGAATCGCTACAGTCGACAGCGAGGAGAGGAGGGTCCGCGTGACGGAAATCGCACCGTTGACGCCGTTCGGCTTGGACGTTCTGCTGGGTCGGGTTGCCCACGAGTGGGAGAGCCGAGGTCGGATCTTCGACCTCCCGTCCGCCCGTTTCTGGACTGGCAGCGACCAGGTCGACCTGACGATGGACTTCATGGGACGTCCCGCGGCGACCCCGGTAGGCCCGGCGGCCGGACCCCACAGCCAACTGGCGCAGAACATCGTGCTCGGGTGGCTCGCAGGTGCCCGCCTCTTCGAACTGAAGACGGTCCAGGTGCTCGACGACCTGGACATCGCCCGCCCGTGTATCGACATGGAGACGATCGGCTTCAACATCGAGTGGAGCCAAGAACTCAAGGTCCAGGAATCTCTCGAGGAGTACGTCAAGGCGTGGATGATGATCGAGATCCTCCGCCACTGGGAGCCGCTGCTCGAACTCATCGGCGATCCGGGCCCGCACATCTTCGACATGTCCGTCGGCTACGACCTCGCCGGCATCAAGACGGACAAGGTGGCGGCGTTCATCGAAGGCATGCTCGACGCGTCCGACGTCATTGATCGTCTGCGACCGTCGATCCCGGAACCGTTCGCAGCTTTCCGAGATCACGACTTCCCGACTCGCATCAGCGACACGCTCACGCTCTCGACGTTCCACGGCTGCCCGCCCGACGAGATCGAGGCGATGGTGAAGCACCTGATGGATCACCACGGCCTCGACGTGATCACCAAGCTCAACCCGACGCTGCTCGGGTTCGGGCGGGTGGTGCAGGTGCTGCAGCAGGACCTCGCCTACGAGCACATCCGGCTGAACCGCCTGTCGTTTGTCGAGGACCTCGAGATCAACCGAGCCGTCGATCTCATCACTGATTTGACGGACTACGCAGTCCGCAACGGCCGTCGGTACGGGATCAAGCTGACCAACACAATGGTGGTGAACAACGACAAGGGCTTCCTGCCGGACGATCCGATGTACATGTCGGGTCCGCCACTCCATGTCCTCGCCACGTGTCTGCTCGACGATCTGCTGTCCACGATGCCGGGCACGTTCAAGGTCCACGGCCACGACGGTCCGGTCCAAGTGAGCTTCTCCGCCGGTGTCAGCAAGGACAACATCAGTGCCACCGCCGGCATGGGCGTGGCGCCGATCACGATGAGTTCGGACCTGCTGCGTCCGGGTGGCTACGGCCGGCTGGAGCCGATGCTGCGCCAGCTCGAGCGTGACATGGTTGCCGCCGGATCCGAGAATCTCGCCGCGTGGCACGACCACAGCTGGGATGCGGCGCGGGCCCTCGGATTCCGCGGCCCCGCCGAGGCCCACATGACCGACATCGTGGCGGGTCACGGGCGCGCAGAGTACGACCTCTACGCCCATGAGGAGTTGCCGCGCGCGGTGGACCACGATCTCGAGATGTGGGGATGTGTTGCCTGCAACTTCTGTGTGACGGTCTGCCCGAACGACGCCTTCTTCCGGCTTCCGACACCGGAGGGCTCGGACATCTCCGGCCGGCAGCAATACTTGGTCCTGGCCGAGTTGTGCAACGAGTGCGGCAACTGCATGGTGTTCTGCCCGGAGACCGGTGATCCCGCCAAGGCGAAGGCGAAGCTGTACCTGGAGCGGGATCGGTTCGAAGCCAACGAGGGCCAAGGCTTCCTGGTCGAGGCAGCCAACGGTGGGGTGGCGGTGACCGCTGCCGCCGGCTTCGAGTCAGAGGTTCCGTTGTTGCTGCGCCTGCTCAACGACAAGGCCGAAGGGATCCCGATCCGGGCCGGCGACCTGGGATAGAGTCGTCAGTCGTCAGTCGTCAGTCGTCAGTCGTCAGTCGTCAGTCGTCAGTCGTCAGTCGTCAGTCGTTCTGTCGCCGGCGGATACCCCGCGGTAGGGTGCGACTTCCGACGCACGCAGGAGGCGGGAATGCGGCCGAGCTGGGACGACTACTTCCTCGAGCTCGTCGACCAGGTCGGCACCAGGGCCACGTGCGACCGGGGCAAGAGCGGCTGCGTCGTCGTGCGCAACAAGCGCATCATCTGCACCGGTTACGTCGGTTCACCCTCCGGTATGCCGCACTGTGACGACGTCGGCCACGACTTCAAGCAGATGATCGATGAGGACGGCACGACCCGGCAGCACTGTGTCCGCACCGTCCACGCCGAGCAGAACGCCATTGCCCAGGCGGCTCGCTACGGGCTGCAACTCGAAGGCACGACGCTCTACTGCTCCATGGAGCCCTGCCGGGTCTGCGCCATGCTCATCGCCAGCACCGGCATCGAACGAGTCGTCGCCCGCCGCCGCTACCACGCCGGCCAGGACACCCGCCACATTCTCAGCCAGGCGGGCGTCGGTCTGGTGATCGTCGACGACGTCGTGGAGAGCTACGAGGGGCAGGCCTGACGCCTTCGGCGTCAGGAGTACGGAGTACCGAGTACTGAGTACTGAGTAGCGAGACTGACGGATCCCCCGCCCTTGTAGGGCGGGGACAGGCTGCGAAGCAGCCAGGGGAGGGTTTCCACCGTATGGCACCTGCTGCGTCTCCCAAAGAGGCGTCGGAGACGGGACCCACGGTCGTCTCGATCAGCGTGGACACCCTCCCCGACCTCCACTTCGTGGAGGCCACCCCTCCCTGAAAGGGAGGGGGATCCAACTTCCAAGTACTGAGTACCGAGCAGCGAGCACGACGAGCTACCTGCTGGAGGCGAGCAGCTCGTTCAACGCTGCTTCCATTGCGGTCGGGATCGTGCCTGCATCGGGGCTGAGTTGGGGGCAGGCGAGGACGCCGACGTCGAGTTGGTCCATGTAGCTGAGTGCGGTGATGTTGAGGCCGGTGCCGTCATAGATCGGTCCGAGGGGGTAGTTGGCCACCATGAGGGCGCCGCCGAGGAACAGCGGAGTGGGGGATCCGGCGAGGTTCGACATCGTGAGGTTGAACAGCGGATCGACCATCTCGGAGACGTGGTGCGACGCAACGAAGCGGAACAGGTGGGCCGTGATCGTGGCCGGGGCCATCTCACTGAGCTCACGCACCGGGTCGCCTTCACCGCCGCGGAGCTGTGCCTTCCCGCTCTCGGTCTGCTCGGCGATGAAGGCCAGCCGTTCGAGCGGATCGGCGATGTCGGTGCCGAGCCGGATGAACATGTTCATCAGCTTGTTCGCATCGGCGGCAGCGGTCCCGTCGCCGCGAATCGACATGGGGACCATGGCCACGATCGAGCCATCGACGCTTTCGTCCCGATGGTCGAGGTAGCGGGCGAGCCCGCCGCCGACGATCGTCAGAATGATGTCGTTGATCGTGGCGCCGGTCGAACGGCGAATGGTTTTGATCGTCGAGAACGGAAGCGTGCGGAAGTGAAACGACCGCTCCGGAGAGATCGGAGCGCTGAACGACACTTTGGGGGCACCAGCGGGGAGCGTTTCGGCGAGACTCCCATGCCCTTCGTCCTCGATGATCCTGCGTCGCATCCGCAGCGCGTGGGTCCCGCGCCGGATGGCATTGAGCGCGCGGAATGGCTGCAGGGCCAACGATCCGGTGGCCCGGGCGAGCAACTCGATGTCGCCCGGAACGTGCTCGGGCTCCCAGGGCTCCGGTGGTGGCACGGACTCGGCTTCGGGGGTGAAGTCGAACATCGCCGAGACCATCTGGATCCCGGCCATCCCGTCCATTGCGGCGTGGTGCGCCTTCGAGAGGATTGCCGAGCGGCCACCGACCACGCCGTCGATGACCCAAATCTCCCAGAGTGGACGAGACCGATCGAGCTGCGTCGCCATGAGCTCACCGGCGAGCGCAGAGAGCTCGGCATGACCGCCGGGCGGCGGAACTGCGATGTGACGGATGTGCCAGTTCAGGTCGAACTCGGGATCGTCCACCCAACGCGGGTGATCGAGCTGCAGCGGGACTTCGGCCAGCCGTCGTCGGAACTGCGGCACGAGGTGGATCCGATCGGCATACACCCGGCGAACCCGGTCGGCATCCCATGTTCCGGACGCGGTCGACGGGTCGAAGATCGCAAGGCTGCCCACGTGCATGTGAGCAGTCGGCGACTCCAGGTAGAGGAAGTTCGCATCGAAGGCAGAGAGGCGCCGCATCCACCGCTCATGATATGCGGCGGGCTTCCTCCGTTGCAGGGCGAGGGGTGACCTACCAACCGCCCCGACTCGCCACGAACTTCTCGACATCGTCGCTCGTCGGGAAGGTGGCGGCCCCTCCGCCACGGCTCACGGCGAGCGCCCCGCATGCGTTGCCATACCGCGCAGCGTCCCACCAATCGTGGCCGCGCAACAGCATTCGGATCAGGCCGGCAGCGAACGCCTCGCCGGCTCCGAGCTCGGCTACGACGCTGACGGGGAACCCGGGGACGTCGATGAGATCACCAGAGCGGATCACGGTCACTCCCTGGCCGCCCCGGGTCATCGCAATCGCAAGCATCCCTTGTTCGAGTTGCGCCTCGATGCGCTCCTGGAGCTCGCTGCGAGCTCCAGGTGGGATCGAACCATCATGCAGCGCGCCGTCGGGGTCGGGCATGAGCGCAGCGAAGAGCTCCAACTCGGTCCCGATTGCGATGTCCACCTGCGACAGCGCGGCCCGCATCGCAGCCCCGTAGCCACCGAGGGTCGGCCAGCGATCGAGATTCAGATCGAGATCGAGGAACGAGATCAGCTGTGCGTCGCGCGCCGATTGCGCGGCCTGCAG
Organism: Acidimicrobiia bacterium; assembly: GCA_030066755.1. Taxonomy (GTDB): domain Bacteria; phylum Actinomycetota; class Acidimicrobiia; order Spongiisociales; family UBA5794; genus JASJAX01. The sequence continues at coordinate 7,538 of JASJAX010000089.1, forward strand.
CGCAGTCGCCGCTCCACCAGGGGACGCAAAGGCGCTTCCCGCGAAGAGGATGGCTTGGGCGGCATCGAGTGGAAGCGCCCCGAGGTCGAGATCGGTGAGGGCGTCATCCGGCGAGTGGTCGGCATAGGACGCTCGCACCCCAACGCCGGGAGTGGGCGCGCCGAGAACGGTCACCGACGTACGGCAACTCGGCTTGCGGAGCACGGCGTCGGTCGCAACGCCCCGTCGGCGAAGGTCGCGGAGCGCGAGATCCCCGAGCGGGTCGTCGCCGATGGCGCCGAACGCGATCGAACGCATGCCGAGCTTTGCGGCACCGATCGCGACCGTCGCCGCAGTGCCGCCGACCGCAGCGGCGAACGTGGGGTGGGCGGCGAAGTCGGCTCCGCTACCCGTCGCATGGAAGTCCATGGTGATCGGGCCAATGGTCACGAGGTCGTATGGATGGCTCATCGATGCACCACCGTCGGGGGAAACGGCACGTTCTCAGTATCGGCGATCCAGCACGATTTCTGGAGACCGGCCGCGGCCACGGTCCGACTCAGCGGTGTGGAATCGCCACGACGGTGATGTCGTCGGGGAGGAGGCTCGTGACCTCCTCGACGGTTGTGCGGTGCTCGGCGCCGACCTTGGTCAGGGCCAGCAGCAGTCGCGCCGCCGCCGGCACCCGCTTGCGGCCGCCGTCGGGTGCGTTCACCACCATGGCGATGTCCCTGGGCCGGAGCGTCTGATCGATTCCTCGTCCCGTGAGTGCCGCCACTCGTTCCGGGCGGTGGCACGACTCGGCGATCGGACGGTGGAGCGCGTCGATACCGGCGACAACGACGACGGCGGTGGCGTCGGACGGGATCACCGGCTCATCGGGTCCGGGGGCCTTGAACGGGCGCCGCCGCGCGCCGTCGGCCTCGATGACGACCGCGGCGTCGAGATCCGAGAAGATCCGCGAGGCCAGCTCGGGCGCAGCGCCAATCACTTTGGGTCCGTTGATCGAGTCGAAGAGAAAGGCCGGTGATCCTGCCGCCAGCGCCGTCTCGACCTCGGTTGGGGTGCGACAGGCGGTAGCCCACGGTGGAATCTGATCCGTACCCATCTTGGTGGTTGTGCCGACGACGACGCGGCGTCCGGCGTCGGCGAACTCCCGTCCCAACGTGAGTGCCAACGTCGACTTCCCGCCGCCGCCAACGAACGCCACGAGGTCGTGGTCGAAGCCGAACTGCTCGACCAGTGATGTCATGGACGGTTCAACCAGGTCAGGATTGCCTGCAGCACGCCGGCGCCGACCAGGCGCGCCTTGTCCGACATGTTGTCGCAGGCGGTGGGGTCGCCTCGGGGGTCGACATCGGCGATCTTCAGTCCATCACCGGCGTGGATTCCGGGTGAGATGAGACCACGGACGACCCCGTCGATCGTGGTTGTGACTGACGCAGTCCCAACGGTGCCGAGGCGAGCACCGGCTCGCACGAGGTCGCCGATCTCGACCTCCCACGTCACGATCCCTTCGGCAGGTGCCCGCACGACACGCTCGGCGGCGACGCCCCCGAGGGATCCGGGCCGGCCGGTGTTCGGGAGGGCGGTACCGCGCCAGATGATGCGACCGAGCGAATGCCCCCGAGCCGTCTCGATGACGGCGTCACAATCCTCACCTGCCGTGAAGCCAGGTCCCAGGGCAACTACGAGGGGAGCCTGGTCCATGGTCGTGTCGATGTTGCGTTTGGCGAGCCTTGCGTCAACGACCACCGAAATCGGCTCGCCGAAGTCGGGGATCTCGGGAGCGACCAGGACGGCCACGCTGCCATTGCGGGCCCTGGTTGCGGCCTCTTCGGGTGTTCCGGCGAGCCGGGCGATGACGGGATCCGTCGCATCGACGACGACGTCGCCGTCGAGCACGGCCGAGGCAAACGCGACTCGTCGCCGGATCGCCAGCGGCTGCGCCAATTCGAGCACCACGACCGGGAAGCCCGCCCCGTGGATCGCATGGGCGGCACCGGTAGCGAGATCCCCGCCGCCGCGGATCACGACCAACCGATCCGAGAACAGCATCACGTCACGGTGTCGGGCGAACCAACGTCGGCGGTCCTGGCGACGCGGATCACCTCGGACATGATGGAAACCGCGATCTCCTCGAGGGTCTCGGCACCGATCTCGATACCGATCGGGGCGTGGATCCGGTCGAGCACGCCGGAGTCGACGCCCGTCTCAGCCAGCTTTGCCTTCGTGGCTGCCCACCGCCGTTCGCTGCCCATGACCCCGATGTACCGCGCCGGGGTGGCGAGCAATGGCGGCAGTGCTTCCACGTCGATGTCCACGTTGCGAGACACGACGACGACTGAGGTGTCGGCAGTGATCGGATGTGCGGCCAACGCATCCTCGATCGATCCGGCAAACATCGCGTCGGCGTTCGGCATCTCCGCCTCTGTGAGCCGTTCCTCACGATCGTCGGTCACGACGGTCCGGTAACCGAGCCAGTGGGCGAGGTCGACGACGGCCTTGCCTACGTGGCCTGCGCCGACGATGAAGATGGTGTGGGGTGGCATGTGTGGCTCCAGGTAGATCTGTACGTTGCCGCCACAGACACCGGGATCACCACGGTCCGGTGCCAGCAGCGCATAGTCCAGCAGTTTCGTGTTGCCGGTGCGCAGCGCCACCTTGGCCTCGTCGATGACCCGGGACTCCATCTCGCCGCCGCCGACCGTGCCGACCAGCCGCCCGTCGCCGTAGACGAGCATCTTCGTCCCGGCCCGCCGCGGCACCGACCGGCGTGTTGCGACGACGGTTGCCAGAACGACGCGCTCGCCGGCGGCGACCGCCGATGCGAGCTCGGAGAGCAGCCGTGCGTCTTCCGCGGTTCTCATCGCGCGGGCGTCACCCGTCGGCACTCTGCATTGCTCGCCACACCCGCTCCGGGGTGAAGGGGAGGTTGTCGATCCGTGTGCCGGTGGCGTCGAGGATCGCATTGCGGATGGCCGGCGCAACCCCGTCCTTCGGGATCTCGGCAATGGCCTTCGCCCCGAACGGTCCGCTCTTCTCCATCGTCTGGACGAGATAGGTGTCGATGTCCGGCATCTCGTCGGCGCGGTAGATCCAATACGGGCCGAACGCGGCATTGACCATCTTGCCGTTCTCGTCGTATGCCATCTCCTCACAGTGACCGTATCCGAGGGCTTGCACCATGCCGCCTTCGACCTGACCTGCGGCCGTCACCGGATTGATCGGGACGCCGCAGTCGACCGCCATGACGAGCCGCTTGACGGTCACCTGGCCGGTGTCGACATCGACTTCGACCTCGGCAAACTGCGCGGCGTACGGCGGAGGCGACTCCGACGAGACGTACGACGCCGTACCCATGATCTGGTGCTGCTGCTCCTGATGGAGGGTGTGCAGTGCGACGTCGGCCAGCGTCACCGAGCGGCCATCGGTCGCCCACGCCCGTCGGTCCGCCAGCTCGATCGAACCGGGCGATTCGTCGAGCATGAGTGCGGCTCGATCCACGATCAGCTTGCGGGTTTCCTCCGCAGCTCGCTTGACCGCCATGCCCGAGATGTACGTCGTCGATGACGCGTAGGCACCGACATCGAACGGGGTCATGTCGGTATCGGCGGCGTAGACGATGATGTCGTCGAGCGGGACGCCGAGCACCTCGGCGGCGATCTGGGCGAGGATGGTGTCGGCCCCGGTGCCGAGGTCGGTGGCGCCCATGAGCATGTTGAACGAACCGTCGTCGTTGATCTTGATGCTCGCCGCACCCATGTCGAGTCCGGGAATCGCACTGCCGTGCATACACATCGCAAACCCGATCCCGCGACGAATGTTCGGGCGGTCCGCAGGTGTTCTCCACGCCGGGTCGAGCCGGCGTTTCCAGCCGATCGCTCGTTCACCCTGGGCGACACACTCCTCGAGGCCGCTCGACGTGATGACCGGGACGAACCCGTCCTCGGGCGCCTCGCCTTCCCCGAGCTGCGGAGCGATGTCGATCGGGTCGCCGACGCCGGTCCAGTTCTTGCGTCGGAACTCGAGCGGATCCTGGCCGAGCTCGTGGGCGATGTCCTCCATGTGGGCTTCGAGCGCAAACAGGGCTTGGGGCGCGCCGTAGCCGCGGTACGCCCCAGGAACCGGCAGGTTGGTGTAGGCCACGTCGCAGCGGTACCGCTTGTTCGGGCAGTTGTACGAGCTGAGCCCGCGCAAACCACTCACCATCTGCACCGTCAAGCCGTGCGTGCCGTAGGCACCGGTGTTGGCCACGACCCGCATGTCCTGGGCAACCAGCCGTCCGAGCGCATCGACACCGGTCCGGTACGTGATCGTCTGCGGGTGGCGAGTGCGGCTGGAGACGAACTCCTCCTCGCGATTGAGCTCGAGCCGAACCGGCCGGCCCGTCGCCTTGGTGAGGTGACCGACGATGTCCTCGATGAGCATCTCCTGTTTGGCGCCGAAGCCCCCACCGATCCGGGGCTTGACGATGCGGATCTGCTTCACCGGGAGGCCGAGGAGCGGCGCCACCATGCGGCGCACGTGGAACGGCACCTGGGTCGAGGTGCGAATGACCATCCGTTCGTCGCTGTCCCAGTAGGCAATGGCGATGTGCGGCTCGATCGGTGTCTGCTGCACCTGATGGACCCGGAAGGTCTGCTCGAAGACCCGGTGGGCGTTCTCGAGTCCGGCGTCGACGTCGCCGCTGTCGGCGGCGATGTGATGGACGATGTTGCGCTCCGGATCGTGCGCGCCGTCCATCTCGCCTTCATCGTGGATGACGGGGGCGCCTTCCATGATCGCTTCGTTCTCGTCGAAGACAGCCGGAAGTACCTCGTACTCCACGTCGATCAGGCGGAGGGCGTCCTCGGCGATCTCGATCGACTCGGCGGCGACGGCGGCGACGCGGTCGCCGACGTAGCGAACCTTGTTGTCGAAGCTCACCTGGTCGTAGGGGAGTGGGTTGGGATAGCTCTGCCCACCGGAGGCATAGCGAACCCGCTCGACATTGCCGTGGTGGATCACCGCTTTGACGCCGGGAAGCGCAAGGGCCTTCGAGTCGTCGATCCCGACGATGCGGGCGTGGGCGTGCGGGCTGTACAGCACCTTTGCGTAGAGCATCTGGCGCATGTCGATGTCGTCCACGAACGCCGGGTTGCCCTTGGCGAGCTTGACCGAGTCCACCTTCAGCTCGGGTTTGCCGACGACCTTGGTCTCCGGCACCTCCGGATTCGGTACCACCTTGGGGAAGACGGCCGGGAGCCCGGCGGCATCGGCTACGCCCTCGCCGCCGACGTCGTAGGTGAGCGGCGGCACGAGCGCGGACACGACCTCCGGTACCGGCTCGCCCCGCAGCGCGGCTGCCGCCCGTTGCACGGCGAGCACCGGACGCAGGTAGCCGGTTTCGCGATCGAGGATGCCGGACAGCATGTCGCGGATCTCGTCTTCGCTGGGGTCGGGATTGCGGTCGAGGAGCGCCTTGGTGCCGAGGATCATCGCCGGCGTCGAGTAGCCGGATTGGATCGCACCGGTGGCCACGAACGCTTCCTGGATCGGGTGCATCTCCATGCGCGGGGCGAGGCCCTCGACCGTCTCGATCTGGTGACCGTCGGCTTGGGCGGCGAGCATGATGTCGGAAGCGACGAGCCGGCCGTCCACGAGCACCGCAGCGGCGCCGGTCTCTCCGGTCTCCGATCCGTAGCGAACCGAGTAGTAGCCGTCGCGCCGGAGGACGGTCAGGAGCGATTCGTGCGGCTCGCAGTCGACGGTGCGGGTGTCGCCGTTGATCGTGAGCGTGATCCTCATACGGCACCTCCTTCCTGCAGGTCGGCAACGACGCGAGCGCCGAGCGTCCCGGCGAGGTGGCGACGGTACGCCGCAGTGCCGCGGAAGTCCCCGGGTGGGTCGAGCGCATCGACGTCGCTGAGGTCGATCACCATCGGGGTCTCGGCGACGCCGGTCGCAGCCAAGGTGATCACGCCGCCGCGGGCGCAGCCGGCAACGAGCACGATGGGCGTGTCCGCCGGGGTGCGGGCGGTGCCGGCCGATGCCGCGGCGGTCACGTCGACGTCGATCGATACTGCGACGATGAGCGAACCGGCGAGCACACGGCCATCGCCGAGCACGTCGGCCACTGCGACGGTTTGCTCGCCGTCGGTCGACACAATCGTTGCGGTGGCGCCGAACGCCAACAGGCCGGCGAGGAAGCGGCTCTCCGGATCCGCAGCAGCGACCGTGCCGCCGACCGTTGCGGCGTTGCGGAGCGTGTTCGGGGCTTCCCCCTTGGCGAGGTCGCGCAGCACGGGCGGCGTCCATTCATGGTCGACGACGTCCTGGAGTCGGGCCGTTGCTCCGAGGCGGAGCATCGCACCGTCTCGGGTGATCTCGTCCAGTCCGAGCGCCTGGAGGTCGACGACCTCTTCCGGCATCGTGTCGGGGAGCCCGTTGAGGACGGTCCCGCCGGCGATCGGGGCGGTGGCGATGTCGGGTCGGGTCAGTAACGCAAGCGCATCTCCGAGGCTGGACGGCCGGTGATAGCTGCGAATCCGCGTCATGCGTCGTCCTTCCAAGAGAGCGAGCGGTCACCCGGGTGGGGTGCGGTGATCCCTGCTCACGATGCTACCGACTTGTGGGGCGAGGTCGGTGACGGTTGCCTGACCGGAGCGCTTCGTCGGGGTTCACCGAAGCTTCCCCTGCTTTAGCGATACATGCTAAAGTGGCGGCATGTCCGTTGAACGGTACGACCCAATCGCCAATCCGTACGCGCCGGGAGCCGGCACACCGCCGCCGGCGCTGGTCGGGCGGGACGACATCATCGATGACGCGTCGATCGCTCTGCAGCGGTGGAAGGCGGCGCGCACCAGCCAACACTTGCTCGTCACCGGGTTGCGGGGGGTCGGCAAGACCGTTCTCCTCGGCAAACTGGCTGCGCTCGGTGAGCACGCCGGCTATCGGGTGATCCGGGTGGAGGCGCTCGGGGGAGACGACACGCTTCGCTCGTTCCTGCGCCAGGCTCGTCGGATCGTGGAGGAACTCGACGGTGGGGCTCGAGTCGGCCGGGCGCTGCGGTCGATCGAGTCGGTGTCGTTGACCGTCGTCGGCACCGGGGTTGCGGTCGAACGTCAGGCCACAACGCCGGATCGCGAGGCGCTCTCCGACGTGGTCACCGACGTGGTCGCCGCGGCCGCCGACGACGGACTCGGCATCATGATCGCTCTCGACGAAGCCCAGATGCTCGACCATCACGACATCCGGCGCCTGTTGGCCGGGGCGCACCGCTGTGGTCAGGACGGGCTTCCCCTCTACGCCGTACTCGCCGGCCTGCCCAACCTCGTCGGGGACGTTGCCAAGGCGGCGACGTACGCCGAGCGGATGTTCACGGTTGCCGATCTCGGGCCGCTGACACCGGATCAAGTCGTCGAGGCAGTCGTGACGCCCGCCGAGGAGATCGGGGTGTCGTGGACGCCCGACGCTTCCGAAGCCATCGTCGATCTGTCCGACGGGTTCCCGTTCTTCGTGCAGACGTGGGCGTACCACACGTGGAATGCAGCCATCGATGATCCGATCTCGGCGGCCGACGTCGAGCGGGCGGCTCCCAACGCCAACCATGCGCTCGACTCGTCGTTCTTCGCGGCCCGCATCGCCCGCATCCCTGCGTCCGAAGTCGCCTACGTTCAGGCCCTGGCCTCACTCGGGCCGGGTCCGCATCGATCCGGAGACGTTGCCGCGGCGGCCGACAAGACCACGCCCCAGGTGGCGGCATTCCGCGATCGCCTGATCGATGAGGGTGTCATCTACGCACCGCGCTACGGATGGGTGGAGTTCGCCATCCCGCACTTCGACCGGTACGTGGCTCGGGCGCTGCCGAACGCCTAGGAGACCTTGCGCACCAGGATGAGGTCCCCGACGTTGGTGCCCGTCGGACCGCTGTTCACGACGTCGCCGATCGCCGTCAGGAAGGGATGCGAGTCGTTCCGATCGAGGTGATCGAGAGCGTCGAGGCCGAGCTTGCGACCGCGGGCCAGCGCAGTTCCGTCGGCGAACCCGCCGGCAGCCTGACTCATGCCGTCGATGCCGTCGGTGCCCAAGGACAGGATCACGACGTCGTCTCGGTTGCGGAGTGCAATCGATGCGGCCAACGCCAGCTCCTGGTTGCGGCCCCCGCGCCCGTTGCCCTTGACGGACACCGTGGTCTCGCCGGCGTACACGAGGGTCTCACCCGGCTTCATCTTGTCGGCGGCCTTCACCAGGTCGCGGGCAACCTCACGGGCTTCGCCCTCGAGGTCGGTGGCCACCACCTTGGAGGGTCCCGGGTTGTTGCGAGCCGCGTCGCTGGCGGCCCGAGCGGCGATGCCGGCGTCGGCGACGATCGAGATGATCTGGCGGCTGAAGAACTTGCCGTGCTCCGGCGTGTCGTCGATCAGCATCGCCGCCCCCGACTCGAGGTGGAGCCTGACGGCAGGTGGGACCTCTTCACGTAGCTCGTACTTGTCGAGCGCTCGGAGGGCGTCGTGGAACGTCGTTGGATCGGCGACGGTTGGGCCGGACGCAACGACGTCGAGCGGGTCACCGATGACGTCCGACAGCACGAGCGTCACGATGGCCTTGGCATTGACGAGGGCCTCGGCGAGCCGTCCCCCTTTGACTGCAGAGAGATGCTTGCGAACGGCGTTGAGCTCGGTGATCGTCGCTCCGGCTCGCAGCAGTAGACCGTTGGTTGCCTGCAGATCGGCGAGGGTCAGTCCGCGAGCGGGTGCCGCCACCACGGAGGATCCGCCGCCGGAGATCAGAATGACGGCGAGATCGTCCTCGCCCACGGAGGCCGCCGCGTCCAGCACCTTGCGGCCTCCGTTGAGGCTGCGCTCGTCGGGTACGGGGTGGCTGCCTGCGACGACCTCGAGGCCGTCAACCGGCTCGGGTGCGGGCGACACGAGCACGCCGGTGATATCGATCCCGTCGAGGAGCTTCACCGCAGCCCGACCCATCGAAACGGCGGCCTTGCCGAACCCGATGATCACGGCCCGCCGGTAGTCGCCCAGCACGATCCGCCGAGCCCCGATCCGGATCGAGTGGTCGTCCTTCATCGTGGCGCGTTGAATCGACTCCTCCGGCTGCACCGCAGCCAGCGCCGCTTCGGCAACCGCGAGCATCTCCATCCGCACCGCGGAGTGCTCATGTGGGGTTGTGTCGATGAGGGACATCTTCGGATTCTCGCAGTCTCTGGCCCTCCGGCCGTATTGCGCCGAACGCGAGGCTCGAAGTACAAAGTACCAAGTACAGAGTACGACTGCTCTCTGTACTCAATACTCGGTACTCAGTACTGCCTAGGTCGGGCGAAGCCCGCCTAGGCCTCGCACCAGTCCTTGAACAGGGCCATGGACTCTTCGATGTCGGCGACGTCGATGCCCGAGTAGGCGAACCGGATGTACTGGTTCGGCTCGTTTGGCAGGGCACGACCGAAGTGGAGGCGGGTCGTGAACGACACGCCGGTCGCATGGAGGGCAGCCTTGCGGAAGTCCTCGTAATCCGTCAGGCCCTTGCGCTGCATCACCTCAGTCACGTTCGGGAACAGATAGAACGTCGCATTTGGGACGATGCAGCGGATTCCGTCGATCGCGTTGAGCCCGGCCCCAGCTGCGTCGCGGCGAGCCTGGAGCTTCTTCAGGATGTCGTGGACCTCCGTCTGGTCTCCGGTCAACCCGGCGAGGCCTCCCCACTGGATGAAGTGGGAGGTGCACGATTCGTCGTTGACGTTGATCTTGGCGATCACGTCGATGATCTCCTTCGGGCCGATGCTCGCGCCCAGGCGCCACCCGGTCATCGCGAACTTCTTCGAGAAGGTGTAGAGCACGACGCTGCGCTCGGCCATGCCGGGCTCCTCGACGAACGACGTGCTGGTGCCTTCGTACCGCATGTCGAAGTAGGCCTCGTCACACAGGACGTACAGGTCGTTGTCTCGGACGATCTGAGCGAGGCGGCCCCGCTGGTCCGGCGACAGCTCCGCGCCGTTGGGGTTCTGGAGGTCGTTGAGGATGAGGATCGTGGTCTTGTCCGTGATCCCGCGCTCGATCGCCTCGAAGTCCAGATCGAAGTTGTCCTCGACCTCGATGTAGCCGTAGGGCACGGCAACGCCCCCGAGGTACTCGATCTGCGACTCGTAGATCGGGTAGCCAGGGTTCGGATACAGGACCTCGTCGCCGGGGTTCATCACGGCAGCGAGGAACTTGCCGATGGTGGGCTTGCCGCCCGGTTGCACGACGACGTTCTCCATCGTGTACGCGGTGTTGTGCGACGCTGCGACGTCGGCGGCGATCGCCTCACGCAGCTGCGGGATTCCGGCGTTGGGGCAGTACCCGGTCTTGCCGTCCTGGATCGCCTGGAAGGCACCCTCGACCACCGTTGCGGGGGTCGGGATGTTCATGTCGCCGAGGTGGAACGGGTAGACCTTGTTGCCTTCAGCGGCGAACGCGGCAGCCTCGCCGCCGACTGCGAAGGCGGTCTCGGTGCCCAGCCTGGTGATCCTGTCTGCGATGCGCATAGCGTTGCTCCTTCTGGGGTGAAATCTCTGTCAGTTGATGCCGAGGTCGGCGGCGTTCACGATGCTCGGGGCGTACGGCGGGAAGTCGCCGTCGAGGAATGGCAGCACATCGTCGCCGGTCCAGAGTGGATGGCCCTGGAGGATCCCGGCGACGTTGGCCGCTGCCAGCGTCGCCATGCCCTGGCGGGTCCACGTGGTCGCCGATGCGATGTGCGGCACGATCGTCACGTTGTCGAGCTCGTTGAGCCCCGGCTTCATCGCCGGCTCGTCCTCGAACACGTCGAGTCCGGCCTTGAACTCCGGATGGGTCTTGCAATGTTCGACGAGGGCGACTTCATCAACGACGGGGCCGCGGCTCGAGTTGATGAGGATCGCATCGTCCTTCATCAGTGCCAGCCGCTCCGCGTTGACGAGGTGATGGGTCGACTCATCGAGGACCGTGTGGATGCTCACGACGTCGGCGGTGCGCATCACGTCTTCGATCGTGTCGAGACGTGTTGCGGTCACCGGCGCCTCTCCGTGGGCGACGAGGAGTTCGCTGTAGTCCTTCACAAACGCTTCGAGGTTCTCGTTTGCATAGAGGTCGAAGTAGACGAGGTTCATCTTGAACCCCTCGACCATCATCCGGCCGTAGGCGGCACCGATTCGGCCGCAACCGATGATGCCGACCGTCTTGCCGTGGAACCGCTGCCCCATGTACATCGTGGGCAGCCAGCCGTGGTAGTTGCCGGCCCGCATGAATCGGTCGGCTTCGACGACGCGCCGGCCCGCGGAGAGGGTCAGGGCCGCAGCCATCTCGGCGGTGGTCTCGGTGAGCACGCCGGGGGTGTTCCCCACAGGGATCCCGGACGCGGTAGCGCCGGCGACGTCGACGTTGTTGTAGCCGACGGCATAGTTGCTGTACGCCGAACCGCCGGCCGCCTTCAACGCTGCGAAGAGCTCGGCGTTCCAGTCCTCGGTGAGCTGACCGATGGCGCCGTCACAGTGGTCGCCGATCCGCTCCGTGATCTCATCGACGCTCAGCACGTCGTCGGATTCGCACACCTCGACCGTGCAGTCGGCGGCCACGAGTATGTCGAGCCAACGGTTTCCCGGAAGCTGCTTCGTCACGATCACTCGGCGCGACCCGCCCGGGTTGTGGACGGTCCATTCCTTACCCATCAGTTCTGTACTCCCAATCCAGTTGTTGTTGTGCCCAATCCCATCGCGGTGACGGTCAGGGCAGCTCGCCCTTGAGCAGCTTGTTCGCCACCATCAGCATGTCGCTCGGATCGACGAACCGCACGATGTCCGGCGGGTCGCCGAGCAGCTCGCGTGCAGCCACCTGAAGTGGCTCGGGCACCTCGAGCAGGAGCGGAATCGAATACGTCCGGCACAGGTGGAACACGTCCTGATACGTTGCGTCGCCCGGCTGCGGTTCCTCCGGTGCGAAGATCTTGTGGACGTATGCGATCAGGATGTCGTACCGGTTCTGATCGTTGATCAACCGGACGTGCTGACCGTGGTTGTCCCTGCCGTTCGAGACGGGGATGGTGTCGTAGCCCTCGATCACCAGGGCGGTGAGGAGGGTCGAGTCGGTACCTTCGAAGTAGCCGACAGTCTTTCGCATTGTCCTACCTCCTCAGACCACACCATGCGCCAGCATGGCGTCGGCGACCTTGCGGAATCCAGCGACGTTGGCGCCGGTGACGTAGTTGCCAGGTTCCTCGAACTCCTCAGCGGCGTCCACGCAGCTCTTGTGGATGTTCGACATGATCTCGAGCAAACGGGCATCGACCGTGTCGCGAGTCCAACTGGTGAACCCGGCGTTCTGTGCCATCTCGAGACCGCTCGTCGCAACGCCGCCGGCGTTGGCAGCCTTGCCGGGGCCATAGAGGATCCCGGCGTTCACGAACTGCTTCACGGCGTCCGGATCGCTCGGCATGTTGGCGCCCTCGGCGACCACGTACACCCCGTTGTCCAGCAGGACCTTTGCTTCGTCCCCGTTCAGCTCGTTCTGCGTCGCACACGGGAGAGCCACCTCGGCATCGTCGACGCCCCATGGACG
>JASJAX010000090.1 GCA_030066755.1 Acidimicrobiia bacterium
GTTCGCTGAGCAGAACCAGACGGCCTTGGCCGAGGAGCGCATCGAGTACTTCGCTGCGGCTGAGGTCACCGAGTTTGTGGTCGAGCCCGACGGGACGATCCTGTTGCCGGGAGAGGAGCCGTCCGAGCCAAGCCCCGGCTTCGGCTCAGGTGAAGTCGGCTCGGTGCCGGCGACGCTCACGATCGAGGCGCCGCCCGAGAAGAGCGCAGCCTTTGCGTTGATCCGGATCCCTTCGATCGAGCGCCTCGCCGACGGCTGGAACGTCGTCGAGGGCGTCTCGGTCTCCGACCTCAAGAGCGGTGCGGGCCACATGCCCGCAACGCCGCTACCCGGGCAGCCGGGGAACTCCGTGATCAGCGGTCACCGTACGACCTATGGGGCCCCGTTCCACGAACTCGACAGCCTCGAGGCCGGCGACCGCATCGAGGTGGAAACAGCAATCGGCCTCCACGTGTACGAGGTGCGGTCGCTCGAGATCGTCCGGCCGACCGATGTGTGGGTGACCGAGCCCCGTGATGGAGCGTGGCTCACGCTGACCACATGTCACCCGAAGTTTTCGGCACGGGAACGCCTCATCGTCTTTGCCGAGCTCGTCGAGGGACCAAACCTCGACGCAGTGAGTGCGTTGTCATGATCCGTCGCGGCTTCCAGGCACTCCCCGGCCCCCTGGCGATTCGCGCCGCACTGGCACTCGTTATCGTGGCGGCCGCACTCGTCGGGCTTCACTTCTTCTACGAGTGGCTCGGCAATCTGCTCCTCGACACCGGAGGCACCGTCGGATGAGGGTCCTCGTCATCGACAACTACGACTCCTTCACCTTCAACCTCGTTCAGTACCTGGGTGAGCTCGGGGCGGAGCCGATCGTTGTCCGCAACGACGTCATGACACCAGAGGAAGCACGCTCGCTCGAACCCGACCGGCTGCTCATCTCGCCGGGTCCGGGGACTCCGGAGAAGGCGGGCTACTCGGTGGACTTCGTCTCGACCCTCGGTCTCGAGATGCCGACGCTCGGCGTCTGCCTCGGGCACCAGGCCATCGCCGTTGCGTTCGGCGGCAAGGTCGACCGGGCCCCCGAGCCGCGCCATGGCAAGACCTCCCGGATCACCCACGACGACCGGGGCATCTTCGCCGGCCTGTCGAACCCGTTCATCGCAACCCGCTACCACTCGCTCGCGGCGGTTCATCTCCCCGATGTTCTCGAGGAGTCGGCCCACAGCGAGGACGGCGTGGTCCAGGGGATCCGACACAAGGAGCTCCCCATCACCGGCGTCCAGTTCCACCCCGAGTCGGTGATGACCACCGAAGGCAAGGCGCTGCTGAGGAACTTCCTGGATCGGTGAGAGGCGCTACTGGGTCACTCGTCCAGGATCTTGAAGGCGAGGAAGACGTCACGGGCAACCCGCAGCACACCTTCGTCGTCCACGATCGTGAGGGTTGAGATGCCCTCCATCAGCTTGTACTTCTCGAGGGATGCGGTGACTCGCAGTGGTTGCGAAACGAGCCAGGGACCTTCACCGATCACCGTTCGTCCGGGTAGCTTCTCCCATTGGAAGTCGTGGATCTCGTATGTGCCGCGGATGCTCATGAGTACTTCGCCGGCTGTCGCGTCATGTTCGGCTGGTGACTGGGTCACGAACACCGGATGACGGTCCGGGTGGTAGTACATGTAGTCCTCGGTGATTGCGGCTTCGGCAGCCTCGCGGTCGTAGGCATTGAAGGCATCGAGGTAGGCGTCCACTGCGGCCTCGACTTCTGGAACCGAGGACCCTTCACCTCCTGTCCCATCGCTCACGACGGCCCACACAATCGTTGCGAGGAAGGCGATCGCAAGCACGACGGCCGCTGTCGTTGCCCGCCGAGTCCTGCGTCTGAGCACGTCCGAATCGTCAGAACCGGTAGGCATAGGGCGGTCGGTCACCGTCGTCATCGGTCCATCCCCTTCTGGGCGTCGAACGCCGACACCTCTCTCCATGGTTGAAGCATCACTGCGCGTCGAGAAAGGTGTCCTTGGTCCCGACCAGGTCGGACCACGGGGCCTGTCCGGCCCTGTGCTTCGACAGCGTGTGGTCTCGAAACGGCGCGGTCCAGGTACCTGGTACTAGGTACCGGCGGCCGCAGGCCGCCTACTCCGCAATCACCCAGCGGTCGCCGTCGGGTTCGACGAGGCCCTCGGTCCGCAGGTCGTAGAGGGCTTCCTCGACGTGGCCGGCGTCGAAACCGGTCGACTCGACGAGGGCAGCGAAGGTCGCCGGACGGGCGACGAGGTGACGGATGATGGCGCCACGCAGTTGGCGGGCGGACCCCTCGAACCGCCCCTGCGGGCGGGGCGGCACGTACGCACCGGGGCCGGCACACCACTGCTCGACGGGACAGCGGTCGCAGTGCGGGGCCCGCGGCCGGCAGATGCGGGCACCGAGGTCCATCATGGCCTGGTTCCACTGTGCGGCATCCGGACCCAGGTTCCGTTCGGCGACTGCCTGCAGTGCCGCAGGCTTCAGTTCCTCTCCGTGCCATCTCGACAGAACCCGGCGGAGGTTGGTGTCGACCGCCGCCACGGACGCACCAAACGCAAACGATGCGATTGCCTTGGCGGTGTAGGGGCCGACGCCCGGGAGCTGCATGAGACCATCGACGTCATCGGGCCACCCGTCGGTGGCTACCACCGCAGCTGCATCCCGCAGCCGTTTGGCCCGTGAGTTGTACCCGAGTCCCGACCACAGTTCGAGCACACGGGTGAGGGGTGCATCGGCCAGGGCCCGCGGCGTCGGGAACTCGGTCATGAACCGTTCGAAGTACGGCACAACCCGGTCCGCCTGGGTCTGCTGCAGCATCACCTCAGAGACAAGGATCGCGTACGGATCCCGCATCGAGCGCCACGGGAACGGTCGAGCGGTCGCTCGATACCAGGTCAGCAAGGCGTCGTTGCGTTCCGCCTCGAGTGAACGTTCAGCCACGCCGGTGCGTCAGTTGTCGTCGTCCGGAGGCGGCTCCTCAGGTGGAGCAACCCCGATCCAGATCTGGACCGTGGACGCGTCATCGATCAACGCTTCGGCGGGGGGGTCCTGGTCGGCAACGAATCCGATCAACGGGCTGTCGGCGGCGACCTCGATGGTGCCGACCACCTCGACGACGAAGCCAGCGGCCTCCAACTCGGCGATTGCCTCGGCTTCCGTCTTCCCGACGACGTCCGGGACCTCCACCTTGATGAGGACACCGACGCTCACGACGATCTCATCGCCGGGGAAGAGCTCGCTGCCGCTGGGCGGAGTCTGCGCTGCAACGAGTCCGGCGAGCTCGGAAACCGCCGACACCTCGACCGGTTCGTTTGCCACAGCGAACAGGAGACCGGCGTTCTGGACGGTGGCTTCCGCCTCGCTGAGGGTCAGACCGATCAGGTTCGGCACCGGGATCGGAGCCGGTCCCTTCGATACGACCAACGTGACGATGGCACCTTGAATGACCGGCTCGCCGGCCGATGGCGAGGAGCTGACAACGAACCCGGCGAGGATGTCGTCGGAGAACTCCTCCTCGAACTCGATCCGGTCTTCGGAGATCCCGGCATCGATGAGCGTGTTGACGGCGCTCTCTCTCACTCGGTTCTCGACTTCCGGCATCGTGATGAAGAAGGGCCCGGTCGAGATCTCGAGGGAGACCGCGGCGCCGGGCGGCGCAGTCCCAGGTCCGGGATCCTGTCGGATGACGTTGCCCTCGGGAACGCTGTCGTGGGGAACCTCGGTGACCTCCCCGAGTTCGAAGCCGTTCACGGTGAGACGCTCGGTGGCGGTCTGCAGATCCAGACCCGCAACATTGGGGATCGTGAACACTTCGGGTCCCGACGAGACGATCACGGTGATCCGATCGGCGACGTCAGCGGTGGCGCCTGCTGCGGGTTCGCTTCCGATGACCTGACCCTCGGGAACCGACTCGGACACCTCGAAACGTTGGCCGACTTGGCGGAAGCCGAGGTCTCGGAGGTCGAGGATTGCGTCGAGCGAAGCCCGGCCGGTCAGATTTGGTATCTCCTGTTCCGTTGGCAGCGCCGCCGGTTGGTCCCCGTCGTCTCCACCGCTCAGTAGCTGGATCAGGATGAAGATCCCGACTGCCAGGACGGCGAGCAGTCCGAAGATGGAGCCGAGGTACACCCATTGGGACCGATCGGGCTGGGGCGGCGGCTGAGTCGCAACCATTCTCGCCGTCTCGTCGGGCGGCACGGTCGCAGGCGGCATAGGTGCCATGACCTGGGTGGCGGCCTGCGCATCGGCGACGGCAGCCGCGACCGCGGCTGGGGATTCGCCCTTGAGGTATCGCAACACGTCGGCGCGGAAGTCGGCCGCCGTCTGATAGCGAGCGTTCGGATCCTTCTCCATGGCCCGCGCCACGATGGCTTCGAGCTCCGGAGCGACATCGGCGTTCACTTGCCGAACCGGCGTGGCGAATTCGGACACGTGTTGGTAGGCAACCGCCACCGGGCTCTCGCCGGTGAATGGTGGCTGCCCGGACAGCAGTTCGTAGAGCACCACGCCGAGCGAGTAGACGTCGGAGCGGGCATCGGCCGGGATTCCCTGCGCCTGCTCCGGGCTGAAGTAAGTGGCCGTGCCGATGACCGCACCGGTCCGGGTCAGCTCCTCGGAGTCGTCGAGGGCACGGGCGATGCCGAAGTCCGTCACCTTCACGCTTCCGTCGGACGTCAGCATGATGTTCCCGGGCTTGATGTCTCGGTGGAACACGCCGGCCTCATGGGCGACGGTGAGTGCGGCTGCCGCTTCGGCCGCAATCTCGGCTGCCCGACGCGCGAGCAACGCACCTTCGGTGCGCCGGATATCGCGCAGTGTGCGGCCCTCGATGAGCTCCATCACCATGTAGTAGGTGTCGCCGTCCTGACCCCAGTCGAAGATGGAGACGATGTTCGGATGGCTGAGGTTGGCGGCCGCCTGCGCTTCACGACGGAATCGCGAAACGAACGCCTCGTCCCGTGCGAACTGGGGGTGGAGGATCTTGATGGCGACCTTGCGGCCGAGGAGCGTGTCCTCAGCGGCAAACACGTCGGCCATGCCTCCACGGGCGAGATGGCCCGCAAGGCGGTATCGGTCGGAGAGCACCCTGGTCTCGGTCACGACGGCAGATGGTACCGGTGAAGTACCGGAAGGCGGCATCGCGACCTCGGGATTCCCATCTTCTGCCACGATTGCGGGAGCCCGATCCGGGGTGACGGGTTCCCATCTCGACGATTCAGGAAGTGGAACAGTGTCATCAGGCATGAGGAGATCCAGGGGAAGACAATCGCGCCGTCCTGCGGCGCTTGGGTTGAAACGACAGAACCCGCCCGCGCGGTTCCCGGTCCAGTCGAGTCCCAAGTCCCAAGTCGCAAGTCCCAAGTAAGAACCTCGAACGAGCCCGGCGGCGGCAGAACGGCTCGCCGCCCCGGTGCCCAGGTCTCGGTACTCAGTACTCGGTACTCAGTACTTCCCAACCCGCGCCCACGGCTCGCGTCGTAGACCCCTGCTAGTCCGCCAGCGGTACCCCGAAGAAGGCGGCCATCAGCTGCTGGGCGATGGGGGCGGCGACGGTTCCTCCGGTTGCGGACTCGCCTGCATCGCCGCCTGATTCGACGAGTACTGCGACGACGATCTGTGGTGTGTCCTCGTCCGCTTCGACGGGTCCGTAGCCGACGAACCACGAGTGAGGTGGTCCCCCGGGCACCTCAGCGGTGCCTGTCTTGCCGCCGATTCGGATCCCCGGGACGGCCGCCCTCGTTCCCGTGCCGGAGGTGACGGCGAGCTCCATGAGATCGGCAATCGTGGCGGCGGTCGCCGGGCTGATGGCGCGGCGCCAAACAACGGGCTCAGTCACCGACTCGATGGTCGCGTCGGAGTTGAAGACCTCAGCGACGAGGTACGGCTCCATGATCTCGCCGCCGTTGGCGATCGCCGCACCAACCAGGGCCATCTGCAGGGGAGTGACGCGCACATCGCGCTCACCGATTGCGGTCTGCGCCAAGCCGGCCAGGTTGAAGTCGAACTCCTCGGTTGCCGGCACGAACGACGCCAGCGAGGTCAGGTCGAAGGGGACGTCGGAGTTCACGCCGAACGCCTGCGCAGTGGATACGAGGTCGTTCGCCCCGACCTCCAGGCCGAGCGCCGCAAACGTCGTGTTGCATGAACGGGCAAAGGCCCGTTGCAGCTCCACGCTGTCGCCATCGCCGCAGGGCCCTCGGCTGAAGTTTCGGATGACGGCTGTGGAACCCGGCAACTCGAGGGCGATCGGGTCGTCGAATTCGGTGGCCGGACCGGCGACCCCGGTTTCGAGGGCCGCCGACGTGGTGATGATCTTGAACGTCGAGCCCGGGGCATAGGTCTCTGCGATCACCCGGTTGAGCAGGGGGGCGTCCGGGTCGGCGGCGAGGGCGTCGCCGGCTGCCGCGACGCCACCCCCGAGGAGATCATTGGCGTCGAATGTCGGGGCCGACACCATCGCCAGGATCGCACCGGTTCGGGGATCGAGGGCAACGACGGCACCGCGCTGGTCTCCGAGCGCGGTGGCGGCGAGCTGCTGGAGCTCGTGGTTGATGGTGAGACCCAAGCCCTTGGCACGGACGTCGCCGCCGAGGATGGCGCGAATGACCCCCGAGATCGTGGCATCGCGGTTGGACACGAGGTCGTCGCCACGGGTCTGCTCGAGTCCGCTGGAGCCGAAGAGCAGCGTGGAGTAGCCCACCACATGGCTGTAGAGGGGACCCTCTGGGTATTCGCGCCGGAAGACCCGCGGATCGTCGGGGTCCGCAACCGATCGGGAGACGACCACGCCGTCGGCCGTGATGATCGTGCCGCGTTCTCGGCCGGTGCGCCCGGCCACCAACCGCAGGTTCCGCGAATCGTCTCGATAGTCGGGGCCGACGATGATCTGATGCCACGTCACTGCACCGACCAGCAACGCAAACCCGAGGAACAGGGCAATCGCCAGATGACGAACGGGACCGTTCATGCCTGTTCACCGTGCGATATCCGGGCCAGCAGGGTGACGAGCACCATGTTGGCGAGCAATGACGATCCGCCGTAGGACATGAACGGGAGCGTGATGCCGGTCACCGGGAACAGGCGAAGCACGCCGGCGAGGATCAGGAACGCTTGCACGCCGATGACGAGGGTCAGCCCTGCAGCGAGGAACTTCCGAAACACGTCCCGAGTCCGCAATGCGATGCCGAACCCCAGCGCAACGAGCAAGGAGAACGCGGCGAGCACGATGATCGATCCGGCGAACCCCATCTCCTCGGCCACCGCCGCAAAGATGAAGTCGGTCGCCGCCGCCGGGATCAGGTCGGGTCTTCCGAGCCCGATGCCCGAACCGGTGAGGCTGCCGCTGCCGAGGGCGAACAGGCTCTGTGCGATCTGATATCCGGCACCCGCGTAGTCGTCGAATGGGTGGAGCCACGAGAAAACGCGGCGCTCGACGTGCGCAAAGAGTTGGTACGCAACGATGCCGCCCCCGATCGTGAGCACACCGCCGGCAGCCAAGTAGGCGGCGCGCCCGGTCGCTGCATAGATCATGCCGATGAAGAGGGCGAAGAGGAGCAGCGATGCACCGAGGTCGCGCTGGTAGATGAGTACGGCGAACGCAACCCCTGCGGCGATGAGGACCGGTCCGAACTGGCGCGGCTCGGGCAGACGTAGCGGTCCCAAGGTGCGATTGGTAGTGGCCATCGCCACATGCCGGTCGGCCAGGTAGCTGGCGAGAAAGATGGTGAGCAGGACCTTGGCCAACTCACCCGGCTGGAAGCTGAGGGTGCGGCCCAGCACCTCGAGCCGAACCCAAAGGCGAGAGCCGTTCACTTCGGCTCCGCGCAGCACCGTCCAGTCGGTCGGCAGGAGTGGGAGGAGCAGCAGGACGACGGCCGCAGCGAGGAACAGGTAGCGGTACCGTCGCAGGACCGTCACACCCTCCTCCCTGAGCAGGAACAGGACGAACGCCGAGACGGCTGCTCCGACCAGCAGGGACCATCGCTGGATGGATGCGAGTTGCGGGTCGAGCCGGTAGATCTCAGTGAACGCGACCGCGGCGAGCAGCGCCACGATCGGGAACAGGTACGGGCTCGCCGTCGGCGCCCACCGTCGCATGGCAGCGTTGACACTGCCGAACGCCACGGCGAACACCATGAACGTCAAAGCGACTTGCGCGTCGAGCCAGTCGCCGCGGGCGAAGTTCACGAGGGCGACGCCCATTGCCGCAACGATGGCGGTGACGCCGAGGAGAGCGGCCTCGGCGTTGCGGCTCATGGATGGACGTCGACGACGGCGACGGTGGTGTTGTCGATTCCACCGGCGGCGTTGGCGGCCTCGACGAGCGCCCATGCGGCGCCCGGCACGCTTTCCTCGGCTCGGAGGATCGTGCGGATCTGCTCGTCGTCGATCATGTCGGTGAGGCCGTCCGAGCAAATGAGAATGCGGTCCCCGGGGGCCAGCGCAGTCTCGGACTCGTCGACGGCGACGTCCTCCATTCCGACCACCCGGGTGATGAGATTGCGCCGGGGGTGCGTAGCCGCGGCATCGAGGCTCAGTTGGCCGCGAGTCACGAGCTCCATCACATACGTGTGGTCGGTAGTGAGCATCGAGAGCTCGTCCTCGCGCAGGAGGTAGGCGCGGCTGTCGCCGACGTGGCCGAGGTGGAGCGACCCATCGGAGGTGAAGACGCCGAGCGTGAGGGTCGTCCCCATACCGGCCCGGGCGGGATCCTCGAGCACTGCGTCGAGCACGGCCCGATTGCCGTCGGTGATGCGGCGTGCGGTGTCGACGTCGGCGGCGGGTCCGTCCGTGGCCGCATCGATTGCGAGCCGGCTCGCCACCTCCCCGGCAGCGGCCCCGCCCATACCGTCGGCGACCGCGATCACGACGGGCCCTTCGGCGGAACCATCGACGGCAGGCACGACGGCGTCCTCGTTCTGGTCACGAACGTGGCCGACGTGCGTAGCGGTTGCCCATGTGTACTTCATCTCACCTCGAAGATCGTCTTGCCGATCTGTACCGAGTCTCCTTTGCCAACGTTGGTCGGGACCGTTACCCGGCGCCCATTGATGTACGTCCCGTTGGTGCTCCCGAGGTCGTTGACGACAACGTTGCCTTCCTGAACACCGATCCGGAAGTGGAACTCAGACGCGTATCCGTCGTCCACTTGGATGTCCGCTTCCTCGCTTCTCCCTACGACCTGGGGACGACCCAGAGAGAATCGCTGCCCGGCCAGCGTATCCGACCGAACCACGACCATCTCGCCGCCGGCGCGTGCCGTACGGCTGGTGGGTGCGGGGCCGAGATGAACGCGGATGCTCCGTGCGATCTGCCACAGGAACACGAACAGCACGGCAAGGAACAGCAGCTTCAGCAGGTTGAGGAACAGGGCGGGTATCGGGCGCCTCCTTCCTAGGTGATCCGGAACGTGAAGGTAGTCGGTCCAAACGTCAGCCGATCGCCCGGAGCGATGGTGATCGGATTCGTCCCCAATGCAACGCCGTTGACGGTCGTTCCGTTCACTGAACCGAGATCTGCGAGGAACACCCGGCCTTCAGTCCGGAACACGAGGGCATGGTGGCGCGACACTTCGGCGTGGCTGATGACGATGTCGGCGTCCTCTCCTCGTCCGATCAGCTCGCGGTTGTCGTGGATGTCGAGGACGTGGCGACCGGTAGGGGAGATGAGTTGCGCCCAGCTGACCATCGCCACGGCGGTCGGCGCACTGTCGAGGCGGATCGATCCAACACGCACGGTGTCGTCCATCCGTACGGAGACCGTGACCCCACCACCGGTTCGAATACCGCGTTGCGCTGCCAACGCCGTCACCGCGGCGGCGAGTTCCAGTTCCAGCGCGTGCATGTCGAGATCAGCGTCGAGTTCTGTCGGGTTGACCCTGACCTCGAGCGCATTGTCGATCTGGGGCCCGAGCGGACCGTCCACTGCGCCGAGGTCGACGGCGCGGAGGAGCCGATTGGCGAAATCGACCGGGTGCATCTTGCCGCGAAACACCGTCGCAGAGATCCCGTCGACCAGCCGCTCGAGCCGCCGCTCCAACTCCCGTGCAAGCTTCATGAGGGGGATTGTACGAACCGGGGGGATTACGGGCGCACCGCAGCGCGAGTCCCAAGTCTCAAGTCCCAGGTCCCAAGTACTCAGTACTCGTTACTCAGTACTCGTTACTCAGTACTCAGTACTTCTCGATCCCAGAGCTCTCGACCCGGGTGTGGGCCCCCCCAACTGGCAACCGACAACGCCGCCAGTGGTACCATCCCGCTTCCACTCGGGCGAGTGGCGGAATTGGCAGACGCGCAGGATTCAGGTTCCTGTGAGGTAACACTCGTGAGGGTTCAAGTCCCTCCTCGCCCACGGTCATGGCGTATGCCCCTCCTGCGCTCCGGCGCCGTTCGCGCCGCAGGCGCATCCTCGTGATCTTCTTGATCTTGGCGACACTCGCCGGTGTGATCGCCCTCGCCGTCCGGTATCGCACGGACCGGCGGGTCGCGGTCGACTACCTCGATGCGGCCAAGCTCATCGCAGATGACGAGCAGCTCCTGTCTGCCGGTCTGGGGGAAGTGTTCATCGGGGTCGGTGACCTCGAACGGCAGGAGATTCTCGACCGTGTCGAGGAGCTGGCGTCGACCTCGGCCGACGTCCGAGACGCATTGGCTGAGCTCGAAACCACCGCAGCCGTTGCCGAGGCCCACGGGTTCCTCACCGTCGCCGTCGGCGCTTGGGACGACGCCTTTGCGACGATGGGCGACGCAATCGTGGAAGTACTCGACGGCCCCGACGTGCAGACCGGCGACGCCGCGTTGCGGGCGGCGTTCGATCTGTTGCGCATCGGTGATCGAGCGTTCTTCGGATTCACCGAGGCTGTTGCACGGATCGAGGCGGATGTCATGCCGCCCGAGTACCCGGCCGTAGCGTTTGCCGGCGGAGACCGGTCCGCTCTCTACGACTCAGTGGCCATAGCCTCCCGGTTGCGCAACATCGTGAAACTCGAGGGCGACCACGACGTTTCGATCATCGTGACGATCGATCCGGAGCCCCTGGTCCAGGAAGGCAGCATCCCGATCGTGCCGAATGCAGAGCAGTTCATCGTCAACCTCGTCGTCTCCAACGAGGGGAACCTGCTCGAGAACCGCATCACCGTCTCCCTCGAGGGTGATCCGCAGTCTGCGGACGTGGAGATGATCGACCTGCAGCAGCTCGTACCGTCTCTCGAGGCTGGTTCGTCGACCACAGTGACCTTCGACGTGTCGGATCTCGTGGTGCCGGGCGAGCTCTATGAATTGCGCGCTCGGGCGATCATCCCCGAGGATGAGACCCCCGACAACAACAGCTGGTCGCTCGTCCTCGTCAGGAATGCCGAATGATCTGGGTCATCCTCGCCATCTCCGTCGTCACTTTGCTCATCGCGTTGTGGCTCGTCGTGCAGATGAATCGCGTGAAGGCAACGATCTCGGCGACTCCGGCGGACGGCAACGTCTTCGCCATGCTTCGCAAGGTCGACAACGAGCTCGGCCACCTGGCACAGGACATCGGCAACATGGACCCTCGCCTCGCCTCCGTCGAGGCACGTATCCCGTTGGCAATCAGCTACACCGGCATCGTCACGTACGACGCATTCGACAACATCGCCGGGAATCAGTCGCGTTCGATTGCCCTCTTGAACTCACAGGGTGACGGTCTCGTGATCAGCCTCCTGGTCGGCCGCAACGAGACCTTGTTCTTCACCAAACAGGTCCGCGGCCACGTCGGCATGGAAGAGCTGAGCCCAGAAGAGGCCGAAGCCATAGCGCAAGCCATGGCCCGCGGCAGGTAGGAGTTCGAGACTCCAGCCTCCAGCTCCCAGCCTCCAGTAGGCCTGGCGGCTCGTGCCCTGGAAGGGTTGGGTCTCGGGTAGTCCCCCCGGAGGGGGTAGGGGGCAAGCACTCGTCGACCACCGGTGCCCTAGTGGTTCGGATAGTCCCCCCGGAGGGTGACTCCTATGTCAAGCGGCTTTGGGTTGTTGGTTGGTGGCGTCGTGGGTGAGGGTTCGGTAGGTGACGTCTGAGAGGTGTCGTTTGAGGGCGCGGAGGGCTTCGGTGGTGGTGTTGCCTTGGGTGCGTCGTCGGGTGATGAAGCGTTTGGCGTCGGGGTGGATGCGGAGTTGGGTGATAGCGATGCGGTGGAGCGCGGCGTTGGTTTGTCGGTTGCCGCCGCGGTGGAGTCGGACTCGGGTGGGGTTGGCGGACCAGACGGGGATGGGGGCGGTGCCGTTCCACATGGCGTAGGCGTTGCGGGAACGGAATCGGGTGATGTCGGCGGCTTCGCCGATGAGTTTGGCGGCGGTGAGGATCCCGCAGCCGGGGATGGTGAGGAGGCTGGGGGCGACTTGGGTGACCAGGGCGGTGAGTTGGTGTTCGATGGTTTTGGCTTGACTGGTGAGTTCCCTGATGTGGGTGACCTCGTTGCGGGCGAGTTGTGCCACGACACTGTGGTGGTGGGTGAGGAGCTCGTCGATCTGGTTGAGGACTTTGGTGCGATCCAATGATCCGGCGGGTGGGTCGTAGCCGGGGGCGAGTTCGTGGAGGCGCCATCGCAGCCGGTTCTGGAGTCGGGTGCGTTCAGTGATCAGGGTGTCGCGGTAGTCGACGAGGAGCCGAATGTCGCGTTCGGGTCCCTCGAGGCGGGCGTGGGGAAGCTCGGGTTCGCGGAGCGCGGCTCGAGCGATCGTCAACGCATCGATCGGGTCGGACTTGCCGTGGGTGCGGGCGCCTTGGCGTTGATTGGCCATCATCTTGGGGGGCACCAGCACCACAACCTCGCCTGCCGTCAACAGATCCGCTTCGAACCGACGCGACACATGCCGGCAGTTCTCGATGGCCCAGCGTCGCTGCCCATACCGCTCGGTGGCCCACTGCAGGGCCCGCAAGTGACCCGCCGGAGTCGCCGGTGTCGAATACTGCCCAAGGCGTGCCCCTGCCGGATCCGTTGCGACAATCGTGTGCGATTTCTTGTGGGCATCAACGCCCAGAGTGACCATCATGTCCATCAGTGCTCCTTCCACACGGGGGATGCGCTACGGACCGGTCGGTGGGCACGCCTCAGTCGAGGCTGGGAAGCCAAACTCCTATCAAGCCACGCCGGCCGGTCCAACACGTCCGGCGAGCCGCATCACCCACAAAGGCCACCAACGGGGCAGGGAAGGTAAGAGCGAACTCGCCGAACCCCCACAACATGACACTGAGGGGAAGGTACCGCCGCCCGAAGGGCGGGGGTAGGGGGGCAAGCCCTCGTCGACCATCGATGGCCTGGTCTGGCTACTGGCTACTGGCTACTGGCTACTGGCTACTCTCTCCGAAATGATCGACGTAGCCGTTCTTCGCAAGGAACCCGAGGCTCTCGAGGCCTCGTTGCGCCGCCGTGGGGTCGACCTCGACGTCGGCGTGCTGGCCGAACTCGATCGTCGGCGCCGCGAAGTGCGAGCCTCGGCGGAGCAGCTTCGTGCAAGCCAGAAGGAAGCCGGAGCAGCCATCCGGACACTCGAGGGCGACGAGAAGCAGGCGGCGATCGCCGAAGCAGGTCGACTCTCCGAGCTCTACAAGTCGCAGCTCGGCGAGGCGGACGAGCTCGATGAGCAGTTCAACGCACAATGGGCAGTGCTTCCCAACCTCACGGACGAAACGGCAGCCGACGGCCTCACCGAGGACGACAGCGTGGAGGTCAAGACCTGGGGTTCGATCCCCGAACTGGTCGAACCCAAGGACCACGTTGAGCTCGGCGACGCGCACGGCTTCCTCGACATCGAACGGGCCGCCAAGGTGTCCGGCTCGAGGTTCGGATACCTCCTGGGACCTCTGGTCCGGCTGGAGTTTGCGCTGGTGCAGTACTGCTTCGACGCCCTCGAGCCCCACGGATTCCGCCCCGTGGCGCCACCGGTGCTCGTGCGAGAGGACGCGCTGTATGGCACCGGGTTCTTCCCTGCAGATCGGGAGCAGGTGTACGCCATCGAACGCGACGACATGTACCTGGTCGGTACGTCCGAGGTGCCGCTCGCCGCTTTTCACGCCGACGAGATCCTTCCGTTGGACGACATGCCGCTGCGGTACGTCGGGTTCTCGACGTGCTTCCGGCGTGAGGCGGGCACCTACGGGAAGGACACCCGAGGCATTTTCCGTGTGCACCAGTTCGACAAGGTGGAGATGTTCTCGTTCTGTCACCCCGACGCCTCGCAGGATGAGCACGACTATTTGCTCGAACGTGAGGAAGCGTTGGTCCAGGGCCTCGAACTGCCCTACCGCGTTGTGAACGTGGCCGCTGGGGATCTCGGAGCTTCGGCTGCGAAGAAGTACGACATCGAGGCGTGGTTCCCCGGCCAGGGCCGGTATCGCGAGATCACGTCGACGTCGAACACCACCGATTTCCAGGCACGGCGTCTCAAAATCCGGTTCAAGGACGAAGACGGGAAGAACCGATTCGTGCACACCCTGAACGGCACGGCCGTGGCGATCGGTCGCTGGCTCATTGCCATCGTCGAGAACTACCAGCAGCCGGACGGCACCATCGTGGTGCCGGATGCACTCCGCCGGTACGTCGGCTTCGAGTCGATCGGCTCGTAGTCGTGGCGGAAGGCGGCAAGGTCTTTGCGCGGATTGCGCGCCGCTACGACCGCATCAACACCCTGTTGTCGCTCGGGCAGGACCAGAACTGGCGGCGGACCGCCGTGGATCAGCTCCCCGGCGGACGGATTCTCGACCTGGGTGGGGGCACCGGTGCGGCCAACGACGTGTTCGTGGGTCGCGAGGTCGTGACTTTGGATCCCGCTGCGGAGATGCTGACCCTGAACCCAATCGACCGTCGCGTCGTCGGAGCGGGAGAGCACCTGCCGTTTCGTGATGAGACGTTCGATGCCGTCTTCTCCGCGTACGTCTTCCGCAACCTCGATTCGGTGTCGAGGACGCTCGAGGAGATCGCCCGCGTGCTTCGACCGGGAGGGAAAGCCGGGATCGTGGATCTCGGCCGTCCCGAGCCCGGCTGGCGCCGATCGTTGCACCGTGCCGGCACGGCCGTAGTGCTGCCGACGGTGGGCACACTCGCCGGAGCGAGGGAGGAGTACGTCTACCTCAACCGCAGCCTCGACAAGCTGCCGCCTCCGGAGGACATGCTGGGAGGGTCGTCCTTGGCGCTGCGGAAGACCTGGCGCATGGGACCTCTCGGGTTCGTCTATGGGGCGATCCTGGAGAAGGGCGCCGGAGGTTCATGAGGTGACCTTCAAGGACGAGGAACCCGCTGCGAGGGACTGGGACCCGAAGACGACGCGGGTCGCGCTACCGGATCGGCGACTCCTGGGCTTCCTCATCGATGCGGTGATTCTCCTCGTGATCTCACTGCCAGCCGTGGCACTGATTCTCGGCGGAGGGAACGTCTTCGATACCGATGCCTCCGGCATCCCGATTGAGTTGTCGCTGACGCTGGAGGTGATCAGCGGGGTCTACTACGTCGGGTTCACCGGGCTCCGAGGTCAGACGCCGGGCAAGATGGTCATGAAGACGCAGGTCGTCGATTGGGACCGGGGCCGCGTCCCTTCGTGGACGCAGGCGTTCATCCGGTGGGGCGTCATCGCTGCGGTCGGAGCGGTTCCCGTGTTCGGGCTCATGATCTTCGCCATGTACGCATGGCTGTTGTTCGACAAGCGGCGCCAGGGACTCCATGACAAGGCAGCCAAGACGCTCGTGGTCGATCTCCGGCCGCGGATCGAGGACCTGTAGAAACCGTGCACCCCGCCCTCGAGCGGTAGCCCGTCGGCGCGTTCCGGGGAGCTGACTCCTGCCAGGCTGCCCTACGGCACCCGAGAACGGACCGCTTAGGGCTGCTTCCTTCCGGACCTGACCCGATTCACGTCGCCTCGCCGCGTAGGACCCGGCTATCAACATCAACTGATCCCGGTGCAATCCCGACGAACGTCCACCCTCAGGCGGGGAGTTCAGTCCCGCATGAAGAGGTTTTCGGGAAGAGGGCACCCCTAGCGCCCCACTTAGCACGGTGAGGCGATGGTAGCCGCGCACTGGCTGCACCAGTCCGTCGGGGTCCAGGGCGTTGCCCGAACTTCGCATGTTGCGTGGCGAGTAGCCGGGGTTGGTCTCCGTACTCCGTACTCGATACTCAGTACTCAGCCGACGAAGTCGGCTGCTCTCGTCAGTCACACGGCCACGTGCGAGGGTCGTGGCTGAACCACACCCGTGCCGGTTGGAGGTCCTTGATCCGCCGGGCCACCGAGGCAAAGGACTCCGCCGCGGATCGAGGGAGGTCTTCCTTGGACTCGCCGGTCTCGAGTTCGTCGCAATCCTGGACGGCCTGTCCGGCGATCACTTCGATGCGGTCGCCGAGATCGACAATCACAACCTGATGCCCAGGGGTGTGACTCGGTGTCGGCATGACCTCGACCCCCGGCAAGACCTCGACTCGACCGTCGACGAGTCTCCATTCGATCCCCGGGAAGTCGATCCAGTCGGGAACGGTGAAGCCCGGTTCCTGGGCGGCTTCGTACTCGGCGCGCTGAGCAACGATCGGGATGCCGGGGAAGAGGCGGTTTCGGCCCGTGTGGTCGAAGTGGAGGTGCGTGTTGATCAGCATGGTGACATCACTCAGCTCGACTCCGGCATCTCGCAGCGCCGCGGCGAAGTCGATGTCCTCCGGGTTGAAGAGCTCATCGATTCTCGAATGCCCGGGGCCACATCCGGTGTCGACGAGCACCGGCCCGTCGGCGTGGCGGATCAGGTACCCGTAGAGCGGATAGTCGCTGCCCGCCCGAGGATGCTGGGGCGGCAGGGTCACGGCACCCATTCGTATCTGGACGATCTCCATCGCCGCCATCATCGCAGCCGCGATGAGCGATCCTCACCCGCCGGCACGTTTTCGCGCCCGGTAGGCGGCCACGCTCTCGCGTGTCGTACACGTGTCGGAGCAGTGCCGTCGCGATCGGTTCTTGGACACGTCGATGTAGACGTCGTCACATGCGGCGGACGAGCACGTGCCGAAACGGTCCCATCCTCCTTCGATCAGCGCGACGCTGAGACCCATTGCCGCAACTGCGCCGAGATCCATCACCGGATCGCCGCTCTCCGGTTCGAAGTGGAGGTGTGCGGGTGTGTCGCCGTGCACCGAGATCCGTGGTCGCGCCGACACTGCCTCGAGGATCTCGTTGATGGCAGCGGCGGCCTGCTCGGCGGTGGGCGCCTCCCACACTTCACGTAGGCGTGACCGGAGTGCCCTCGTGGCGCGCAGGTCCTTGTCGGTCAGGTCGGCAGGGGTATCGCCCCACTCTCCGAGCTCGGCTTCGATGAATGCGACGACGTCGCCAGGTGTTCGGAGCTTGTCCTCGCCGGTCGCCACATCGAAGGTGTTCGTGAGGTTCACGGCAACGGCGACGGGCTCGGCGCTGTAATGAGAAAAATCCATTTGACCAGCTACGGTTGTCTCGGTACGGTGTAGCGAGCTAATCACATTTGACCGATTACTGCAAGAAGTCGAGGTCAACGTCATGACACGAGTCTCTCGTCGCGCCACGCTGGTGCTTGCGTTGCTTGCCGTCTACGTGATCTGGGGTTCGACGTACCTGGCATTGCGGTTCGGCCTCGAAGGCTTCCCGCCGTTCCTTCTCAATGGCATTCGGTTCCTGGTCGCAGGTGCCGTGATGTATGCCGTCTTGCGCCTTCGTGGCAGCGTCCCCCCGACGCGGCGGCAGTGGTGGAGTGCGGCGCGTGTGGCTGCACTGATGCTTGCCGGTGGCGTTGGTTTGGTGACCATCGCCGAGGATGTCGGCGTCGGGTCCGGGATCGCCGCAACGGCCGTTGCGATCATTCCTGTGTGGGCTGCGCTCACCGCCGGCTTCTTCGGCTCCTGGCCGCGACGACTCGAGTGGGTGGGGCTTGTCACCGGACTTGCCGGGGTGGTTGTCCTGGCCCAGGAGGGCGACTTCCAGACGAGCACGGTCGGGATGATCCTGGTCGTCGTCGCGCCGATCTTGTGGTCGGTTGGATCCGTGTGGAGCACGCACCTCGACCTTCCGGCGCCGGCGATGGCGACAGCCGCACAGCTGCTGACCGGTGGAGCAGTCCTGGCGATCCTCGGTCCGATCCGCGGGGAGCGTATCGATGCGGTCCCTACTGCGGGATCGGTCGTCGCATTGCTCTATCTCATCGTCTTCGGATCGATCGTTGCGTACAGCGCCTACGTGTACCTGCTCAACAACACCCGGCCGGCGATGGCGACGAGCTACGCCTACGTCAACCCAGCGGTAGCCGTGTTGCTCGGCGTGACGATCGGCGCCGAGACCGTCACCGGCCCGGTCTTCCTCGCGTTGCCGCTGATCCTCGGCGGCGTAGCGATCGTAACAATGGCCCAACGCACGGAGAGCGGCGCCAGCGTCGCCGAACCGTTCCCGACTGCTGAGCCACTCCGCGACGCCGCGTAGCGGTGTGATCGACGAGAGCTGGCGTACTTGCTCCGCAAGTCCGTATGGAGTTCGCATAGCGAACTCCCACGTGCCCGAAGGGCACGCCCCCCTACCCCCGGCCTACGGCCGGCGGTAGCTTCCCCCCTTCCGGGGGGACTATCCGGAGTCTCTGTACTCAGTACTCGATACTTAGTACTGGCCGACGAAGTCGGCCCAATCGCGGAGGGAGTGGGATTCGAACCCACGGAACCCGAAAAGGGTTCAACAGTTTTCAAGACTGTCGCCTTCGTCCGCTCGGCCATCCCTCCAATAGTCCCCCCTTGGGGGGAAAGTACCGCCGCTCGACGAAGTCGAGTGGGGGTAGGGGGGTGCAGCACTCGTCGATGACTCGAGCTGCTCCGTGTCAATCGGGCCGGCGAAGCCGGCCCGCTCGCGGAGGGGGTGGGATTCGAACCCACGGAACCGGTAAACCCGATTCAACAGTTTTCGAGACTGCCGCCTTCGTCCGCTCGGCCACCCCTCCGTTGTCGCCCCATGTTCCCACGGGGCGCCGAGATTGTAATCATCGGCACGACATGGCGATCTTCAGCGGTGATTCTCGAAGAACTCTGTGAGCAGCGTCCCCGCCTCGTCTTCCAGCACCCCTGCGATGAGGTCGCACCGGTGATTGAGCCGCTGATCCTGGGGGATGTTGTAGAGCGACCAGGCTCCACCGGCCTTGAAGTCGGCGGCGGCGTAGACGATGCGGTCGATCCGAGCCCACACGGCAGCCATCGCACACATCGGGCAGGGCTCGAGCGTGACGACGAGCGTGTGACCGCTGAGCCGCCAGGAGTCAGCAGCCTCGGACGCAGTTCGCATGACCAGCATCTCTGCATGCGCCGTAGCGTCCCCTCGTTGCTCGCGCCGATTGTGATCACGAGCGACGATGTCGCCGTCGGGCCCCACGAGCACCGCACCGATCGGGACATCATCGTGCTCGATCGCGGCTCGCGCTTCGTCGAGCGCAAGCCGCATCACTTCGGTCCATTGATCGTTGGGATTCACGTTGTGACGACCCCTTCTACACTGTCGGCACCCTAGGAGGGATCGCATAGTCTGGCCTAGTGCGCACGCCTGGAAAGCGTGTAGGCGGGGTGACTCGCCTCGTGGGTTCAAATCCCACTCCCTCCGCGAGATGAAGGCGATGACCCCTACTCGGGATCATCGCCTTCACACGTGAGTGTGGATTTGAGCCGATCCTGTTGCCTCGCGTCGCGTGCCGGCCGGTCTCGGGTGGCCAGGTAGGAGTGGTCTCACCTTGCTGGGGCGAGGGTTCAAATCCCACTCCCTCCGCGCGATGAAGGCGATGACCCCTACTCGGGATCATCGCCTTCACACGTGAGTGTGGATTTGAGCCGATCCTGTTGCCTCGCGTCGCGTGCCGGCCGGTCTCGGGTGGCCAGGTAGGAGTGGTCTCACCTTGCTGGGGCGAG
>JASJAX010000091.1 GCA_030066755.1 Acidimicrobiia bacterium
AGCATCGGCGGCGGTTTCTACCCGAACGCCATCGCCATCGGCCCCGACTCCGTAGTGATGACCGGCCACCAAGACCAAAGCTTCCTAGGCGACGTCTTCGGCGGAGGCGGCAGCGGTCTAGCGGTGTGGGTCGGAACAGCAGGGTAAGAAGAAGTCGTCGGTCGTCAGTCGTCAGTCGTCAGTCGTCAGTCGTCAGTCGTCAGAGAAGACTCTCGCGCGTCCGTCACCACGCCCCGACGGTGTTCGGACTGACGACTTTGACCACACCCTTCGGCGACGCACAGCTGCCGCGTCGCTCCCGCGTCCCGAGCGGCGCCCGGGCTGGCGACTGGCGACCGTACGAGCGCAGTCAAAGACTGCGTTCGTACAACACCATCTCCCACAACTCGCAGCCGGCGCGGCGGGCGGCGGCGGTGAGCCAGTCGACGGCGGGGATCTTGATCTGCACCCGTTCGGCACCTTCGGCGACGGCGAGGTCCACGAGCGCCCGCATGAGGTCCCCGGCGTCGTCGGGGCGGGTCTCGATCCAACCGACCTCGAAGGTCTCCTCGTTGCGGGCCGCCAACACCCACCCCGAACGGGCGGCCCAAAACGCCTCAGCCTTGGCGGCGGAGACGAGATCGGACGCACCGACGCGGCGCCACGTCCAGCCGACCGCCACCAACCCACGGGCAGATCGCCCGAGCTCACCGGTCGACCACGACATGTAGGCGGGCTCCGCCTCGCCGGAGTGCGCCCTGATCAGCTGCTCCAATGCTGGAACACGGCGGCCGCCGTTACCGCTGGGGACCGGTGAGGCCGCACCAACGGTGCGTTCGGCCACCGCCCACGAACCGACGTTACGGAACTCACCGGCTTCGACCTGGCGGCGGGCGACATCGTTCCAGTTCTCGACGAGGAGCCGCACCACACGAGCTCCCCGGCTGCGCGCCCACTCCCCCATCGATGCTGCCATGGCGTTGGCGATCCCCCGCCTCCGCCATTGCGGATGCACTCTCGCCCCCTGAAACCACGCTTCGGTTTCCGAGAGCATCGTCACCTTGCTGACCGCAACCGCACGATCATCCGGGTCGACCGCAACGACGACGAGACCCTGGGGGTCGGCCATCCAGTGCTCGAAGGCGTCCGCCACGTAGTCGCCCCAGTCGAAGGTCCCCTCCGTGAAGGAGACGATCGCAGCGTGATCGTCCGCGCGCGCGGGCCGAATCTCGTAGGTCAACCGGCTCGCCACCCGTCGGCGGGAGGCCAATCCGGATCCAGCTGCTTCAAGAACTGGCCGATCCGGTCCACCTCGTCCTGTTCGCCGATTCGTGCGGCGGCTTCGCCGAGGCCGGCGAGCGCACGGAGGAATCCCCGATTGGTTGCCTGCGACCAGCGGACGAACCCGCTGCCTCGCCAGCCG
Organism: Acidimicrobiia bacterium; assembly: GCA_030066755.1. Lineage (GTDB taxonomy): Bacteria > Actinomycetota > Acidimicrobiia > Spongiisociales > UBA5794 > JASJAX01. The sequence goes on from JASJAX010000091.1 coordinate 1,403, forward strand.
GATGCCCGCAGCGTGTCGAGACCGCGGTGGTAGCCGATCCGGAAGTAGGCGTACGACTCGACCGGGTCGTCGCTCGCCATACCCAGGCGGGCCCAGGCATCGATGAACCGTGGATGGTCGGCGACGACGGCGGCGATGGCCGACTTCGCATCGGAGGCCGCCACCGCTTCGCCGAGGCGGGACGCCGCAGCGGGATCGGGTTCCGGCAACACGGTCTCGGGCGGTCCGGCAGGCGTCAGGCTGACAGGCGAATCACTCATGGCCGAGAGGTTAGGAGCCTGAGCGGTCAGTCCCGTCCCTGGAGCGCCGCCGCATACAGCTCGATTGGATGCACGATCCGGACGGCCTCATCGGCGTACGACCGCAGCTGCATCTCGCACCCCGGGTTTGCCGAGGCGACGACGGCGGCCCCACTCCGGTCGATCTCGTCCGCTTTTGCCCGCCCCAACGACTCGGACATCTCCGGATACGTGATCGTGTACATCCCGGCGGCGCCGCAGCACCGCCCGGATGGGTCGAGATCGACGACATCGAACCCGGCGGCTGCGACGACACGTCTCGGAGCAACGGTGATGCGCTGCGCATGGCGGAGGTGGCACGGATCCTGCACGGCGACCCGTTGCCCGCGAGATCCAAACTCGGGGAGCTGGCCATCGTCGAGGAGTTGGGCGACGAGTTCCGTCACATCGACGACCCGGGCGGCGAGCACGTCCCCGCCTTCGGCCCAATGGCCGTACTCCTTCAGGTGTGCACCGCAGCCGGCAGCATCGGTGACGACGTACTCGAAGCCGTCGAACGCCGCCACGTTGGCGGCAGCCAAGGCTCGGGTCTGCGCAACCGCGCCGTCGTGGGCGGCCAGTGCACCACAGCACGCTTGGGTGGGAGGTGCCACGACATCGAATCCTCCGGCCCGGAGGACGCTGATGGTGGCTTCGTGTACTTCGGCGAACCACGGATCCTGCACACAGCCGCTGAGCAGTGCGACCGTTCCTCGCGGTACGCCCCTGGCAGGCCACGACTTGCCTCGAGTCGACGACGACCGCAGCGGGAGACGGCGCAGACCGCGAACCTTGCCGATCGTTCCGGCACCGCTGCGTCCGACGCCGATCCGTTGCGCTACGGCCGCCCCGAACGATGCAGCGCCGACGAGTGTCGGATTCGCAATGGCGGAACCGACGAGCCACCGACGAGCGGATCGGCGCCGGCCCGGGAGTTGTGCGGCAATCTCGGCACGCGCCCCCTCCATGGCCCGGCCGAAGGGAACGAGCGATGGGCACGCCGTCTCGCACGCACGGCACTGCAAACAGAAGCTCATCATCTCGGCAAAGGTCTCGTCGACCTCGGCGATGCCATCGGCAATGGCGGCCATCGCGGTCAGCCTGCCCCGTGGAGACGCCGCCTCGTCGCCGGTCGCCCGGTACGTCGGGCAATGCGGCAGGCACAGGCCGCACGTCACGCATGCGTCGAGCTGCGCCTGGGTCGGAGCCGCCCCGGTGATCCAGCCCATCAGATTCCCCCCGGGAGGATGCCGGGGTTGGCGATCCCTGCCGGGTCGAACGCCGCCTTGACCCGACGTTGCAGCGTGAGCGACGGCGGGGGCGATCCCCACGGATCGAACAGCCCATCGTCGGCGGGTCGGCCGGTCACGACGAACGACCCACCCTGCGCCTCCGCCCAGGACCGAAGCTCACCGAACGACGCCGCCGAACTCGATCCCGCGGCCAGGTGGATCTCCCCGACGCCGTGCGCAGCCACAAACGTCAGTCCGGCTGCTCGGACCCGCCCCACAGCTTCCAGCGTGGATGCCGGCGGCACTCGCATCGTGCCCGTCCACTCCCCACTTGGAAGCTCCGGCCACGCCAGGCCTTCCTGCTCAGTACCTCCGAGGTCACGAGTCTGGGCGGCAATCTCGTCCTCCGACCCGGCGACGAAGACGGCGGACCGGTCCGGCAACTCCAGCACCGCAAGCGGTCGATAGGCGACCCGTGTGGCGGCCGCAGCATCCTCGACGACGATGGTGGCCGCCCTTTTCGGCATGGGCCACAGCTTGAGGCAGACCTGAGCAATCAGGCCGAGGCTGCCGAGCGAACCGGTCACGAGCCGCGGAATGTCATATCCCGTGACGTTCTTGACCACCCGTCCGCCTGCGGTCGTGACCCGCCCGTCGCCCGTCACGAGCACGGACTCCAAGATCCGGTCGCGCGTTGGCCCGTATCGCAGGCGGCGGTACCCCGAGACACCGGCGGCGACGACACCGCCGACGGTCGCGCTGCCGGGCAGCTCGGGCAGTACTGCGGACTGGTTCCGATCCTCGAGCAGTACCTCGAGCTCAGCGACGGGGAGGCCTGCCTCCACGACGATCGTGAGGTCGTCCGCCTGCCAATCGACGACCTTCGTCAGCCGTTCGGTACTCATCACGACATCGGCTTTGGTCACGTGCCCGTACCCCTGATGGGTCCCACCGCCCCAGAAACGGACGGTCGCACCGGCGGCGCTCGCAGCGGCGAGTGTCGCCCCGGCCGACTCGATCGTCGCGGGCGCCACCACGGTGGCCGACTCGCGCATCCCCGGTGACGGATCAACCCGGTCGCGATCGATGAGCTGATCGAGGTGACGATCGGTCACAGCGCCGGTTCCTGGGACAGCGGCGGCTGCATCCCGAAGTCGTAGCAGCGCGACCCATGAGGCAGGATCTTGCCCGGATTGAGGGCCCCGTCCGGATCGAACGCGTCCCGAAGACGGGCCTGGGCGTCGAGGTCGATCGGGCTGAACACATCGGCCATCAGATCACGCTTCTCGAGCCCGATGCCGTGCTCACCCGACAGCGAACCCCCGACCTCCAACGAGACGCGCACCATCTCCTCGGCTGCCTCCATCACCCGCTCGCGGGCACCCTCGTCGCGTCCATCGAACGCCACGAGCGGATGAAGGTTGCCGTCGCCGGCATGGAAGACGTTGAGCATCGAAATCTCGAACCGGTCGGCAATCTCGTAGAGACGGGTCATCGTCTCGACGAGACGGGTCCGCGGGACCACGGTGTCGTGGAGGTAGTAGTCGGGTGCACTCTGCGCAACGGCGCCGAACGCCGACTTGCGACCGAGCCACAGTAGGTCGCGCTCGGCTGCGTCGACGGCAGAACGCACCTCGGTGGTCCCAGCCTGCAGTGCGATTCGCTCGATCTGGCCGGCCTCTGCGGTGACGGCTGCCGGGTGGCCGGTCACTTCTGCGAGCAGGACTGCGGCCGACTCGGTCGGGTAGCCGGCGTGGACGAAGTTCTCGACCGCCTGCACCATCGGCCGATCCATGATCTCGAGCGCTGCCGGGATGATGCCCGCGGCGATGGTTTGCGACACCGTCTCGGCGGCGCCCTCGATCGTCGGGTATGCCAGCAGCAGGGTTCGCACATCGGGTGCGTTGGGCGTCAGCTTCACGAGCACCCGTGTGACGAGGCCCATCGTGCCCTCGGAGCCCACGACGACGGCACGCAGATCGAGCCCGATCGGGTCCGGAGCGGGTCCACCGAGCTCGACGATCTCCCCGTCGACCGTGACCATCTCGACGGCGAGGATGTGCGCAACGGTCGTACCTTCGGCCAGACAATGGGGACCGCCGGCATTGGTCCCGACGTTGCCGCCGATGGTGCAGACCGATTGCGACGAAGGATCCGGCGCATAGTGGAAGCCCATCGGAGTGGTGTGAGCACTCAGGTCGAGGTTGATGACGCCGGGACCGACCCAGGCCGTCCGGTTCTCCAGATCGACCTCATGGATCGTGTTCATGCGGGTGAGCGCAACAATGAGCGCCGGTTCGGTCGGAACCGCTCCGCCGGCCAACCCCGTCCCGGCGCCGCGCGCAACGATCGGCACTCCCCAGGTGCGTGCCGCCTTGACGCAGGCCACCACCTCGGCCGTGGATTCCGGAAGCGCGACGGCGGCGACCGGCCCCCTGGCGACTCCGGCGTCCTTGTCGTAGACCCGCAGCTCGAGCGGATGTGCCTTCACACGATCCGCCCCGAGTGCAGCGACCAGATCGTCGACGAGGCTCATCACCCGGGAGGTTACCGGAGGCCCGTGATGCCGGAAGGTGGCACAACATCGATGCGGTTGGCGACGACACGGCGCAACGGCTGCCAGGTCACCACCACTGCGGAGCACGCGACGCCCGCCACCACATAGGCCGCTTGCTCGCCAATCCCCGACGCAACGGCCGAGGCCACGATCGGGCCGACGAACTGCCCGGTGCGAATCGACGAGACCCACGTTCCGACTGCGGCGCCGCGGTACGTCGCCGGCACACTCGACCCGACGAAGTCCTGAAAGATCGGGAAGGTCAAGCCGATCCCCACGCCGAGCACCATGAGCAGCGGAGCGAGCAACCAGAGCGTGGGTACGACACCGCCTCCAAGGAAGCCGAATGCACTGAGCCCCGTTGCGATCGACAAGCTGGCGGTGGCGCCGAACCGTTCCACGACTCTCGCAGCCAACAACGACCCGGAGCTGAGCCCGACCGACATGAGCGATTGCAGGAATCCCCGGGCGGTCGACTCGACACCGAAGACCTCCTCGAGGAGCAAAGGCGTCGCCGTGAACGCAAACCCGGCGAACAGCACCATCATCACGAGCGAGAACGGCAACAGCCCGAGGTAGTCGCTGAGCTTGTTGTCGCCGGCGAGCGACCGGAGCATGCCCCGGGCGTGTCGGATGGGCGGAGCGGGGGGATCGCCATCGGGACGGCCCGGGAGGCGCCGTGCCCAGATCGCAACGGGAAACGCCATTGCGTACACGAGGTACGGCCGGAAGACTCCGCCGGCGGCGAGCGAGCCACCGATGATCGGTGCAACGATCGCCGTGGCCGTGAGTCCGGCGGCGTTGATACCGAGCGCCCACCGCCGCTGCGTCCCGGCGGGGAAGAGATCGGAGATCACGACGACGCCCAGGCTCAAGATCCCCGAAGTGCCGAGACCCTGGACGGCCCGCACGACGACGAGCAGCCAGAACTCCCGGGCGAAGAAGCCTGCGACCCCGGCCGCTCCGAAGACCACGAGGCTCGCCACGCCGACGAAGCGGCGGCCCTTCAGATCGGCGAGGTAGCCGATGAAGAGCGCCAGGAAGATCCCCGGAATCGCTACCGCACCCTGGACGAACCCGATGACTCCCCGGCTCACACCGAGTGCGTCGGCGAGGTCGGGCAGCGTTGGGCTGATCAATGAGAAGGTGAGGACTCCCATCCCCGAGATCGCAACGATGAGCGGCAGGATGCGCCGGGGATCGGTGGAAGGCACCGCCGGAGGTTACCCGGCCGGCGCCGGGCCTCAGCCCGGAGGTTGAAGTATCGGCTGACGCTTGCGACCGACGAGGACCAGTCGCCACCCGACGAAGGCGATCAACGCAACGTGAACCAGCCAGCCGACCGGTCCAACTGCGATGGTGAACACCGTCGGCACGATCTCGCCATCGGCAGCCAATCCGATCCACGACCCGATCGAAACCCGAGCCTCGTCGCTGAGCAGCGGATCGGTGAGCGTCGCAAGACCCATCGTGAACCCGCCGATGGCGGCGGCCGCCCGTCCCCAGATACGAGATCTCCGCCAGATGGCCGCGGCCCCGATCACCAGGAACGGCAGGGCGGGCGTCATGTAACGCGGACCGGGCGAATCCCCGCCCCACGGGTTGGACCAGAACACGGGGATCAAGAGGACACCGACGAACATCGCAAGCGCCAACACCGCCGACGAGCGATGCGGCGATCTCGTACGTACCAGTTGCACGAGCCCGATCAGACCGACGATCACCATCGGTGCGGCGAAGAGGAACCCGCGGCCGTCGAAGAACACCTCGAACACGTGCTCGGGGCGGAAACGGGAGAACGACGAGAAGAATCCCCGCGCCTCGCTGGTCACATCCGTGAACGCTGAATACCGATAGGGATGAGTGAGCGGCGTCCCGAACGCCATCGTGTGATACCAGCCGAGACCAACGGCGAACGGCACACCACCGGCGAGGAACCACACCACCCGCGACCTGGCCCGCCATACCGCGTACGCCGTGAGCGCAACGAGCGCAACGCCGGCCGTGTATTCGGCAGTGACCGCCGCACCGCACAGCGCACCCGCACCCGCAAGCCGCAGTGGCGTGGTGGCCGACTTCAAGGTGAGGAACGCGGCGAACACGAACAACGCAGCCAGCGCGTGGCCGAACAGCAATGCCGCAAAGGGCAGGAGGATCGATCCGCCGAAGAGACCGATCGTCGCCGGAAGTGCGGCGTCGCCATCGATGCGCCGACCCTCCCGGAACATGAGTGCGGCGAGAAGCGCCGCGGGCACGGTTGCCATCCAGAAGGTGACCCACCACAGCCCGAGGTTCTCCTCGATCCGTCGCTCAATGGCCGGTTCGCCTCCGATCGCTCGGTAGACGGCGTAGAACGGCACGGCCAGCACCGGCTGGAGCGGGGCCTTGTCCGAGTAGGTATGACCGTCCTTGACGGCTCGATCGACGCCGAGGATCGGGGGGTCGACGGCGGCATACTCGTCGAGCTGAATCGTGCCGTTGTCCCAGATCGCAGCCGTCAGGAGATATCGCGACGCTTGCTGGGCTCGGTACTCGTGCACGAGCGGACCGACGACGACGATCACGAGCAGTGCGATCAGGATCTCGACCCGATACGAGCGGATCGAGCGGGGGTTGTCATTACTCACGGAAGGCTCACCGTGAGCTATCACACGTGCTGGCGTCATCGCTGTCAAGCATCGGTGCTCACCGCTGCCGCCTCAAGGGAATGTCTCGGTCCTCGCAATGGGCCCCGGTACGCTCGGCCGGGCATGCGCATCCTGATCGAAATCCTCCACCCCGCCCACGTTCACTTCTTCCGCAACTTCGTGCACGACATGGGCGAGCGAGGTCACGAGCTGCTCCTGACCTCCCGAGACAAGGACGTCACCGTCGAACTCCTCGACGAGTACGACCTCCCGCACGAGGTCTTGAGCACGCAGGCGATCGGCACCGTGGGTTTGGCCGCCGAGTTGGCTCGGCGGGTGCGCAAGCTCACGTCGATCGTCAATCGGTTCCGACCAGATGTGCTGACAGGAATCATGGGTCCCACCATCGCCGTCGCCGGGAGACTGCGCCGGGTTCCGGCGGTGGTGTTCTACGACACCGAGTTCGCAAGCCGAACCAATCGTTGGGTGTATCGACTGGCAGAAACGGTGATCACCCCGGATTCCTACCAAGGCGCCGTGCCCGGCAATCACGTCACCTACTCGGGCTACCACGAACTGGCCTATCTCCATCCCCAGCGATTCATCCCGACCGAGCAGCGCGTGAAGGACGCCGGGATCGACCCCGCAGAGCCCTACTCCGTGGTCCGGTTCGTTTCGTGGGACGCGAGCCACGATGTCGGGGAAATCGCGCTCACGTCCGACCAGAAGCGGGAACTGGTGGCACGCCTCGCACAATGCGGCCGCGTCCTCATCTCCTCTGAGAAGCCGCTGCCGCCGGACTTGGAGCCCTACGCATGGCGAGGAGCACGCTCGCACATCCATCACGTCCTGGCGTTCGCCGATCTGATCGTCGGCGAGTCCGCAACGATGTCGTCCGAGGCTGCGGTGCTCGGAACTCCGGCCGTGTACATCGCCAAGACCGGTCGCGGCTATACCGACGACCAGGAGGCTCGCTACGGGTTGGTGCGCCACGTGCAGCCGACGGAGTTCTCGGCGTCGTTGCACGCCGTCGATGCGTTTCTGGCGACCGATCGCAACGAGATCACGCGCGCCCATGAACGCCTTCTCGATGAGCGGATCGACGTGACGTCGTGGATGGTCGACTGGTTCGAGAGTCGATCATGAAGCCGCTGCGGATCGTGGTCGTGGCAAACCCTCAGGCGGTTCATACCCGCCGCTGGTCTCAGTCGCTCGCGGAACTCGGGCACCGGGTCGTGGTGATCGGAGTGCGGCGCGCCGACATCCCGGGGGTCGAAGTCGTCTCGATGATCGACCGATCGTCCGCCTCAGCTGCCGGGATCGCCCTGGGGTACTTGCTCCTCGTTGCCCGACTACGGCGCCACGTCCGCCGGCTGCAGCCCGACGCGATCATGGCGCACTACACCACCACCAACGGGGTCGTGGCGCGGATCACCCGAGTCCGCCCCCTGTTGATGGTTCCGTGGGGGACCGACATCCGGCCCGAGAGCGGCCGGTGGACCCGCATCGTGCGGGATCGTGTCAATCGGTGGGTCCTGCGGCGGGTGGACCGGATTGCCGTCAGCAGCCACTACCTCGCCGAGCGGGTCAGGGCGGTCGCATCGCCGCTCGAAACACACGTGTCGGTCGTTCCGTTCGGCGTCGACACAACCCACTTCGCTCCCCGCACCGACCGACCCGGCGATGGTCCGCTCACGATCGGGTTCGTCAAGCACTTCCGCCCTCGATACGGAACCGGAGTGCTGCTCGAAGCAATGCCCCACGTCCTCGAACACGTGCCTTCGGCCACCCTGACGCTGGCCGGATCGGGACCGCTCGAAGCCGAGCTCAGAGAGCTCGCTGCGTCGCTCGGAATCACCGACGTCGTTCGCTTCGTCGGGAGAGTCGCCCACGATGAGGTTCCGGACCTGATGGCGTCGTTCGACGTCCTGGTGAACCCGTCGTTGGAGGAGTCGTTCGGTGTTGTCCTGCTCGAGGGTTCGGCGATGGGACTACCGGTGGTGTCGAGCGACGTCGGCGGAGTCCGCGAGGTGGTGGACGAAGGCGTGACAGGTGAGCTGGTGCCACCCGGCGATTCCGAGGCGCTCGGCCGGGCCATCGTCCGCCTCGGCACCGACGAGTCCCTTCGCCGGAGGATGGGTGCTGCCGGACGCGCCCGTGTCCTCGCCGAGTTCGCATGGGAACGCAACGTCGACCAGATGAATGAGCTCATCGAAGCGATGGTCAACGACGCACGGAGTGACGATGAACGCCAACGCTGATCGCAAAGGGGCCGCCGGCCGGATCGCCCGCTATGCGATCCTGGCGATCACGCTCGCAGCCGTCGTGGTCATCCTCGTTCGTAACGACGACACGATCGAAACGCTGCGCGACATCGACCCAGCCGCAATCGTGTTGATCGTGGCCCTCCAGGCGGCCTACCTGGTCCCACAGGCGTTTCGGTATTGGCTGATCCTCGACACTGCGGCGGAACAGGAAGTACCCGTCATGGCCTGGACACAGGTCTTCATCATCGGTCGATTCCTCAACGTCGCGTTCGCCCAGGCCGGCAACGTGTACCGGGCACTCACCCTCAAACGGCGGTACGGCGTCACCTACACGGAGTACGTGACGTCGTTCGTCGCCTTCACCTGGCTGGCGACGCTGCTGAATCTCATACTCGCCGCACTCGTGGTTGCCGTGACACGACCCGGCTACACGGTCGGAGGCATCCCCGTGCTCGCGATCCTGGCCTTGACATTCGTGGCGGGAATCGCACTCCCGATTGCGCTCAGCCGCTTCATCAGGCCTGCCGCCGACCACGCAACAGCTCTCCAACGTCTGCAGTCCCGCGCCGCAACGCTGCTGCAAACATCCGTCGCCATGCTGCGCAACCGCCGGCTGCTCGGTCGGTTCATTGGGGTTGGCCTGATCGGCTTCGCGCTCGTCGTGTTGATCTTCGACTTGTCGTTCCGCAGCGTTGGCATCGACATCGCATTGGCCGAGACCGTGTTGTTCTACGTGCTCCTGCAGCTCACGACCTACCTCGTGATCACCCCGGGGAACCTCGGGATTCAGGAGCTCAGCTTCGGCGGCCTCGCTGAGGCGCTCGGTATTGGGTTGGCACCTGGACTGCTCGCCGGAGCCGTGATCCGAGTGACCGGCATCGCCGCCCTCGTGGTTCTCGGCCTGGCACTCGGCGGCATCCGCGCGGGCCGCGAAACGAGAGAGAACCCGTTCGAGATGCGCTAGCGGCGCGTTGCCGGGATCACGTCGTGCCGCTTCTTGTTGAGATGCACGAGGAGGTCCGCCAGCATCGCCAGGACGGCGAGCGAGATCGCCGCGCCCAGGATCACGATCGTGTTGGTCCCGACCCTGAAGTTCTTGTCGAAGAGGTCGTAGATCAGTTTGCCGACACCAACGAGCCCCAGCACGACCGCCGGAGGCATGAAGACCTTCAACGGTTCGTAGGACAGCACCATCCGAACGACCTGGAGGAGGTACCGGCGGGTGTCCTTCCACCAGTGGAACTTCGAGCTGCCGGCACGGGGGAAGTAGTCGATGTCGTAGTACTTGACGGAGTAGCCGTTGCTGAGGAACGCCATGGTGATCGTGGTGACACACGAGAACCCTGTTGGCAGCAGATAGAGGAACTGCAGGGCGACGTCGCGCCGAAAGGCACGGAATCCCGAGTTCAGATCCGGGATCTTGACGCCGGTGAGGTAGCTCGCCAGCTTGCGAATGAACCACTTTGCAGGCTTGCGCAGAAACTTGACCGTGCCTTCCTCAGTCCGGCGGGCACCTACTACGTGATCCCAGCCCTCGAGTTGTGCCACGAGCTCCGGCATCTCGTCATTGGGGTACGTCATGTCGACGTCGGTCCAGACGACGATTCGCCCGCGTGAGGCCAGCGTCCCGTACTTGCGAGCGGAGCCGGATCCCCGATTCGTGCCGAACTCGAGGAGACGAATCCCGTCCATGTCACGCAGGAGTTCACTCGAGCCATCGGTCGAGCCATCGTCAACGACCACGAGCTCGTACGAGAACGGCGAAGCGTCCATCGACTCCCGAACCCGGAAGATCTCCTTCTCCAGATGCCCGGACTCGTTGTAGATCGGGAGCACGATGCTGACGTCGACCTCGGGTGGTCCCTCGTGCGCTCCGGTGATGACCTCTGCGGGCACGCTCTCCTCCGATTCCGCGACCCTTGACTTCAACACTCGATCTGAATCGAGCCTACCGAACAGCCCGATTCTCGACTGCACCATCACCTTCGGCGCCAATGTCTAGTCACTTGAGAGGGCCGCCAAACCCTCACCCGATCTGGCAGATTCTGCCTGGATGCCTGCCAGATTCCGGGTAGCCTGACCTGGGGCAATTTGGGGGGAGATCGTGCGGGGAGCGCCACGAGCGCATCGTGAGGTCGCGGTCGGCATCGGCGTGGCGATCATGCTCGTTGCGGCCGCCGTCAGCGCAGCTGCAACGAGTCGGTCCCCGGACGTGCACAAGCCGATCGTCATCGCTGAGTCCCCTCAGCTGTCGAGCCTGACGGACGGTCACCGGCTCTACCGGGCCCGCTACGGGATCTACGTCGACCTGCGTGATCTGACATCAGACGCAACCCTCGTCGTACCGGTTGCCCACCCGCTCGATCCCGCACTCCTCCGGTCGATCGCAGGGCTGGAGGTTGCCATCGAGGATTACGACCCGGACCTGGGCGCACGAGTGGTCACGAATCCTGGATGGGACGATGGACGTGTCGGCTCCTTCGAACCAGCGGCGCATCGCGGTTCCTTCCTCCACTACCGGATCCACGGGGACGTGGGGGACCATGATCGAATCCAGGTGTGGATCGCTGACGACGTCGTGATCGTGCGGCCGGCAGTTGCAGGAGTCCAGGGATGATCAGCGTCGTCTTCACCATGTCCTTGGCGGTGATCGGGATGCTCATCCTGGCCCCACTCATGCACCGTTTGCCCCGGTACGCCGTCGTGGCCCTCGGCGTGCCGGTCGGAGCGGCGGCGTACATCCTCGCAGGCCTCGGTCTCCTCACGTTCGGCGTTCGCTTCGCAACGGCACGGGCCCTCCTCCTGAGTGCCCTCCTCGGGTTGGGCCTCGCCATCGCTGCGTCCATCCGTAGCTCTGGTTCCCGCGACCACCCCTCAGGTCGTGAGATCGTCGACACGACGGTGCTGGGTTGTCTGCTGATCGGGAGCATCGCAACGTTCTTCCAGCTCGTTCCCCTCACGCGCCTCAACACCGACTCGTACCTCTACTTGACCGCCGCTGAGACTCTTGAACGCACCGGATCGCTCGCCACAATCGATCCGCTGATCGTGCGAATGCGGCTCATCGGGGCACCGTTCCTCCACACGATCGGCTCGGTCTCCGGCCTTGGGTACTCGCCATCGATCACACCGGTCATCGGTGCCAGCGCCTTCTTCGTGATGGGGTGGATCTGCTGCGAAGCGTTCGAGAAGCTCGCCACGCCGCGGCGCTGGCGGCTTGCCCTTGTCGTGACTGCGCTCCTGACCCTCCTCGCCTCGAATCGTCTGGTGTTCCATCTCTTCTACGTCAACGGACATCTCGTGTTCGCCACCCTGCTCCTTGCCGGGCTCGGCTTGGCATGGCTCGGTGCCATTGAGCGTCGGACTGCCTTCCTCGTGCCTGCCGGGATTGCGTTCGGTGCGCTTGCCGTGGTGCGGCCCGAGTCCTCGCTCACGGTCGCCGTCTTCCTGATTCCCTTCCTCGTACCCGGTCGCGCCGACCGGGCCGGCTTGGTCGCGTTGATCGCACCGTTCGTCGCTGCCGTGATCATGTGGAACGGCCTGGTGTACCCACCGCACGCGGTGCCCGGCGAGCTCGGCCTTCTCGGCCCGGTGCGCGGCCCGCTGTTTGCCGCCGCTGCAATCTGTGGGGCCTTGGTGGTCGGAGGTCTCCGGGTCTCGACGCCGCTCCTCGAGCGAGCGCCGCAGCTCGCACTGGGTGCCGCCGTCGCCTTCGTCGTCGCGTCGACCCTCTTCCGGCCGCACATCCTGTTCCGAACCATCAACGCAACAGCGGTCAACCTGCTGTCCGCGGGGATGTGGGGGGCACTGTGGCTCACGCTGATCCCGCTCGTCGCGCTGGCTGCGTGGGGAGCTCGATTCCCGCTGCAACGCCTCTGGATCGAACCCCTGGTGCTCTTCGGGGTGATGTTCTTCGTCTTTGCGTTCTTGCGCGGTAGCCCTTATCGCATCGGATGGTCCGACTCGGGCAGTCGGATGCTCATGCATGTGGCCTTCGTCGCCACCACGTACGTCGTCATCTCGATGGCGTCGTTGATCCGACCGTCGGTCGGCGACGAGGAGATCACTGTCGATCTCACCGAGGTCGAAGCCATGGGAGCGCCACCAGATCCAGCAGAGGCCACGGCGCACCAATCCCCTGTACTGGGCTGAATGGGATGACGTCTCGTGGACGAGTCCGCCTCGCAGAGCGAGTGCTTCAGCCGGCCGCCAGGACGTCCCGGAGCTCCGGCTCGTCGAGGAAGGCCGCGGCCAGAACTCGGGTGAACGCCCGGGCTGCGTCCGGCGTCATGTGGTTGAAGTCGGCGAACCGAGCGTCATCCTGATACTCGGAGATGTCGCCGGCCGTGACGTCGACAAACCGTACGCCCTCGGCCACGGCGAACTCCCGCAACGCATCGACGTATGCGGCGTACTTCTCCTCCCCGCCCTCGTGCTGGAGGAACTTGTCGCCGTGCTCCGGCATGTTCACCAACACGTATGTTGCCCCCGATTGCTCAGCGACTGCGATCGACGCTCGCAGCATCTCGAAACCACGAGCGCTCCGGGCGTCGTCGAACGGACCGTCATAGCCCCGCGACGCCGCCGGACCGCCGGGGATCTGCTCGACCGCGAACTCTCGACGGACATCGTCGAGCCGCCGCTGAGTGGCGTTGAAGCCGCGGTCGTCGATGACGAAGCCATCGAGACCGAACGCCGATTCCGGTGTGACGAGGATCTCGGTCAGGAGTCCGGCATATTGCACGAGTCGTGAGCTGTCCAAGGCCGCCTCCTGGACGGGAGCCAAGGGAGACTCGCTGAGCCACAACGGTTCATAGCGGCCACCGGCGAACGGCTCGAACGATTCGGCAGGCTCGGCGCCGATCACGTCCTCGTAGCGCACCGTCTGCACAACGACTCGTGGCTGAGCAACCTCGAGCCACAGTCGCTCGAGATAGAGACGGGTCGGGTCGATCCGCATTCCGGACAGTCCGCCGTTGAACGAGATCAGCTCGACGCCGTCCGCTGCCAACGTCGCATCGAACTCGTATGGGCTGATGTTGGTCCGGACCACGCTCGAGCCAACGAACAACACATCGATTCCACCCTGGTTCGACTGCACCTCCTCGAGCGCTGCCAGACGCTCCTGCACCCCCGGCTGGTAGTAGAGGTCGGGTGGTCCGATCACGGCCTCGACGCCCGGCAGCCGCAGCGCAAGCTCAGCGGCGAAGACGACGACCAGGGCGATGAGACCCGCCCTGCGCCAACGACGGCGCGACTCAGAACTGGAAGTAGATGAACGGAACATCTGCACCTCCCGCACTGAAAACGAGCAACAGGGCAGCCGCACCTGCTCTCACGCCGACACCGACGACCGGCTGACGCAGCAACGCAAACTCATCGTCGGTCTCGTGTTGGGGGAGATCGATCACGAGCAGGATCAGCGCCAGCAGCATGACCGGCACGAGTGCGGCGAAGTCCGGCGACGACCAGCGGGTGAGACCGGCGAGGTACTCACCGAACACCGAGAACTCCGTGATGCGGAAGGTGAGCCACGTCATGGCAACCACCGGCAACGTCACCGCGATCCCAGCCGCACGCGGCCACGGGGCGCGGCCGGCTGCCTCGCGTCGAGTGGAGAGCGCACGATGGATCGCCAGGTAGATGCCGTGCAGGGCACCCCAGATGACGAAGTTCCAGCTGGCGCCGTGCCAGAGACCGCCGAGCAGCATGGTCAACATCAGATTCACGTAAGTGCGGCGAACCTTCCCCCGGTTGCCGCCGAGCGGGATGTAGAGATAGTCCCGCAGCCACGTCGAGAGCGAGATGTGCCAGCGACGCCAGAACTCGGTGACGCTCGCCGCGAAGTACGGGTGTCGGAAGTTCCGCATCAGATCGAACCCGAGGAGTCGCGCCGATCCACGTGCGATGTTGCTGTAGCCGGCGAAGTCCCCGTAGATCTGCAGCGTGTAGAGGGCAACGCCCGCCAGGAGCGCCACGGCGCCGTGCTCGCCGGGTGCGGCGAAGTACCGATCTGCGATCAGGCCCGCAGTGTCGGCGATGACGACCTTCCGGATCAGCCCGACGAGGATGAGAAACACGCCCTCGGCCACATCGTCCGGTCCGACCCGCCGCTCCCGCTGCACCTGAGGGAGGAAACGTGCGGCACGCTCGATCGGGCCCGCGACAAGTTGGGGAAAGAACGCGACGAAGAGCGCGAAGTCAAGTGGGCTGTCGACCGGATCGAGCTTGCCGCGCCAGATGTCGATCGTGTAGCTCAGCGTCTGGAACGTGTAGAACGAGATACCGACCGGCAGGACGATGCTGAGCGTCGATGTCGAGAGGCTGAGTCCGGCCGAATCGAGCAACGCGACGGCCGAGTCGACGAAGAACCCGTAGTACTTGAAGAATCCGAGCAAACCGAGATTGGTCGCCAGGCTCAGGGTCAGCCACCAACGACCGCCCGCACGCCCGCGAAGCGCAAGGAGACGCCGCCCAACGACGAAGTCGACGATCGTGGAGATCCAGATCAGCGAGAGGAACCGCCAGTCCCACGCGGCGTAGAAGGCGTAGCTGGCGACCAGGAGCATCAGGTTCTGCCGCCGGCGCGAGAGGACCTGGTACAGCGCAAGAACGATCACGAGGAAGAAGGCGTACTGGAGGGAATTGAAGAGCATTCCTCAGTACCTCCCGCCTCGAGTTGGTGGTCTGGTCAGCCGGAGGGTGCGGCCGGAACGAGCTTGCTGACGCCCTCCTGGAAGGACATCACGTAGAGCTCACCGTCGGGTCCTTCAGCGAACGCAACGGCCTGCGTGCGATCGGCCGTGATCGAACGGATCTCAACGGAACCGTCCCCGAGCTGACGAAGCGCACGCATGTTCCCGACGTACGTGTCGGTGAAGATGTACCAGCCCTGGAGCTCAGGAATCGCCGCTCCGTGATAGACCATCCCACCGACGATCGAACGATCGCCCTCGTCGTGAGACACGTCGAATGCCGCCCAGGTCACACCGTCGACATCACCGCCGCGGTAGTCGTCCGGACCTTCGACCATCGGCCAGCCGGAGTCCGTTGCAGCTCCCCGCCCGTCGGCGGCTGCGTAGAAGTTGATCTCCTCCCAGCAGAACTGCCCGACATCGGCGATCCACAGGTCGCCGGTGTCGGAATCGAAGCTGAAGCGCCAGGGGTTCCGCAGACCCGTCATCCAGATCTCGCCACGAGCACCCTCGGTGCCGACGTACGGGTTGTCGGTCGGTACGGAGTAGGCAGCACCATCGGCCGGCCGCGGGTCGATCCGCAGCAGGCTCCCATGGAGCGACGACAGGTCCTGGGCGTTCTCCCCGTAGCCGAAGTCCGGGCCCTTGAGGGAGCCGCCGCCATCGCCCAGCGCGATCCACAGATAGCCGTCGGGCCCAAACTCGATCTGGCCTCCGTTGTGGGTATGGAATGGCTGCTCGACGAACAACACCTCGCGCCGTGTCTCGATGAGCGGCCGACCCTCGGCGTCGAGCTCGTACTCGATCACGTGGGTGTGGTCGTCGACGTCGGTGAAGTCGAGGTAGAGGTAGGACCCAGTCGGGTCGATGGCGATCCCGAGCAGACCCTGCTCGAGCGTGGTCGACACCTCGTCGCTCAGATCGATCAACGTCGTCGAGGAATCTCCCTCGATCAATTCGACCTGGCCCTGCTTCGTAGCCACGTACATGTCGCCCGTCGTCGGGTGGAACGCCATCCCAAGTGCGCCCGCGATCGGTGCGACGACCTCGAATGCGACGGTGTCGATCTCCGGACCCAGGGTGGCGGTTGCCGGTGCCGGATTGCGCTGCTCCATGGTGCACTCGAGCCAGGCATCGACCCGATTGCGGTTGATAAGCAGGAATCCCGCCACTCCGGCGAGAACGACGATGAGCGTGAGGACAACGGAACGGCGCATGGCTGGGGAATGTAGGGCTCGGGAGTCGGTTTCGGCGGTCTTTGACCGCGCGACTCCTATCGTCGCGACGCCTCAGGCGCTTGAGATATCCCTCGACGGATCGCCCCACCCTCCGCCGCCGGGGGTACGCACGAGCAGCCGATCACCCGGACTCACCTCCACCGTGCACTTGCCGGAGAGTCGCTCGGGAGCGGCACCGGGGCGGATCAACCAGTCCTCTCCACATGCGCCGGGCTCGCCACCGGCGAGTCCGTATGGCGGGATTCGACGCCGCTCCCCCATCAGCGACACGGTGGCGGCCACGGTGAACTCCAGCTCACGCTCGATTCCATCCCCTCCCGGGTATTGCCCGGCTCCGCCGCTGCCGCTGCGGAGGCCGTAGCGGATCACGCGGAAGGGGTAGTGCGCCTCCAACGACTCGGTCGGCGTGTTCTTGGTGTTCGTCATCCCGGTATGGATCCCCGATTGCCCGCGGCGTCCGGGACGTCCCCCTTGGCCGCCTCCTACGGTCTCGTAGTAGGCGAAGTCGTCGTTACCGATCAGCACGTTGTTCATGGTTCCTTGACCGGCAGCGGGTACCCGGTCCGGCGCAGCTTGGGAGAGCGCACCGAGGAGCACGTCGGCGATCCGCTGACTGGTTTCGACGTTGCCGGCGGCAACCGCCGCCGGTGGTTGTGCATTCACCAGTGAACCGACGGGGGCGCGGAGCGCAATCGGCCGATAACACCCGCCATTGGCCGGGATGGTCGGATCCGTCGCCACCCGCATCGCGTAGTAGAGGCACGACCGGGTCACCGCTTCCACTGCGTTGATGTTGCCGGCGATCTGCTCGCAGGTCCCGGCGAAGTCCGCAGCGGCGTGCTCTCCATCGATCGTCACAGCGACCCGAATCTCGAGATCCTCGCCGCCCCACTCCATGGCGTCGCCGAATCGGTACACGCCGTCGGGCAGCGCCGCGATGGCCGCCCGCATACGGCGCTCTCCGTAGTCGAGGAGTGCGGTTGCCACCTCGAAGAAGCGTTCGATGCCCATCTCCGCGGCAATCTGTTCCAGGCGAAGGGCTCCGGCTTCGTTGGCGCCGAGTTGTGCCGAGAGGTCACCGAGCCGTTCGGCAGGAGTCCGAGTGGCCGCCAGGAACGGCTCGACGAATTCCGGTAGCCACTGCCCGGCCTCGACACAGGCCGTCGGCGGGACTCGATGACCCTCCTGGTCGACGTGGATCGCGTGCGCCGGCATCGATCCCGGCGCCTCACCGCCGACGTCCGCATGGTGCGCGCGGTTCGCCGCCCAACCGATGATGCGCCCCTCGAGGTACACGGGCCGGACCAACGTCAGGTCGTTGAGGTGCGTCCCACCGAAATAGGGATCGTTGACGGCGTACTGCATGCCGGGCTGCATCGAATCGCCGAACCGGTCCAGGACCGCGGCCACCGATGCCGGCATCGACCCGAGGTGTACGGGAATGTGTTCGGCCTGGGCGAGCATCTCTCCCGACGGTACGAAGACGGCTGCCGAGCAGTCGGCCCGTTCCTTGATGTTGGGCGAATACGCGGTCCGGCGGAGCACCACGCCCATCTCGTCGGCGATTGACGCAAACCGGTTCCGAGCAACTTCGAGCGTGACCGGGTCGACCCTCACCATTCGATCTCCAATGCACCGCTGTCGTGCACCACGGCGCGCTCTCCGAGTCCGATGAACGTCGTTGCCTCGGTCTCTTCGACGATCGCGGGACCCACCACCTCGGTCCCGGGTGTCAGTCCCTCCCGCCACAGCACCGCGGCATCTCGGGGCCCGTCGGGCAGGAACACGGTGCGAGTGCCGCGATCGGCATCACCGACCGGTGTGAGCGGCGGCAGCGAGTCCCACTCGACCACCGGCTGCCCGACCGCCGCGGCCCGAACGGTGACGGCTTCGATCGGATCTTCGGGACGGGCGAACCCGTTGCGCTCATGGTGTCGTTCGTGGAATCGATCGGCCAGCACGTCCCACCCCTCACCCCGGCGGTATTCAATGGTGAGCTCGTGTGCCTGCCCGAGATACCGGACATCGACGGACGTGGCGGCGGTTCCCCCGGTCCCGATCGTAGCCGCCAGTCGATCGGATGCCTCGACGTGCACCTCGCCGATGGCCCGATCCAGCCGCATCGCCTGATCCCTTCGCAGCATCACGGTACGGGCGACGTCGACGCGCGGCGGACTCAGCAGCAAGCCGAGCGCAGAGAAGACGCCGGCGTGCGCCGGAACGATCACGCCGGCCATGTCGAGCCGCCGTGCCAGCGCCGTTGCGTGCAGCCCACCGGCGCCACCGAACGCCACCAGCCAGCCGGATCGGGGGTCGGCGCCTTCTTCGACCGACACACGACGCAGCGCTCCGGCCATGACTTCCTCCACGACGGTGAGCACGCCGGCCGCCGTCGTCGTCACGTCCAGGCCGAGCCGCTCGCCGATCCGCGCGAGCGCTTGGGAGGCCAGCTCCGACCGAATCGAAAGGCGCCCGGCCAAACGTGCCTGGGGATCGATCCTGCCCAGCTCGACGTTGGCGTCGGTCACCGTCGGTTCGATCCCGCCCTTGTCGTAGCAAGCCGGCCCCGGAACCGAACCCGAGCTCTGGGGCCCGACTCGGAGCGAACCACCCGGATCCACCCAGGCGATCGAGCCGCCTCCGGCGCCGACCGTGTGGATCGCAACAGATGGCATCAGGCAGGCGTAACCATCGATT
>JASJAX010000092.1 GCA_030066755.1 Acidimicrobiia bacterium
GGTGCCGGAGCGAAGCGGAGGCGGGGAGGGTCTCCACCGCTCCGCACTGTCGGGGCTGTGTTCCGAAACGTGTCGACGATGGATTGCACATAGTCGGAGTGGCCTCGAAACCCTCCCCGACCTCGACTTCGTCGAGGCCACCCCTCCCTGAAAGGGAGGGGGATCGAGGGACTATTCGCAGGATCACTCTGCGAGACTGCGGGGCGTGAAGGCGTCTCGACGGGTTGTGGTGCTCCTGCTGGCTGTGGTGGCCGGGGTTGTGGTTTGGCTGTGGTCGCCGGGGGAGTGGGACGAGGGGCCTGCAGTTGTCGAGGTGCTGGTCGGTGGAGTGTTCGTCGTGGACACGCCCGTCGAGATCGGCGACACCGAGGCCATTGGTCCGGTTGAGAGCGACGGGGGCATCCAGGCAACGCTCGAGATCCCTGGCGGCGTTCCGGACGATGCGCCGATCGAAGTCGTCGTCTCGTTCCGCGATCCGACGATCGGACTCGGCGAGGTCGCCGTGAACTTGGTGCGTGACGGCGACGAGACCGAAGTCATCCCGGTGCTCACCCAAGACGGCTCCACCTTCACTGCGGTGCGGCGGCCGCCGGCCGACATCGGAGTCATCCTCGGGCTGCTCGCCGTCGTCATCATCCTGTGGGTCTCCGAAGTCGTGCCGATCTTCGTCACTGCGCTGGCGATCCCCCTCGTGCTCACCTTCGCCAACGTGGCCTCGGCCCGGGCCGCAATGGCGCCGTTCTTCGATCCGATCATCGTGCTGTTCTTCGCCGGGTTCCTCATGGCCGAGGCGATGCGGCGCGTCGAACTCGATCATCTAGCGGCCCTCGCCGTCGTGGCCCGCGCTGGCAAGAGCCCGCGGCGACTGTTCGCCGCGATGCTGGCGATCTCAGCGTTCATGTCGATGTGGATGTCCAACACGGCATCGGTCGCCGTGCTCCTCCCGATCGCCATCGCAGTCACCGAGCCGCTCGGTCATCAGGGATACCGCAAAGCGGTAGTCCTCGGGCTCGCCTACGCCGCAACGATCGGGGGAGTGGGCAGCGCCATCGGCACCCCGGCCAACCTGCTCGCCATCGACTTCCTCGACACGGTCACCGGCCGGGAGATCAACTTCATCGACTGGTTCGCCTTCGGGCTGCCGATGGTGATCCTCTTCCTCCCGATCATGGGCGCCTACCTGTGGTGGGTGAGTGGGGTTCGGGTCGACCGGGAGCAGTTCGCCGACGTGCAAGCGAAGGCGGAGCAGGAGTGGGAGGCGGCCCCCGACCTGACGATGCGGCAGTGGTCGGTCCTGGCGGTGTTCGGGGCGGTCCTCGCCGGTTGGCTCACCCAGCAATGGCATGGGCAGTCGCCGGGCATGGTGGCACTCGCCGGCGCCGTCGTGCTGTTCGGCGTCGGGCTCATCGAATCGGCCGATCTACAGCGCATCTCGTGGCCGACGCTGCTCACGTTCGGTGGTGGACTCACCCTGGGCACCTACATGGTCGAGACCGGGGCATCGGACTGGGTCGTGGCGCAACTCGGTGGCCTTGCGTCGTGGCCCACCATGCTCGGCGTGGCCGCGGTCGCCGCCGTCACGTTGCTGCTCACGACCGTGGCATCGAACACCGGCTCGGCGGCGACGCTCATTCCGCTCGCCATCCCCCTCGCCGGGCTGATCGGCGTCGGCCCGACGCTGCTCGTCGCCGTCGTGGCGATTGCGTCGTCCGTGGACTTCGCCCTAGTGATCGGTACGCCACCGACGATGCTCGCCTACAGCACCGACCTGTTCACCGTGCGCGAGATCCTGCGCAAGGGGTCATTGCTCGACGTCGTCGGCATCGTGCTGTTGATCGCCGCGGTCGTGCCGCTCTGGCAGTTGTTTGGGATCGCGTGATGCCTTCGGCATCACGTTCGAGTTTGAGCAAGCTCAAACTCGGGCGTCAGTTGGGCGCGCCCGTCGTCGACGAGTGCTGAATCCCCCTACCCCCACCCGACTCCGTCGGGTGGCGGTACTTTCCCCCCAAGGGGGACTATTCGGGACAACCGCTGGTCGACGAGGCTTCCCCCAAGGGGGACTATTCCTAGCTCCTGCCTACGAGGAGCCAGGTTTGCATCTGGCCTTTGCCCTTGATGTCGATGGGGCCTCTGGGGTCGAGGTGGTAGCCGTTGCCGGTGAGGAGGTCGTGGGTGGCGTGGCTGACCTGGATCTGGCCGGGGACGCCGCTCGACTCCATGCGTGATGCGGTGTTGACGGTGTCGCCCCACATGTCGTAGGAGAACTTGTGGGTGCCGATGATGCCGGCCACGACCGGGCCGGAGTTGATCCCGATTCGCATGGTCAGCCGGTGCCCGCCGAAGTCGGTGTCGGCCATGTGGTCGCGGATCCGGAGTGCCAGCTCGGCGATCGCCTCGGCGTGATCGTCACGAGGGACCGGGACGCCGGCGGCGACCATGTACTCGTCGCCGACCGTCTTGATCTTCTCCAACCCGAGTTCGTCGACGAACCCATCGAAGGTGGAGAACACCTCGTTCAGCAGCCCAACGAGCTCGGGCGGGGACATGCCCGCCGACATCGGGGTGAAGCCGACCACATCGGCGAACAGCACCGAGGCGTGCGGGAAGTCCTCCGCGATCATCGACCGATCGGACTTCAGCCGGGCCGCGATCTCGTTCGGCAGGATGTTGTGCAGGAGATCATCCGACTGCTGCTGGAATTGGTCCCGCTGCCGCACGAAGTACGCCATGCCGGCATACGAGAAGACTGCGGTGCCGACGAGGCTGCCGACGATGTCGTCGAGGATCGGCTCGGCCTCGTAGAGCGGATCGATCATCTCGGGCAAGACCGCCCCCAGGATCACGGCGCCGACTGCGGCGGCAAACCAGAACCGGGCGGCGCGGCGGTCGAGCGCGATCAGTGCGCCGACGACCACAAGGCTGGCCCACGCCATGAGTAAGCCGGACTCCACGATCCCTCCGAGCGCGACCGTCGGGATGAGGTTCTCGAGTAGAGACGACGCCAGCAGGACGTGCACGATCCCGGTGAACCAGGAGGGCCGCCGGGCCAGGACCACGAGTCCGAGCGCCGGGATGATCCACGCCAGCATGTCGACGACGCCGATCCAGCCGTACCCCAGGTCGAACCGCTCGAGTCCGAAGACGATGCGTGGCGGGATCCCGAACACCATGTAGCCGATGACGATGCGGCGCCGACCGGCCTGCGACTCGGTCTCACCCGGGTAGGCCCCGATCGACATCAGGCGTTGCCAGAGGCGGCGGATCATCGACATGGGCTGCGACTGTAATTCGTCGGGTCGGCCACGTGCCGGGCTGCGTCGTTCGTGTCACACGTGCGGCGTACGCTCGCGTCATGGAATCTGATAATCTGATTTTGATGAAGGATGTCTCTGCAACCGATGCCGGGCGACGCTTCTCGGACATGCTCGATGCCGTCGAGCACGACGGAGAGTCGTTCACCATCGTGCGTCACGGCAAGCCGGTCGCGAGGCTGGCTCCGGTCGTGTCGCCATCGGGCTCCCGTCTCAAGGAGGTTCTGCGGAGCGCACCTCCTGACGAGCAGCTGGCTGCGGACATCGCCGAGGCTCGGGCTCTGCTCACTGCGGACGAAACGCCGTGGCACGACTGATCCTCGACACCAGCGTGCTCGTGTCGGCCGAGCGTGGTGCAGCGGACCTCGAACAGGCGATCGGCGACCAGGACGACGTGGCCGTGTCGGCGGTGACCGTGGCCGAACTGGAACTCGGCGTGTTGCTCGGCGACGCTCGACGCCGCAAAGCTCGACGCAGCTACGTCGACCGGGTGCTCGGTGCCGTGCACGTCATCCCGTATGACCAGAAGGTCGCATTGCGCCACGCACTCCTGATGGAACACGTGCGTGGCGAGGGACGTGCCCGCGGTGCGCACGATCTCATCATCGCCGCCACAGCGGCGGCCACCGGGCGTCGGCTCGTATCTCGGGACCGCAGGGCATTCACCGACCTACCGGACGTGGACCTCGCCATCGTCTGAGTGCGCAGGCCGCGATCTGAGTACTCGCTACTCAGTACACGAGCGCAGCTCGCCTCAGTGCACCCAGCCCTTGTTGCTGTGGAGGATGGTGTCGACAGCTTCGAGAACGGCGGCGGCCTGGGCGTCGGTCAGGTGGCGGGCCCAGAGTTCCCCGAGGGCGGCGTCGACGATGGGACCGGTGCGTTCGAGCGCTGCTCGGCCGGCGTCCGTGATCGAGACGGTCATCGCTCGGCGGTCGGTTGGGTCGGGGGAGCGTTCGACGTAGCCGAGTTCCTCGAGGCGATCGATGACCTTCGTCGTGCCCCCGCGAGACAGCACGAGCCGCTCGGCGATGGCCGACATGCGGAGCCGTTCCTCGGCATGGGCGAGGTTGAGGAGCGCCTCGTTGTCGGCGAGCAGTAGACCCGTGGCGGCATGCAGCCGCTCTTCGACCGCCGCCTTCAGCATGAGGGCGGCGTGGAGGGTATGGGTGGCCGATCGGCGCCAGACGGGTTGCTGTGTATCTCCCACCTTGACAGAATACGCCACCAGCGGATAGTTTGCTAGAGTAATAATCTAGGAAACTAAATGAGGTCACGATGCGGGACTTCCTGCGAACCAAGGGTGGGCGCACCTTCACGACGGTGTGGGCAGGTCAGGTCGTCTCCAACGTCGGGTCGGCAATCACCAGCTTCGGACTCGCTCTGTGGGTGTTCACCGAGACGGGCTCGGCGACGCAGTTGGCCACCATCGTGCTGGCTGCTCGCTTACCGATGCTGGTGGTCTCCCCGTTTGCCGGCGCCCTCGTCGATCGGTGGAACCGTCGCCTCGCCATGGTGCTCGCCGACACCGGAGCTGCGTTGGGGACGCTGGCAACGGCGATGCTGCTCCTGACCGGATCGCTCGAGATCTGGCACCTCTACATCACGCTGTCGTTCAGCGGCGTGTTCCAGGCATTCCAGTTCCCGGCGTACTCGGCGGCGACGACGCTGCTCGTTCCCAAGGAGCACTACAGCCGGGCCGCCGGGATGGTGCAGCTGGCCGGCAGCGTCGGCAACGTCGTCGCCCCCACGCTGGCCGCGCTCCTCATCGTCACCACCGGGCTGACCGCCGTCTTCGTCATCGACTTCGCCACCTTCCTCTTCGCAATCGCCACGCTCGCCATGGTCCGCTTCCCTGAGCCCGAGCGGACGGAAGCCCCCGGCCGAGGTGTGGGTGCACTGCTCGCCGAGGCGCGTGACGGGTTGCGTTTCGTGACGGTGCGTCGGGGGCTCCTCGTGCTGCTCCTGATGTTCTCGGTCGTGAACTTTGCGTTCAGCTTCAACTCGATCCTGCTCGTGCCGCTCCTGCTGTCCGTCGTGTCGGAGACCACGGCGGGGACGATCGTCTCGATCAGTGCCTTCGGGCTCGTCGGCGGCAGTCTGCTGATGGCCTCGTGGGCCGGGCCGACCGATCGGTTGCGGGGGCTCTTCGTCGCCATTGGGGTCATGGGCTTCGGGTTCGGCATCGCGGGTCTCGCCCCATCGGTCGCTCCGATCCTCATCGGGATCACGATCATCCATGTTGCGCACCCGGTCGCCGGCAGCCTGAGCCAGGCGATCTGGCAGTCAAAGGTGCCGCCGGAGATCCAGGGCCGCGTGTTCGCCGTACGGCAGGTCATGGCCATCGGATCTGCGCCCGTGGCCTTCCTGCTCGCCGGTCGCCTGGCGGACGGCGTCTTCGAACCGTTCATGGCAGGCGAATCTGCGTTCGCCAAGTTCCTCGGCGGCATCCTCGGCACGGGCGCCGGGCGGGGGATCGGTTTGTTGTACGTGATGATGGGGGCGGTGGTGATCGTCACCGTGGCCTCGGCCTGGAGACAGCGCGCCATCCGACGGTTCGACGAGACGGTGCCCGACGTTGTGTTGGAGCCGACGCCTGTTCCTGCGCACTGAGACTCGTCGACGAGTGCTTCCCCGCAGAGGGGGGACACTTGCTAGCTTCGGTGGGGTAGCTCGTCGTGGAGAGGAAGCCGTGACTCAGGAACCTTCGTCGTTCGATACGCAGCCGCCGGCGAAAGAACGCGACATCAGTCCGGCGATGATCATTGCGGCGATCATCTTGATCCTCGCCGTCGTCTTCATCTTCCAGAACACCGACACCAGCGACGTTTCGTTCCTCTGGCTCGACCTCGCCGCGCCGACATGGGTGTGGTTCTTCATCCTGTTCCTCGTCGGCGTCGCCGTCGGCTGGTTCGGTCACATGCTCCGTCTCCGCCGGCAAGCGAAGAAGGCCGGGAGGGCCTGAGGCCGCACTTCGTGCGGAGTACTGAGTGCTGAGGATCCCCCTCCCTTTCAGGGAGGGGTGGCCTCCACGAAGTGGAGGTCGGGGAGGGTGTCCACCCTGGGTCGCGACCACGGTGATCCCAGTTCGGACAGCTAGCGAATCTGCGCGCCTCCGCGCCGAGCGGTCGAGACCCGCCCCTGGCTGCTGACGCAGCCTGTCCCCTCCCTACAAGGGAGGGGGATTCAGGATCGAGAATTGGAACGTGCCGTGGGCTACGACGCGGTCTGCTGACATCACTTCGGCTTGGACGGCGGCGAGGCGGCGGCCGGCGGTTTTGATCTCGGCGTGGGCGGTGAGGGTTTCGTCTTGTTTGGCCGGGCCGGTGTAGGAGATGGCGGCGTTGATCGTGACGGCGGGGAGATCACGCGACGCCATCGCATACGCCGCAGCGGTGTCGGCGAGGGTGAAGGCGAGGCTGCCATGGGTCACGCCGGCGCTGTTGATCAGCTCGGGGCGGGGGGTCGCCTGGAGCGTGCACGTGCCGTCCCCAGACTCCACCACGGTGATCCGGTAGAGCTCGAGGAGGGCGGCGTCCTGCGCCACCACACGTTCGAGCAAGGTTGCGGCTTCGTCGGTCATCGGGCCCAAACGTAGCGCGCGTCGGTCAGCTGCGGTTGGCCGTCTCGAGAACCTTCGGGTCGTCGACGAGGCCGCCGCCGCGGACGGTCGCGCCGATTGTCAGCGCAGCGGTCACGAACACGATGTTCTTCAGGATGTACTGACCTTCGAGCGTCGGGACGAACGGGTCGGACCACGTGACCTCAGGGAACAGGAAGAGGGGAGTGACGGTCCCGAACATCTGGCCGGCGAGGAGCAACAAGGTCAGCCGCATGAACTTGCCGGTGATGAGGCCGATGCCGATCGTCGTCTCGAGGATGGCAAGCGAGATACGAGCCACCGTCGGTGGCACGAACCCGAAGAAGAGCTCGTCGATCGTGGCCGCCGCCAACTCGTCGGCGGGGCTGAGGTCCGGCCAGAACTTGAGCGCCCCGAAGTAGAAGAAGATCACCCCGATGCTGATGCGCAGTGCGGTGAGGCCGTGCTCCGCCATCCACCGGGTGACCTTGCGATCGATATGGTTGAAGTCGGCGAGGTTCATGTCGGGAACGGTATCTCTCGCGGGGACGTAGTGGCCACCCGGGAAACTCGCTTGACATACGTTATGTCATGATGTCATACTCTGTGACACCACGACACAAGGTATGTCATGAACCAACGAACCAACCAGCTCGATCGCACCCGAGACGCGATCATCGAGGCCGCCAAGGCCTACGTCTTCGGTGAGGCAGATCCGACGACGATCACGATGCAGGCGGTCGCCGATGCGGCCGGCGTGTCACACCGCACGCTCTACCGCCACTTCGAGAGCAGGCAGGACCTCATCAATGCGGTGGGCGCCCAGCTCGACGAGGAGCTCACGGACGCCGTCGCCGCCGACATCCTCGACTCGTTCGAGAAGTGGACCGGTCAGGTCGATCAGGTCATGACCTTCGGCGCCATGCACCGGGAGGCGTTGCGACGTGGACTCATCGTCGGGATCAGCGGCGCCGAGTTCCGGACCGACCGCGACGAGGCCTACTGGCGGATCTTCCGGGCGCGATTCCCCCATCTCGACGAAGCCGAGGCTCGCCAGGACTTTGTTGCACTGCGCCATGTCCTGGGCGCCAACAACGTGATCCTCATGGGCGAGCGATTCGGCATGTCACCCGAGGAGCTCGTACCGGTCATCCGGCGCTCCGTCGACACCCTCGTCGCCGACATCGAGCGACGTGACACTGCAGCCGCGGAGGCCACATCATGACGACCCAGCACAACGCCATCACGCTCGTCGAACTGACGGCGGACTCCGGTCCGCTCACCATCGGAAGCAAGGCCGCCGGCCTGGTACCGCTGGCACACGCAGGGCTCCCGGTCCCACCGGCCGTCGTCGTGCCAGCCGAGGCGACCGAGGCCGACATCGATTCGCTTGCCGCCGAGATCGCCGACCGCTTCAGTGACCAGTTGCTGGCGGTCCGATCGTCCGGGGCCGCCGAGGATCTCCACGAGGCATCGTTCGCCGGCCAATACGAGACGGTGTTGAACGTCGCTGCCCAGGCCCGGCCCGTCGCCGACGCCATCCGGACGGTGCGAGCGTCGGCTCGCAACGCCCACGTCGACACCTACGTCGCCGATCGCAGTCACGCCATGGCGGTGTTGATCATGCCGATGATCGAGGCGGCCGCCGCCGGGATCGCCTTCACCCGCGATCCGATCACCGGTGCCGACGTCGTCATCGTCGAAGCGGTCGCCGGGCTCGGGCATCGGCTCGCCTCCGGGGAGCAGGCCGGCGAGCTGTGGGCCGTGAACGACACGGTCGAGTGCCGCCAGAGCCTCGGCGTCCTCGACGCCGACCAGGTCGCATCGATTGCGTCCGTTGCGCGCCGGTGTGAAGAACTGGCCGGCTGCCCGCAGGACATCGAGTGGGCGATCAGCGATGGCGAGATCGTGCTGTTGCAGGCCAGGCCCATCACGACGCACGATGTCGAACCGATCCCGATGGACGACGAGGTGCCGCCGGGACCGTGGGAGTGGGATTCGACCCACAACCGCATCCCGATCACACCGCTGTCGATCTCGGTCTTCGCCCCGGCTTTCGAGCGAGGCAGCCGCCGGCTCGTCGAGCACTACGGCATCCCGCTCGACCACCTGGCGATGCGTTCCATCAACGGATACCTGTATATCCAGGCCGTGCCGCCCATGGGCAAGGCGTCGGCACCACCCCCGCCGGCACCGATCATGCGGCTCCTGTTCAAAGTGATCCCGGCACTGCGCCGGCGAGAGCAGGTGGCGAAGAAGGCGTTTGCCGAGCGGATCGATCGACAGCTCGTAGCCGAGTGGCGGGCGTCCATCGAGCCGGCCACCGAGCGCAAGCTCCAGCGCTGGTACGACCTCGATGCGGCCGCACTCACCGATCCGGAGTTGGCTCGGGAGCTCACCGACGCCGCGGAGGAGCAACGTCTGACCTTCTCCTGGAACATGGCAACGGACCCCAGCTACCTGATCCCTCTCGTGGCCCTCCTCGAGTTCGTTAGCGAA
This sequence comes from Acidimicrobiia bacterium, assembly GCA_030066755.1. Classification (GTDB taxonomy): domain Bacteria; phylum Actinomycetota; class Acidimicrobiia; order Spongiisociales; family UBA5794; genus JASJAX01. The sequence goes on from JASJAX010000092.1 coordinate 9,391, forward strand.
CGCGGCCTCGGTGGCATGGAGATCGTCACCCGGTTGCTCGCTGGTTCGGCTCGCGCGGCGTACCGGGATTCGATGGCGACCCTGGCCGATTCCGTATCCCCGGCGATTCGCACGGCGATTGCCGACGGCAACGGCGACGTTCTCGATCGGCTGGCGGCCGCCGACGCAGCGTTCGCCGCCGCCTATGAAGCGCACCGTCGAGCGCACGGTCAGCGGGTGCTCGGGTTCGACCTGCTCGACCCGACGATGCTCGAGGACCCCGGAGCCGAGTTGGCCCGCCTGATCACCCTTCCCGAGGACGTCGATCCGACGCCGGACGCCGAAGCACTCGCCGCCGAGCTGCGGGCCGGCCTCAATCCCGAGGAAGCCGAGCAGTTCGATGCCCTCGTCTCCGAGGCTCGGGCGACCTACCCGATCCGCGAGGAAGGAGAGGCGCTCCACGCTCGGGTGATGGGGGCGATCCGGAGGCTGGCGCTCGAGGCCGGCGGCCGCATGGTCGAGGACGGCTACGCAGCGGACCCATCCCACGCCTGTTTCCTGGAGCTCGAGGAGTTGGTCGGCTGGCTCGACGGCCGGACGGACGTGTCCGAGCTGATCCGGCTGCGTCGTGGCCAACGCCAGTGGGCGATGGGCCAGGTACCTCCGGCCGCCCTCAACGGCGACTCAACGATGCCCGATGTCGACATCTTCCCGCCGAACGTCGCCCGTGTCGTCGGGATCCTCAACGTCGTCATGGCGCACGACGGACGGCCGAGCGAACTTCCCGAGGGGGCAGACGGGGTAGCGGCGTCGCCCGGCATCTACACCGGTCCGGCTCGCATCGTCTCCGGGCCGCACGACTTCGGACGGGTCCAGCCGGGCGATGTGCTGATCGCCCCGATCACCACGTCACCGTGGGAGGTCGTCTTCCCCCACATCGGTGCACTCGTCACGGAGGGCGGCGGCCTGCTGTCGCACCCGGCAATCGTCGCCCGGGAGTACCGGCTGCCCGCCGTCGTCGGCTGTGAAGGGGCCACCACCCAGTTCCACGACGGCCAGATTGTGACCGTCAACGGTACGAACGGCACGGTGCGGGTCGTCGAGTAGCACCGCATCCATCCACCAACCAACGAGACCACAGAGAGGGAGAGAGCAATGACGGAAACCATGGACGGCACAGCGGCCAGTGACCGCATAACCGAGAACTGGCTGAAGCTGGCGAGGGGAGCCGCGATCGCAATGGTCGTGTGGGCCATCGTCACGCACATCACGGCACGGGTGATCATCCCGCCGGTGCTCGTGATCGGTCTGATCTTTGCGGCGTTCATCCCGTTCCTTCGGGACGGGCGGCGGCGGGTCGCCCTCGGTTTGGCGGTCTTCTCCTTCCTGGCGCTCGCCGGAAACGTTCCTGCGTTGGTCGACGAGCTGACCCACCTCAGCTCAGCGCCGGCGTTCATCCTGACGCTGCTGTCGTTGCTGGGTGCAGTGACTGCCATCGTCGGAGGCATCGGTGCCTTCCGGAGCCGCAGCGAGCCGCCGACCCGGCGCGTCGTCTCCGTTGCCGCCGCGGTGTTCGTCGTGCTTGCGGCGACATCGATCGGCGTCGCGGCGAACACGGACTCCGATGTGGCGCAGGCCGGCGACGTGGAGATCCTGGCGGAGAAGGTCAAGTTCAACCCCGAGGACATCACGGTGTCGGTCGGTGGCGGAATCTGGATCGACAACAAGGACGGGATCCGGCACACGTTCACCATCGAAGGTGAGGGCGTCGATCTCGAGATTCCCGCACTCAAGGCGAAGCGCCTGGACCTCGACCTGGCGGCCGGCACCTACGACGTGATCTGCGGCGTCCCCGGCCACGAGAACATGACCGGAACCCTGGTCGTCGAGAACTGAGGGGGTTGATCCCCAGGGGAGGGTTTCCACCGTATGGCGCCGTGTACGCCTCGGGACCCAGCGGCATCAGGGACGAGTCGCACCGCGATCTCGCTCGCGGTGGACACCCTCCCCGACCTCGACTGCATCGAGGCCACCCCTCCCTGAAAGGGAGGGGGATCCAGTACTCCGATCGCCGTCAGGCGATCGGCATCAGGTCGTTGGGGCCTAGTGGGGGGTAGTCGCCGGAGACGTAGGTCGTTGGGCTGCGGAACGGCACGACCACACGGTCGGGCTCAGTGTGCCAGTCCAGCAACTCGCCACACTCGGGGCACCACTCGAACCCATCGCTGATGAGTTCCTGGTGATGCTCCTCGCGCTCCGAGCAACGCATGTCGGTGTACCTGGTCATCACCTAGTACCTATCGGCATCCGAACGCCCCGGAATAAGCGGCTTGAGGCGCTGGTCGACGAGTGCTCCACCGACCCGCTTCCCCCCAGAGGGGGGACTGTTGCCTCGGCCTCAGTCCATTGCCCAGAGGCGGACTTCTACTTCGTCGATGAGGCCGGGGTCGCGGGTTACTCGGAGGTCCTTGATCCGGAGTTTCCCGGGGCGGTCGACGTCGCCGCCGAGGGGGTACGAGAGGGCATCGATCACGCTGCGAACGGCACCACCGAATGCGAGGTTACCGATGTCGATGCGGCCGAACGACAGGTAGGCGCCGACCGGTCCGCCGCCGAGCAGCAGATCGATCTTCTTGGCGGCTTGCACGGTCTTCTGCATGCCGTCGCGGGGGATGAACGGCAGAGTGGCAACGCGGTCGATTCGTGGTGGGAAGGACGGCGGGACGTCGCGGACCTTCAGGCCGGGCCGATTGCCGAACACGACGGTCACCCACACGGAGTTGGGTTGGCGGGAGATCTCCTTGAGGGTGGCGGCGGCGTAGTCGTCGATACCGAATGCGCGACGCGGCGGCCGATCGACATCGAGGATGTACTCGAGACGAGGGCGCATCAGTTTGTGGCGGATGACGCGGGTGACCTTCCACAGCCAGTCGTCCTCGCCGAATTCGAGATACGGGACCGGATCGCCCTCGATGTAAGGGGTCACGTGGCGCTCGCGGCGGCGCGTGTCCTGCTGACCCGGCCGAAGCAGGTCATTCCAGGCAAAGTCGCCATACGTCATATCCGCACCCTCATGTTCATCCTGTCGGCGGCTTGCCCGGGGAGTTGCGTGATCCCCACGGCGCCTCGGTGGGCTGGGCGAGGGCGTATCGTGAGTGGACAAACTCGCGCGGCGGGCTGCATATGCAGATCCTCTAATATATTGCTCTCGCACCTCGGAGGTTCATGACGATGGATGTCATCTCGATTCGCACACCCAGCCTCGGCGACGCCACATACATCGTGTCGCACGGGAACACCGGCATCGTCATCGACCCACAACGCGACCTGGGTCGGTTCCTCGACGTCATCGAGGATCGAAACCTGACCGTCACCCACGTGCTCGAGACCCACATGCACAACGACTACATCTCCGGAGGTCGCGACCTCGCCAAACACACCGGCGGAGACCTCGTGCTCCCGGCCGCCTCCGGGGCCGGCTTTGCGTTCGTGCCTGCGTTCCATCAAGAGGAGCTCGAGTCCACCGAAGGCCTCACGATTCGCCCGCTCCACACTCCCGGCCACACCCCTGAGCACACGAGTTACCTCGTGCTCCTCGACGGGACACCCCACGCTGTGTTCACCGGCGGCAGTCTGCTCGTTGGAGCCGCCGGGCGATCCGACCTCCTCGGTGAGCAGTATGCCCACCAGCTCGCCGTGCTCCAGTGGGGCTCGCTGCAACGTTTGGGCAAGCTGCCCGACGAAACCGGCGTCTACCCGACCCACGGTGAAGGATCGTTCTGCACGGCATCCGGCGCGGGCCGAACCACCTCCACGATCGCGCAGGAGAAAGCGGAGAATCCTCTCTTCAGCTTCACCGATGCGGCATCGTTCGCTGCGAATCAGCTGTCGGGCCTCGTGCCGTATCCGACCTACTACGCGCACATGGGCCCCACCAACAAGCAGAACCCGACGGCGCTCGCCGTCCCGGAGGTTCCGGAGGTTGGACCCGACGCCATCGAGGCTCATCTCGAAGAGGGTGGGGCGGTGCTCGACGGGCGTGACCGCTACGCGTTTGCCGCCGGGCACGTGCCTGGTTCGCTCGGCATCGAGCTCGGCGACTCGTTTGCCCCGTGGACCGGCTGGTTGCTCGACTACGACAGCCCGATCATGCTCGTCCTGGAGGCCGATCACGACGCTGCACAGGCCGCCATCGAGCTCGGTCGTATCGGGTTTGAGAACGTCGCGGGAGTGATGCGCGGCATCGACACCTGGGCGGCGTCGGGTCGCGAGGTGGCGTCGTATCAGACGGCGACGATCGACGAGCTCGTCGCTGCTCGCAACGCCGATGATGAGCTTCAAGTCATCGACGTTCGAGATCCACTGGAGTGGGAAGCCGGTCACCTCGAAGGCTCGGTGCACCACTACGTGCCGGAGTTCCATCACGGGCTCCCGGCTGGGATCGACACGGCGCAGCCAGTGTGGATCGTCTGTCGCACGGGGAACCGGGCGTCGATTGCGGCGGGCCTGATCGAAGCCCTGGGAGCCACGCCCATCGTCGTCACCAAGGGCGGCGTACCCGACACCCTCGGCGTATGACGGAACTCGCTCCGCCGTTGGAGCCACTGGCCTTTCTCCTCGGCACGTGGCGAGGCCGCGGCCGCGGTGACTACCCGACGATCGAGTCGTTCGAGTACGACGAGGAGATCACCTTCAGCCACGTCGGCAAACCGTTTCTCGTCTATCACCAGCGCACGTGGGACCTCGACGGCAGACCGCTCCATACCGAGATGGGGTATGTGCGCCCGGTCGGTACCGACGGCGCCGAGTTCGTGATCGCACAGCCAACCGGCATCACCGAGATCCACGCCGGTCCGCTCGACGGCCAGACCCTGCGACTGGCGACACAGTCGGTCGGCGTCAGCCCGACGGCGAAGGAGGTCCGTGCCGTCGCTCGCACGATCTCCGTCGACGGTGACACCATGACGTATCGGCTCGACATGGAGGCGGTCGGGCAACCCCTGCAGTTTCACCTCGAAGCGGAGCTGAGGCGGTAGGTGTTCCTTCTTCGTCCTCCCCTACGTGAGGTGGGGGAGGTGGCTGCAGGTGACGAAGGAGCCTGCAGACGGAGGGGGCACAGCCCGAAAGGCTCAACCCGGGCGCGACGCGGTTCCGCAACGCCCCGGTTGCCGGGTGACGAGGCCTCGATGCGGTGGCCCTGCGGGTGATCTGGGAAACCGGGTGATCGTTTGTGCCCCCTCCGACCTCGCTTCGCTCGGCCACCTCCCCCGCTGCCCGCGGGGGAGGACGAATCCCTGTTGCGCAACCCGACACCTTTGGGGGTAGGGGGGTTGCTGCCGCGAGTGTCCCGCTCGAATCGGACCTTTGGCACCTAAAGGAACGTTGGGGCCGACGACAGTATGGGAATCGTGGCCGACTTATCTGACTCCACCGACGGCCGACGGGATTACCCGCGGGGCGAAGGCATCAATGGAAGCACACACAAGGAGGTGTGTCGGATGTCAAAACTTCGCCTGGAGCATGCACACATCGACTGTTCCGTGCTCAAGGGTCACTTCCTCACGGCGTCTGAAGCGGCCGCCCAGGTCGGCTTGTCGCCCTCCGAGCTCGAGATGCTGCCGGGTGTCGTGCAGATCGCCGGTCCCAAGGGGACCGAGGCCGCCTATCCCGACTTCCAGTTCAACCACCACGGCGGATTCGTGCCGGGGCTGCGCGAAGTCGTCAGCTCACTCGACGACAGCATCGACGGCCCCACGCTGTGCGGGCTGCTCGTCGCCCCCCAACCTGAGTTCGGTGGATCATCCGTGCTCGACTGGCTGTCCTCCGGGAACTCCAGCGCAGCCGTCATCAGCTTCGTGCATTCGGTCGTCGACTAGGACGCCCGCAGGCCACTGAGGCGAGACCCCTTCTATGGGACTTCGTGCCCGCTGGTTGCCGTACCCGTTCAGGCGCATAGTGGTGGGAGGAGCCCGCGCTGCGGTGGGAGTCCGACGCCGCGCGGCTACGGGGCAGGGGACGGACGGAAGGGGAGAAGCCAATGACCATTGGCTACGCACGCCGGCTCGAAACGAACTGGGTTACACGCGGGATGGTGGTGACGGTCGCGATGGCAACGATGCTGACATGGGCCGTACCGGCGGCGCACGCGGCGCCGCCCGACGTCGAAGCGCGAATCGAGTTCGTGATCGGCAGTCAGGTCGATCACAACTACAAGCCGGAGGTTCCGTGGGACGCGGCCTACGCCGACGCGGTACTGAGGGTCGAACTCGGTGCTTTCGACGACGTGACGCCTCCGGGTACGTGGTCGGTCGAGACGTGGTTCGCCGGGATGGCACCCAATGAGCTCGCATCCGGCTCGATCGGGGCGCTGGGAGCTGAGATCGGCCTCACCGTGCCGATCGAAGCCACCGACTACGAGGACGACTTCGGGGGCGGGACCTTCGCCGTGACCCACTACGAAGTGGAGGCAGCCAACGGCGCCGGCGCCACGACGACCGTCAACGTGACTGCACCGATCGTTGTCGTCCAAGAGGACGGCAAGAACGCACGGTTCGATGCGCTCGAGCCCGGCACCTCGGTCACGACGAACGGTCGATGGCGCATGTCGAACTGGAACGGCTGGCTCGATGGACAGACCGCGTGGACGACCAAGAAGGGTTCCCGGATGTGGTTCACCGCAACGGTGTCCGAGGGCCAGGTCATCGCGATCGTGATGCCGCTCGCCAAGAACCGGGGCGAAGCGAGGATCAAGCTGGACGGGGTCAACCAGGGCAGGGTCGACACCTACGTTCCCGGGAAGATCCAGCGCCGCACCGTCGTGTGGCAGACGCCACCGTTGTCGGCCGGTTCCCACACGATCGAAGTGATCAACGTCGCAACTCCCGGCCATCCGCGCATCGACATCGATGCGTTCATGATCGCCGGCTGACGCGAGGTCGAACGGGCCCGGCGCCCTGCCTCTCCGGAATCGGGGCGCCGGGCTTCGAGGGGAGCGGCGCGAGCGCGTCGTCGACTAGCGCGTCCGTGCACCGTCGGAATAGACAGCTGGTGCGCACGAGAAATCCCCCTACCGCTACGGAGCGTGTTCCTGCATACTGAGCGTGGGCTTGAACGGAATAAGGGGGCAGAGATGGCGCTCTGGTTTGTGCCGCTCGCGGCGGCATTCCTCTACCTCGCGTGGCTGGCCTGGGTCGATGACCGCGACCATCGCCCGATCGTTGCCAGCTCCGCAGCACTTTTAGCGGCGGGATACCTCGCCATGCTCGTGGTGCTGATCGCCGACCCGTGGTTAGCGCTCCCGCTCTGGTGGACGATGGCGGCCTTCGTGCTCGTCGAGATCATCGTGCGAAGTATCCATCGGCTCAGCGTCCGGCTGGCGCTGCGGTACAACCCGCAATACCCGGTCGAGAACCCGTAGCTGGTTAGAACTCGGCGTCGGCGAAGAACCACACGGTGTCGACCGAGAACAGGCGGAGCCAACCAAGGCTCTCGTCGAACGGCGTCCCGAGTTCCGGCTCGCACAGCGCGAACAGGGTGAACATGTAGGTGCGACCCGGCGCGTCCGGGCCGAGGAACTTGTTGGCCATCGGCGCGCCACCATCGATCTGGACGGAACCTCCGGTGTGGTCGAGTTCGATCACCCCGTCGGGTAGTCCGGTGTCCATGTCGGTGCGACCGATGCCGGTCGACGTGGGGTCGATTCCACGGATCACCCATCGTGAGACGCCGGGCGGTTCATCGGGATCCCAATGATCGGTCTTGGCCAGGACTGCATCCCGGCGATCCTCCGGGACCCACTGCATCGCGATCGCGAGTTCGGTGGCCGCATCTGGAACGCCGCTCCAGGAGAACTCCGGGGTGAGGAACCCGTTGAGGAAGCCGGCTCGTTGTGAGAACTCCTCACCGATACCGTCGCCGACGTCGGCGCTGGTGAACTGCATGTCGTGATCCTGCTCCCGGGCGACGTCGCACGCCGACGCCGGTGCGGCCGTCGTGGCAGGGACGACCACAGGGGTGGTGGTCCCGACGGCGTCTTCGGCGCCGCCGGTAGTAGCGACGGCGACGCCATCGGTCGGCGGGGCAACCGCTCCGGCCGGTTTGGCGTCGTCCCCGCCGGTGAAGAGACTGATCCCGAGCACGAGGCCGATGACCCCGGCCACGCCGATGGCGAGCGGGATCCTGTTCTTGCGAAGCGCCTCGGCGAGGTTGGAAACCCGTTCATCTTCCGGATACGGATCCCGCATTGGGTCATCTCGACGGAGCGTCGTAACGGCGCCACCGGGCAAGGTGACGTGGACGTCATACGGCTGGTCTCCCCAATCGGCTGAGTCGGACTCGTCGAGGTCGTCGCGGTTCGTGTCGTCGTCTGGCGGCGACGCCGGTTGATCCGATGCATCCTGCTTATCGAGTCTCGATTGAACGTTCGTCCACTCTTCGAAGAACCGTGTCTTGACGTCCTCGCGAGCCGCCCAGAATCCGAGGGCATCGGCTGACGTGAGGTCCAAGGGGAAGTCAGCGGAGCCCGGGTCGGCGAACTCCTTCGCTACGTCAAGGAGTCTGCGGTTGAGGGTGACCGCCTGCGGAAGCTTGAGGCTAGCGTGGTAGGCGGTCACCCCATCGTTCTGTGCCTTTGCGCGGAGCCACGCCCACGCGTCGGTCGACTCGACCTCACGAGTGAACCAGTCACGCCATTGTGCGTCGGACCAGCCGTCGTACGGACGTTTCGCGCCGGTGGTGTCGTCCGACATCGCCTCACTCCCTCGCTCTCGTGGGGCAATCTACGCACCACGAGCGGCCGATGCACCGCCCACGGCTAGCTTGAGTTGGTCGTGACGAACGAACCCACCGGCAGCATGCGGGCCCTTGTGGTGCTGTCGACCGTTGTGATGGTGTCGTTCGGGTCGCTGTTCTACGCCTACTCCGTGCTGATCACCGACGAGGCGGCGGGATCCGAGTTCTCGACGTCCCTCTTGTCGACGGCGTACGGCGGCTTCGTCCTCATCGGCGGCCTCTTGGCATTCGCCGTCGGACGGTATGCCGATCGGCGGGGCGTGCGTCCCGTCTTCGGGGTTGGTGCTGTGCTCGGCTGTGCCGGGCTCGGGTTGCTCTCCGTTGCGGGGTCCGGAGCGCAGGTCGTTGCCGTCTCGTGGCTGCTGATGGGGCCGGCAGGGGCGATGCTGTTCTACGAACCGGCGTTCATCGCCGTCGACCAGTGGTTCTCGGGTCGATCCCGAGGCCGGGCGATTGCCGTGCTCACCGTGATCGCCGGGCTCGCCGGTCCGATCTTCGTCCCACTCACGGGAGCGCTCGTCACCTCGCTCGGTTGGCGTCCGGCGGCGCGGGTGCTCGCCGTGATCGTCGCCGTCGTTGCGTTGTCCGGGACTGCCGTCACGCCGGGCGGCGCACCGAAGCACGATCGGGAGTCGGCTGCGCGGCCGAGTTTCACCGGGCTCCTTCGAGATCCCCGCTTCGCGCTCTACACGGGTGCGGTCCTGCTCTTCTACGGAGCGCTGCAGGCGACCTTCTTCCATCGCATTGCGGCGTTCGAGGCCGTCGGATTCGCCGTCGCCGGCGTCTCCGCGTGGGCCGGTGTGAGCGGGCTGCTCGGGTTCCCCGGCCGTTGGCTCGCACCTCGGGCGGCGGCGCGTTTTGCGCAATGGCTCCAGGCGGGCTTCCTGTTGGTGCTGGCGGCGTCGGTCCTGCTCATCGTCGCTGCGCCGCGGGGCGGGGCGATGCCCGCCCACTTCATCATCTTCGGGCTGGCGTTCGGGGGTCTCCTCCCGCTTCGGCCCGTCATCATGTCGGACTGGTTCTCGGGGCCCGACTTCGGTCACATCATGGGAGCTCAGTGGTCGATGGCGGCGGTGGCGGGCGCAGCCGGGCCGTGGCTCGTCGGACTGGGGCGTGATGCCGTCGGCGGCTACGACGGTCCGATGCTGGTGGTTGGCGGTGTGCTCGTGCTTGGCGCGGTACTCACCGTCCTGGCCGCCCGTGCTCCGCAGACGGAGACCAGTTCGTAGGCGTCAGGTCGCTCGCTCAGCGTGCTGGACCAGGAGATCGAGCGCACGTTCCATCTGCGGCCCGTAGGTCAGACGGGCGAGGGGACGCACGATGCCGGCGAGCGGGCCGCTGAGATCGACGTCGAACTCGATGCGCGTCCGAGAGTCCATGGTTTCGAGGCGGTGATCGAAGTCCATCGTCATCCACAGCATCTTCCCGCGCCACGCCCAGCTTCGGCCATCCTCGACGGTGGTGACCGTGAAGGTCGATCGGGGGAGCGGAAGTTTCGTCTTCACCCAGCCGCGAGCGCCGACCTCGACGCCACCGTCGAGCTGGGCCGCGGCGAGATGAGGGGTGAAGGTCTCGGGCCATCGATCGACGTCGACCAGCAGAGCCCATACGGCGGCAGCATCTGCGGTGGTGACTCTTGCGCCTTCGACGAAGTTTCCCATGCCCCTACCCCTGCAGCTCGGCCCAAAGTTGGCGATCGCGCTCTGCGGTCCAGATCCGTGGGTTGGCTCCGGCGAGTTCGTCCCAGATACGTTGCACGTCGAACGGCAGCGTGTGCTCGAAGATCGGCCAACCGCCGTACTTCGGCGCCAGCGCCTCGTGCGCCGCGTCGAACGCCTCCTTGAGTGATCCGCCACGACCCTGGACGGCCCGCACCGAATCGGTGAGGACCTGCAGGAAGCCCCGGGTCTGCTCGATGGCCATGTCGACTTCGCGCTCACGGACGACCCGGCCCCGGCCCCCGACCAAAGTCTCGGCACCGAGCGCCTTCACCCTGTCGAGGGTCGTGGTCTGCCACTCGAGGTGATAGGCGTCGCCCGTGTAGAGGGCGGCTTCGGACTCGACGAGGTCGCCGGCGAACACGATCCGCTGCTGCGGCATCCACGCCACAATGTCGCCGCGGGTATGTCCGAGGCCGAGATAGGCGAGCTCGACGTGGCCGCGATCGCCGCCGAGGTCGATGGTCATACGATCGGTGAAGGTGACGTCGGGCCACGTCAGGCCCGGGATGCCCTCGGCGCCCTGGAACAGGCGCGGCATACGACCCGCCTCGGACGCCCAGTCCTCCATGCCGCGCTCGGCGATCAACTCTCGGGTGTTCTGGTGCGCCACGATCACGTCGGCATCGAACGCCGCTGCACCGAGGGTGCGCACGGCGTGATAGTGGGACAGCACGAGGTACCGCACCGGCTTGTCGGTGTGACGACGTAGCTGGTCGAGCCAACGCCCCGCCATGTACGGAGTCGCCCGCGCCTCGAAGCAGATGAGGAAGTCCTCGCCCTCGATCGCGCCGACCGTCGGGTCCCCTCCTGCCGTGAGGGCGTACACCCCGTCGGCGAGGATCTCGAGGACCTCCTCCTTCTCGTCGAGGTCGGCTTCGGAGGCAAAGGGCTTTGGCTCGGTCATGAGCTCAGGATTGCACACGGAACCGAAGCGCGTCGTGCGAACCCAGGAGGATGGAGTAGAGATGCTCTCCCTCTTCGTCCTCCCCCGCCGATGGCGGGGGAGGTGGCTGCGGGCGAAGCCCGCAGTCGGAGGGGGCGCAGCCCGGACCCGGTGACACGCTTCACCTGGGTTCCGCAAGCTGGCGGTTGCGAGCGGGGGAGGTGGCTGCGGGCGAAGCCCGCAGCCGGAGGGCGCGCAGCCCGGATCGAGCGGGGCCCCCGCGACCGCTTCGGTCGGGTGGCCGTTGCGGTGGGCGGAGGAGATCGGTGATCGTTTGTGCCCCCTCCGTCCTCGCTTTGCTCGGCCACCTCCCCCAGCTTGCCTCGGTCGGGTGGCCGTTGCGGTGGGCGGAGGAGATCGGTGATCGTTTGTGCCCCCTCCGTCCTCGCTTTGCTCGGCCACCTCCCCCAGCTTGCCGCGGTCGGGTGGCCGTTGCGGTGGGCGGAGGAACTCGGTGATCGCTTGTGCCCCCT
>JASJAX010000093.1 GCA_030066755.1 Acidimicrobiia bacterium
GGCGACACCCTGCTCGACATCGGGGGGCGCGAAGGCCAGCACGCCCTGCTCATGGCCGAACGCTTCGGGTGTCGCGCCGTTTCTGTGGATCCGATTCAGGCAAACCTCGACCGGGGTCTCGAGAACGTCGCCGATCACGAGTTCGGCCACCTCGTCGAGCTCCGCCTCGGATCGATCGAGGACATCCCGGCCGAAGACGATTCCTTCGATCTCGTGTTCTCCCGCGATGTGCTCGGGCATGTCGCGGATCTGGCGACTGGGCTGCGGGAGTGCGCCAGGGTGTTGCGCCCCGGTGGCGTGATGGTGATCCACGAGGTCTTCGCCACACCGCTACTGGAGCCGATGGAGCAGGAGCTGATCTGCGCGTATACCGCGAGTGTTCCCGAGCGGTTCTCGGTCGCGACGTTCGAGTCCGAAGTGGACGCGGCCGGGCTCATCATCGGGGACGTCGATGTGGTGGGTTCGGAGTGGTACGAGGCCAATCAGGAGAAGGGGACGGTACCCAACTACCTCCTCCAGGTATCCCGGCTTCGCCGGGCGAGAGCACAGCTGATCGAAGAGCTCGGCGAGGTCCCGTATCAGGTGATGTACGGCAACGCTCTCTGGAGCATCTACCAACTCATCGGGAAGCTCGAATCGCGCGTGTACACGTTGCGGGAGGCCTGACGAACCGGCGACTGTCTCAACGGGCCCGTTGCGCGTGCCGATGTCACCAGCATGGCTGCTCCTGAGCCAACGCTCCGGTTGACTGCAACCCTCACCGCCGCCGGTGGTGTGGCCGTGGCGCTCGTGGCAGCGAACGCGGATCGCCTCCGCATCGGAGCAATGAACCACACGTTCGGTCCGTGGCAGATCACGGGTGTTGTTCTCGGGCTGATGACGATGCTCGTCGCTCTCGTCATCGGCAGTAGGCGGTTTCGCAACCGGTACCCCGACGTGGTCCAAGCCGCAGAGCGACGTCCGCAACTCTCCTGGATGGTGCCTCGGGTCCTGGTGATCGTGCTCGCCGTGGTGGTCATCGTCATGGCTGGTCGGGGGCTCGAGTCCGCAACCTGTCCTGAGTCGCCCGATCCGCGCTTCGGCACCGACCGACCGGTGGTGGCGTCGGTAGCCGTCGGCGACACGCTGGTGTGCGAGTACGACGGGGGTCTGTGACATGGACGTTCTGGGCGGTTGGTGGTCGCGCGCCGGATCCTTCATGCGGGCGGCGACGAACGTCATTGTGATCGTCGCCGTCCTGGTGGCGCTCATCGCATTGACCCAGGCAAGGGGTCGATTGCTCCTGATTCAACCGGGATGCAGCTACATCGTGAATGAGGCCGGCGAGCCTGAGCAGACGACGTTCTGCAGCCTCTGAGACCAATCCTCAGCCGGCGTCGACGGCGCTCCGTAGCCGACCCACGGCGTCCTCGATCACCGCCTGCGGAGCGGCGATCGTCATCCGAGCGAACCCGGCGCCCTCGCGGCCAAACCAGTGACCCGGGCTCAGGGCGAGACGGGCCGACGACCACAACCACTCGGCCAAGTCGGGAACGTCGAGGCCGAGGCCGCGAAAGTCGATCCACGCCAGGTAGGTGCCTTCCGGCTCGACGAGCTGCAGTGGTTCGGGAAGCTCTGCGGCGAGCAGCGCGGCGTTCGATGCGGTGAGGTCGAGAAGCTCGTCGAGCCACGTGCCGTCGGAGCCGTAGGCCGCAACCAGCGCAGCGAGTCCGAACACGTTGTTGCGAGTCAAGTGGAACTGCGAGCTCGTTCGGTTGAACTGCTGCGCGATCGACTCGTCGTCCGTGATGAGGAGGGTGTCACAGACTCCGGCCATGCCGAACGTCTTGATGGGTCCATGGATGGCCGCCCACCGTGTCCCGGCCGCCGACGCGATCGGGCCGAACGGGGTGAAGGTGTGCGGCGCCAGGACGAGGTCGGCATGGATCTCGTCGGCAATCACGAACACGTCGTGTTCGGAGCAAATCGCCGCCACCTGCTCGAGCTCGTCGCGAGCCCACACCCGGCCGACCGGGTTGTGCGGATTGCACAGGATCATGGCCCGGGTGGTCGGCTCGGCGGCGCGAGCCGCCAGATCGTCGAAGTCGATTCCGTATCGGCCCTCGGTGAACGTGAGCGAGTTCCGGACCGGATCACGATGGGCGGTCCTGATGAGCGGCTTGAAATCCGTGAAGACCGGGGGCTGGAGGATGACGCCGTCTCCCGGCTCGGTGTGCTGATCGAGGAGCACACCGATTGACGTGCCAACGCTCGGGCTCACCACCGCAGTGAGTTCGGCACCGTCCCAACCGTGGCGGCGTTCCATCCAGGACCAGAACGACGCTCCGATGGCGGCGGGCCGGGTTTCGTAGCCGTACCACTCGACGGCGCTCCGCTGCTGGAGCGCCGCGATGATCTCGGGGGCGAGGTCGAGGTAGGGCTCAGCGATCCACAGCGGCAACACATCGGACGCTCCTCCGAAGTGGCGCTTCATGCTTGCCGGATCGGCTGCCTGGGCGTTTGGGGTCAATCGGGTCAGGATGTCATCGCCGTCCATGGCGGCAGCGTAGACCGTCGAACTTCGACGCCCCTCGCGAGAGCGGCGGGCCAGGCGTCCGGCTCGCTGAGACGGTCAGCCGCACACGATCTCGACCCGCCGGTTCAACGACCGTGATGATTCGTCGTCATCGGGCGACAGCAAGGGCTCGGACTCGCCCTTGCCGACCGCCGAAATGCCGGCTGCATCGAAACCTCGCGCCACCAGATCAGCCACGACGGCCTGAGCACGGCGCTCGGACAGATCGAGGTTGTACGCCTCGCTCCCTTCAGTCGAGGTGTGGCCCTCGACGATCACGCTCGTCACGCCGTCGGCGACGAGCCCGTCATAGAGGTCGGAAAGCACCTGTGCGGACTCCGGGAGGATCTCCGCCGAATTGAACGCAAAGTTCACATACACCGCGATCCCGCAGTACTGCGGCTCGGGCGGCGTCTCTGAGCACGGGCTCGACGTGACATCCGGGTCCACCACTGCGGTGCGTGCCCCGAACACCCTTCCATTCTCCGACCACACGGCCTGGATCGTCTCGTCCTCATCGACCACGAAGATGAACGCGCTGGGCCGATCATCTTGTGCGACGTCCACGCCGGTGGCCCGGGCGATACGGCCGTTGACGGAGCCGTTGATCACGATCGTGTCGAGACACCCGGTGATCGTCGCACCCGTCTGCCGGAGCTCGAGCGGTGAGCCCTTGACGTCGAGGCGTTCCGTGAGCCGGAAGTCCCACACGCCGGAGAAGGCGTCCGTGAGATCGCTGGTGGCCTGCGTCCCATTGCCGATGATCTCCGTGAACTGGAGGTTGGTGCGGCCCTCGTCGCCTTGCTCGATGTTGATGCCGCCCTCGAGGCTCACCTTGATCCACCGAACCGGGACCAACGTGTCCGGCTCGATCTCCGTCACCGTCTCATCGGGCCCGTGTGTCTCCAGCTCGAACTCGGCCAGGACCTCGAACCCGGTATCCGGTCCTTCGGCGGATCCCGACACCACAACCGACTTGAAGAACGTCACATTGCCCGGTGTCTCAACGACGTTCGGGATCGCAAACCGATCGAACGTCGTCTCGGCGACGAGCCGGTACACCAGTTCGACCGGTCCGTCATCATCGCCGGTGAGCGTCAGCTCTCGATCGTCGCCATCGATCATGCGGAGGACCCGCCCTGCACTCCCAGTCGCAAGACCGGTCTGTTGCACGAAGAGGGTTCCTGCAGCGAATGTCAGCAGGTCTGGCCGCTCGATATCCTCAGGCGGCGGTGGAGCTGCAGTTGTCGTCGGCGCTGCGGTCGACGTTGGCGCGATTGTCGTCGTGGGGGCTGCGGTGGTGGCAGCTGGTGCTTCGGTCGTCGGCGCAGGGGCTGCGGTTGTTGGTGGAGGAGCCGCCGTTGTCGTGGCTCCACCGCCGGCCGAACCGTCCCCGCTGCACGCCGCAGTGATCAGCGCCAACGCCATCAGGAGGAGTGCACCTCGTCGACTGGACATCGCTCATCCCCTTCGTGAGACCCGAGCCGTGCCGAACCACGAGAGCGATCACGCCGCTGATCCGATAGCCGTCTGACCTCGCTTCGAGCAGCCAGACGATCGTCCCCGTATTCCCAGCGTAACGCAATGATCGTCTGCGTCGATCTCACCGTCTTGAACGACGCTGCGACGCGGCAGATCAGTTCCGGCGTGAGCGATCGATGACCTCGAGCAGGTCACACGCATCGTCCGCAAGACCCTGGCCGGCTTCGCCATAGAGGTTGCGGGCGGTGTCGACTCCGGCGCGTTCGAGTTCCTCCACCTCGTCCTGGAACACGGCCGCAGCAGCGATCCGCACGTCGGGGAGATGGCCCTTGATGCGCTCGACGGCCTCGACGTTGGCGCGGTGGTCGTTCATGGCGAGCACCACCAGATCCGTTCCGGGGTGCAGGCTCATCCGGTCCCAGAACTCGCTGTCCAGAGCATCGCCCCGCATCACGCGGCGACCGGCATCTCGATGTCGTTGCACGGACTCGTCGCGCCGGTCGAGGCCGAGCACGACGTTGCCGCGGCGCACGACGAGCTCGTCGTACGCACCGGCACCGACCCGGCCCATCCCGAACACGAGGATGCGGGCGTCACCGGGGTCGATGAGGGCATCGTCGGCGAGGATCGGATCACGCTCGAGGCGGGTGAGGCGGGTCGAGAACCGCTCATACAAGCGATACCGCGCCGTGTTGACCGGAGCGGCCAATGCAAACGACGTCGCGACGGCAACCGCCACCGCAGATGCCCAAGGCTGCTCGATCAATCCCTGATCGATCCCCACCGCTACGACGATCAGGCCGAACTCGCTGTAGTTGCCGAGGGTGATCGAGGAGTGCCACGCGGTGCGTGCCCGGAGTCGGAATCGGGTCATCACCATGACGTAGCCGGCGGTCTTGAGTGGGATGAGCAGCAGCACGACGAACGCGATGAGGAGTTCTGCGCCGCCGGGAGCGCCATCAAGGCCAATCGAGAGAAAGAACCCGATCAGCAGGATGTCCTTGAAGCCGAGCAGACGCTCGGCGAGTTCCGGGGCTCGCCGATGATTGGCGAGGGTCAGTCCAACGATGAGTGCCCCGAGATCGGGTTTGATCCCAACCAAGTCGAACGCTTCGGCTCCTGCCCCGATCGCAAGGCAGAGTCCGAGGAGCACGAGCAACTCGCCATGACCGGCACGGTCGAGCAGCCATCCATAGATGGGCCGGGCGGCGATGACGGCGACGACGACCGGAATCGCCCACAGCGAGGGTGGTTCGTCGACCGAGACCGTCAGGAACACGACCGCAAAGATGTCCTGCACGACGAGGATGCCGATCGCCACCCGTCCTGCCAGCGACGCCGCCTCGTTGCGGTCTTCCAGTGCCTTCACGGCGAAGACCGTGCTGGAGAACGAGAACGCGAATCCGATGAGTACCGCCTGGCCGGCCGAGAGGCTCGATGCCAGCGGCAGCCCGAGCGCTCCGAGCACGATGAAGATGGCTCCGATGACGGCCGTGGTCACCGCCATGTGCATGGTGGCGCCGGCCCAGACCACGGGGCGGGCAAGCGTCTTCAGCTTGAGTTTCAGACCAATGCCGAACAGCAGCAGAAGAACGCCGAGGTCGGCGATCAGGTCGATCGCATCGGTGGACTCGTAGCCGAAGGCATGCAGCACGAACCCCGCAACCAGGTAGCCGACGAGCGGGGGAAGGCGAACCTCGGCCGCGGCGAACCCCAGCAGAAATGCAACGACGATGAATGCAATCTCCATGTGACCGCTCGCTCGAGGTGACGTGCGAGCATCGTAACGACTGCGGTCCACCTACGGCCCGACGGTCGTTCGGCCCCTGCCTCGGCCCTACTGCGCCGCATACAGTGGACCCATGGCGACTCTCACACCCCGAGATACGGACTTCATCCCGACGGCCATGGAGCGGGTCGTCACCGAAAGGGTTGCGGCGGGGACACCGGCCGAGGTTTGGGCGGTGTTCACCGACAGCGAACGATGGCCCGAGTGGTTCCCGGCCGCCAAGGCGTGTCGGGTGACATCGGAGGAATCTGGTGGCGTCGGGTCCACCCGATGGATGCATTTCGACCTGTTCAAGGTGAATGAGCAGTTCGTTGTGTGGGACGAACCCGAGCAGTGGGCGTTCACGATTCTCGACGCGAACCTGCCGGGAATCATCTCAGTTGTCGAGCAGGCCACGTTCGAGCCGGTTGGTGACGACCGTACGAAGGTCACATACGTGCTCGCCGCGGACTTCGCTCCGTACATGCGGCCCGCTGCGCCGTTCTTGCGATGGCGGCTCGGCAAGCTCTTCGAACAGGGGCTCGCCGGTCTCGACGCTCAGATTGTGAAGCTACGAACCGAGTCTTCCTGAGCCAACGAACTCGCACTGCATGAGCCGTTCGACTCTTCACCCTGGTGGGCCGACCGGCGATAGTCGTCGCGAGGTCCGTTAGCGCGGACCACGCGCGTGCGCCCTGAGGAGGTCGCCATGATCCGACACGAAATCGTTCGACCCCCGGACTTCGTGTACCCGATCGACGAGTGGAAGATGATCGAGACCCGGTTCTACCGCCAGCACCTGCCGCAGGCGGAGACCATCTTCTCGATTGGAAACGGTTACCTCGGCCTCCGCGGCAACTTCGAAGAGGGCCGACCCGTCCACCAAAGCGGGACGTTCGTCAACGGCTTCCACGAGACCTGGCCCATCGTGTACGGCGAGGAGGCGTACGGTTTCGCCAAGACCGGCCAGACCATCCTCAGTGTGCCCGATGGCAAGATCCTCAAGCTCTACGTCGACGACGAGCCGCTCTATCTCCCGACTGCGAGCCTGCTGGACTTCAATCGGACGCTCGACATGCAGGCCGGAACGCTCGATCGCCGGGTGCTCTGGGAGACCCCTGCCGGCAAGCAGGTGCTGGTCGAGTCTCGGAGGCTGGTGTCGTTCGAACATCGGCACCTCGCCGCCATCTCGTACCGGGTCACGGTGCTCAACGCCACCGCCCCGGTGACGATCTCCTCGCAGCTCGCCAACCTCGAGCACAGCGCCACGGATGACAACGATCCTCGCAAGGCACGAGGGTTCGAGGAACGGCCGCTCGTGCCGCGCCATCAGTCGGTCGATGGGATGCGCGTGATGCTGGGATACCAGGCGCGCAACAGCGGGATGACCCTGGCGTGCGGCGCCGATCACGTGATCGAAACCGGCAATCCGCATCGCATCGAAGCGGAATGCTCCGAGGACCTCGGCAAGGTCGCATTCATGGTCGACGCCCTGCAGGGCGAGCCGATCACCATCACCAAGTACCTCACGTACCACACGTCGCGCGGGGTTCCTGTCTCCGAGCTGCGCGATCGGGCCGAGCGGACGCTCGAACGAGCGGTGCGCCAGGGCTTTGACGAGTTGCTGGATGGCCAGCGGTCGTTCCTCGCCGACTTCTGGCAACGAAGCGATGTCCAGGTGGAGAGCGATCCCGAGGTCATGGACCGCCCGCCGGGTGAGCTGCAGCAGGCGATCCGATGGAATCTCCTCCAGATCCTGCAGGCGGTAGGACGGGCCGAAGGAGCCGGCGTACCGGCCAAGGGGCTGACCGGTTCGGCTTACGAAGGGCACTACTTCTGGGATACGGAGATCTACGTGTTGCCGTTCCTCGTTTACACGTCGCCTCGTATCGCCCGCAATCTGCTGCGGTTCCGCCACAGCATGCTCGACAAGGCAAGAGAGCGGGCCGCCGAACTGCACCAAAAGGGTGCGTTGTTCGCATGGCGAACGATCAACGGGGAGGAGGCCTCGGCGTTCTATGCCGCCGGGACTGCCCAATACCACCTCAACGCGGACATCATGTATGCGCTGAAGAAGTACGTCGATGTGACGGGCGACACCGAACTCCTCAACGACGAGGGTGTCGAGATGCTGGTCGAGACGGCTCGTATGTGGCTCGACCTCGGGTTCTACTCCGATAGCGAGGACGGTGCGTTCTGTATCCATGCGGTGACCGGGCCCGACGAGTACACAACCGTCGTTGACAACAACCTCTTCACGAACCTCATGGCGCGGCTCAACCTCCACTACGCCTCGTCGTCGGTTGCCGAGCTCCGTGAGAAGGACCCGAAGCGGTACCGCTCGCTCGCCCATCGAACGGGGTTGAGTGACGACGAGGTCGAGGCGTGGTGGCGCGCCGCCGAGGCGATGTACCTCCCGTATGACGACAAGCGGGGGATCCATCTCCAAGACTCCGACTTCCTCGATCGTCCCGTGTGGGACTTCGAGAACACCCCACCGGAGGACTATCCGCTGCTCCTCAACTACCACCCGTTGACGATCTACCGGCACCAGGTGATCAAACAGGCGGATGTCGTACTGGCGATGTTCCTCCTCGGCAACGAGTTCTCTGCGGACGTCAAGAAGCGCAACTTCGATTACTACGACCCGCTCACGACAGGAGACTCGTCGCTTTCGGCGTGCATCCAGAGCGTGGTCGCCGCAGAGATCGGCTACATGGACAAGGCCATGGAATACGGACGCTATGCCGTGCTCATGGACCTTGCGGACGTCGGGCACAACGTCAGCGACGGCTGCCACATCGCCTCGATGGGGGGCACGTGGATGGTGCTCGTCTACGGAATGGCCGGCATGCGCGATTTCGACGGGAACCTCTCATTCCGGCCGCGTCTGCCGAAGCAACTGACCCGCCTACAGTTCCCTCTGACGATCCGAAATCAACGCCTCCAGGTCACCATCGACGACGCGTCTGCCACCTATACGCTGGACGACGGTGATCGTCTCGTGATCAGCCACTACGGCGAAACCATCAATCTCGAACCGGACACGCCGGTGGTGCGGCCGATCCCAGAGTCCTGACCCCGAACTCCCACTGCTCCTGAGGAGACAACGATGCTCAAGACACCGCAACGTCCGACCAGCATGGCGGTCCTGACCAGCGGTGGTGATGCCGCCGGCATGAATGCCGCGGTGCGTGCCACTGTGCGTGCGGGGCTCGCCGCCGGACTCGACGTCTACGGCGTGTACGAAGGCATGCAAGGACTCGTCGACGGCGGCGACCGCATCACGCAGCTGTCATCCAGCGATGTCGGCGGGATCCTCCACCAGGGCGGGACCGTTCTCGGGACGGCGCGCTGCGCCGAGTTCCGAACTCGAGAGGGCCGTCGGCGTGCAGCACGGAACCTCATCGAACGCGGGATCGATGCACTCGTGGTCATCGGCGGAGACGGGAGCCTGACCGGAGCAAACCTCTTCCGGGAGGAGTGGTCATCGTTGCTCGACGAGTTGGTGGACCTCGGCGAGATCGATTCGGGCCAGGCCACGGCCCACAAGCGGCTCACCCTCGTCGGGATGGTCGGGTCGATCGACAACGACATGTTCGGCACCGACATGACGATCGGCGCCGACACAGCGCTCCACCGCATCACCGAAGCGATCGATGCCATCCACAGCACGGCCTCGAGCCATCAGCGGTCGTTTGTCATCGAGGTGATGGGTCGCAACTGCGGCTACCTGGCTCTGATGAGTGCCGTTGCGGCAGGCGCCAACTGGGTGTTGATCCCGGAGAGCCCACCCGACACCGACGACTGGGAAGAGTCGATGTGCCGTGCAATGGAGGCGGGACGGGCGATCGGTCGGCGGCGCAACCTCGCGATCGTCGCTGAAGGTGCACAGGATCGCCACGGGAACCCGATCACCGCCCAGCACGTCAAGGAGGTCCTCGAGGAGCGGCTCGGCGAGGACACTCGCGTCACCAGCCTCGGTCACGTTCAGCGCGGAGGTGCGCCGAGCGCATTCGATCGCTACTTGAGCACCGTGCTCGGGTACGCCGCCGTCGAGCAGGTCCTGATGTCGCCTGGTGCCGAACCGCAGCTGATCGGCATCCGCGGTCACGAAATCATCAGCTCGCCACTGATGGATTCTGTCAACAAGACGAAGGCCGTCGCCGACGTCATCGCGAATCACGACTACGAAACCGCAATGGACATGCGCGGCGGAAGCTTCAAGGACTCGTTTCGGATGATCCGCACCATGGTCCGGGCCCAACCGCACGCACCGGAGCCAGGTCAACGACGTCTTCGCCTCGCAGTGCTCCACGCCGGTGGTCCTGCTCCCGGCATGAACACCGCCGTCCGCGTTGCAGTCCGGGTTGGGGAAGACCGGGGCCACACGATGCTGGCCGTGCACAACGGTTTCAAAGGTCTAGCCGACGGTGACATCGAAGAGATGAACTGGATGAGCGTCACCGGCTGGGTTTCCCGCGGCGGCGCCGAGTTGGGGACCAGCCGGAAGCAGCCAACGCCGGAGATGTTCGCTCGTATGGCCGAGCAGATGGCCGAGCACGAGATAGATGGTCTGCTGCTCATCGGCGGCTGGACCGCCTACCAGGCGGCTCACACCATGCATGAGCTGCGTGATGAGTATCCGGTGTTCGGCCGGCCGATTGTCTGCCTGCCGGCTTCGATCAACAACGACCTGCCCGGCTCCGAGCTCAGCGTCGGCGCCGACACGGCGTTGAACAGCATCCAGAACGATGTCGACAAGATCAAACAGTCCGCCGTCGCCGCACGGCGGAGCTTTGTTGTCGAGGTGATGGGTCGCGATTGCGGGTACCTCGCCCTGATGAGCGGGCTGGCGACCGGCGCCGAACGGGTGTATCTCCCGGAGGAAGGCATCTCGCTGCTCGATCTCGAGAAGGACGTGAACGAGCTCAAGGACGGGTTCGCTCACGGCAAACGACTGGGACTCGTCATTCGCAGCGAGCACGCCGATCCGGTCTTCTCGACGGGCTTCATTCGATCGCTCTTCGAGCACGAGGGCGGCGGGCTCTTCGATGTGCGCGAGGCCATCCTCGGTCATGTGCAGCAGGGAGGCGACCCTTCGCCGTTCGATCGGATCCAGGCAACCCGGCTCGCTTCGAAGTGTGTCGAGTACCTGATCGAGCAGGCACTGGGCGATGAGCCCACGAGTGCCTTCGTGGGCCTCCAGAAGGGCAAGGTCCGGTTCACGCCGCTAATCGAGTTCCCGAACCTCATCGAGCCGGGAGTCCACCGGCCGAAGGACCAAAGCTGGATGGCGCTGCGGCCGCTGGCCCGGGTCATGGCGCAGCCGAGCCATCCGAAGCCGTAGCGTTCGGCCCCCCTCCGTTGCGCACGGTTGAGTAGCGTTCCTCCCATGGAACGCACCGACCACGACATTGCCGAGTTCCTCGACGGCCTCCCCGATGGGGTCCGTGACGACATGCGCACGCTCCATGACGTCATCGCCGACGTGATGGACGGCATGCCTGCGTGGCTGTACACGGGGAAGTTCTGGGGAGGGACCGACCAGGACATCATCGGTTACGGCCAGATGGACTACTCCCGTCCCGATGGAACCGAGGTTCAGTGGTTCGTCGTCGGCCTGGCAGCTCAGAAGAACCACCTGAGTATCTACGTCAACGTGGTCGAGGATCGCCAGTACCTGTCAGAGAAGTACGG
Organism: Acidimicrobiia bacterium; assembly: GCA_030066755.1. Lineage (GTDB taxonomy): Bacteria > Actinomycetota > Acidimicrobiia > Spongiisociales > UBA5794 > JASJAX01. Next base: position 11,505 of record JASJAX010000093.1, read on the forward strand.
CAAGGCCCTCGGCAAGGTCAAGGTGGGGAAGGCGAGTGTCGGGTTCAAGGGTGTCGCCGACATCGACCTCGACGAGCTCCGAGGCTTCCTCGGCCGGGCACGTGAGGTGTACGAGGCCGACTCCTGACATCCGGGCTGCGCCCTGGAGAGAGCGCCCGGATCGTCGTCCCGGTACAGTCGCTTCGCCTATTGCGACTCACGAGGAGGCGGAGCGCAGCGTGTCTGGAGCTCACAACCCGATCATTCGCGGCGAACGAGTGTGGTTGCGCCGGTTCGAGAAGGACGACGTCGCGTCGTACAAGGCTGCGGTGAACGATGCTGATGTCGCGTACTGGGCCGGGTATGTCTACCCCCAGAACGATGTCATGGTGGAGCGCTTCTTCGACAAGCGTGCGAGTGGTGAGGAGTTCTTCTTCGTCATCTCACCGCTGGACGGATCCGAGTTCCTCGGAACGATCTGGCTGTGGAACATGGGGAACCGTTTGGGCGGTCCCGAGTTGAGCATGTTCATCGCGGATGCCGCCAATCGCGGCAAGGGGCTCGGATCGGACGCCATCGATGCGATGCTCGACTTTGCCTTTGGACACCTCGACCACCACCGGATCTGGTTGACCACGCTGGCGTCCAATACCGGCGCCCAGCGGGCGTTCGAGAAGGCCGGATTCCGCGAGGAGGGGGTCGTCCGCGATCACTATCTGCGACACGGTCGTCGAGTCGACTCCGTGCAGATGTCGATCCTGCGACCCGACTGGGAAGCGATCGAACGAGCCCGGATCTGGGACCGCAACTCGACCTGAGCCGCCCAACGGTGTCCCCGGCCGAGCCGGGCGAGTTCGGTCACGACACCGGCGGAGCACCCGCAGCGAGCCAGCGGAGACGGGGGAGTCCGGTGATGATGCCGGCCACCGCCACGACGGACACGACGGCGGCGAGCCAGACCGGCCAGACGATCCATGCACCGGCGACGGCGGCGGCGATGAGGGCGAGCTCGATGACGATCCGAACCGGACCGGGCGTGCCAACGATCACCTGGTTCTTGTCGCCGGGCGTGCTGAAGACCGACGGCAGTGCCAGTAGGGCCACCACCGCAGGAATGGCAGTCCACGCCTGGCCGGTCAGGTCCGCCACGGCCCAAGGGCCCGCCACCCAGGCCACGATCTCGAGGAGAAACCGCAGGCTCGATGACGCCGCAGAGTCGTACGGACTCGGTCCGGCGAGATTGGAGGTGGGTTCTCGGTCCATCGCTCTCCCGCCATGAGTATGACAAAGCGGCATCGTCGGCGCCGGGTCGACCCGTAGGATGGCGCCGTGAGGTACACGACGGCACCCCTGATCCCCGAGTCGATGTCGGTCGTCGGATTCGGCTGCTGGCCGCTCAGCGGACCCGGCGTCTGGACGGCGTACGACGAGACCGAGGCCATCGCCTCAGTACGTCGGGCGGTTGATCTCGGCGTCAACTTCTTCGACGTGGCGCCGGTCTACGGCCTCGGTCACGCCGAACGGGTGCTCGGCAAAGCGCTGGCCGAACGGCGCGATGCCGTGCTCATCGCATCCAAGTTCGGGCTGGTCTGGGACGAGCAGGACCGGGTGACCAACAACGGCACCGGGTCGTCGATCCGGACTGAAGTCGAGGCGAGCCTGCGGCGTCTCAATACCGACCACATCGACGTGTACCAGATGCATTGGCCCGACCCTGCAGTCGATATCGACGAAACGATGGCCGCTGTGCTCGACCTGCAGGCGAAGGGGACGATCCGCTACATCGGTCTGTCGAACTTCTCGCTTGCCGAGATGCGGCGAGCAGCGCAGTCGGGTGCAATCGCCACGTTCCAGGGCCTGTACAACCTGCTCGAGCACGACCCCCGGGCCTATCACGGGATCCCGCTCGAGTACCGATCTCGATCCGAGGTGTTGCCCTTCGTCGTCGAGCACGGCATGGCATTCCTCCCGTACAGCCCGCTCTTCCAGGGGCTCCTCACGGACTCGTACGACTCGGCGACGCTCGAAAGCAGCGACGTACGCAATGCGAATCCCAAGCTCACCGGAAATGCTGCCGACTTGTACGCCGCTGCGGCGGCCGATCTCCGCCACCTCGGATCGGAAATCGGTCGACCACTCGCGCAGGTCGCGATCAACTGGCTGGCGGCCCAGGAGGGCATGGGCCCTGTGATTGCGGGGTGCTACACAGTGGACCAGGTGGTCCGTAACTCCGCCGCGGGGGAGTGGGAGCTGGCGAGCGATGAGCTCGCTGCCATCGACGGGGTACTCGAACACCACAGCTCGGTGCTGTCGTAGGTCGACTAGACCTGCAATCGAGTGGTCAGCGGGGGAGCGTCGATCCGCTCGTCGACCATCCGCATGTCGAGTATCGGCTCATCGATGGGCTCGACACGCCACGGATGGCCATGAATGCGGTTGAGTGCCGACACGATCTCGAAGAACGACGACCGGCGATTGCTGTCGACGAGGTAGGTACCGCCCACACTCCGCTCGATCAGACCGTGGAGGACGGCAGCCGTGTCGCCGAGGAACGAACATGCAGGGAACCAGCGGGTGCTGGCCTCAACGGTTCCGACATGGCCGGCCACGTCGTACAAGTGGTGGACCATCGTGTTCGACCCGGGGGCATCGCCGATCTGCCAACCGAGGCGGGCGATGATGGCGTCGGGGTAGGAACGGCGAGTTCGCTCCTCGCAATCGATCTTGTAGCGGCCGTACTCGCTCGTCGAGTCGGTCGGGGAGTCGACGGTGATCGGACCGACCGTGCGATCGGCATAGACCGACACCGTGCTCGTGAACAGGAAGGGGATACCTCGGCTGGCGGCCTCCTCCGCCATCAAGCCGGCCCAATCGGGGGCTCCCATCGCAAGATGGGCGATCACAGAGGGGTTCACGTCCCCGATGAAGCGCCGGCACGCCGATGCATCGTCGGGGGACACGGCTGAACGATCCCACGGCACGACGTCCCAGCCTGCCGCACCGAGCCGGTTGCCGAGGACGGGAGCGACTGTTCCGTTCATGCCGGTGATCAAGGCTCTCACGGCGTCGGATCATGGCACGTTTCGGTGCGATCGCCCGCCGGGTGCACTCCTCCGTCGCACGAGCGGCGTACGCTCCAGAGCGTGACGACAAACACCATGCCCCAAGAGGCCGGCCGCCTGGTACGCCGCTACTACGTGTACGCCGGCATCTACACGCTTGCGGCTTCGGTCATCTGGGGGATCAACACCCTGTTCCTGCTCGATGCCGGTCTGTCGATCACCGAGGTCTTCATCGCCAACGCAGCGTTCTCCGTGGGGACGATGCTGTTCGAGATCCCAACTGGGGTCGTCGCCGACACGATCGGTCGCCGCGTGTCCTTCCTGCTGTCGCTCATCGTGCTGGCGATCACCACGTTGCTCTACGTGTGGCTGGCGACCGTCGGCGGGGGCATCGTCGCGTTTTCCGCTGTATCCGTCCTGATGGGGCTCGGCTTCACGTTCTACTCCGGTGCGATGGAGGCGTGGCTCGTCGACGGTGCCCGTGGTCTCGGGTACCACGGAGAGTTCGACCGAATCTTCTCGCGCGGTCAGATCGTCAGCGGGGCCGCCATGCTGAGCGGGACCGTGGGCGGTGGGTTGCTCGGCCAGGTCGATCTCGCCATACCGTTTGTCGTTCGAGCCGGACTTCTCGTCGTGCTCCTCGCAATGGCGTGGCGCGGGATGCACGACATCGGATTCGAGCCGCGGCGTGTGCGTTTGGCCGAGGTGCCGGGCGAGGCACTGCGGATCGGTCGGACCGGCGTCCGATTCGGCTGGGGGCACCGTTCATTGCGGCTCCTGATGGTTGGGGCCGCCGTGCAGGGTGGGTTCTTCATGTGGGCGTGGTACGCCTGGCAGCCCTACTTCCTGGAGCTCCTCGAGAACGACGCGGTGTGGGTTGCAGGCGTCGTCGCGGCGATTCTTGCGATCTCGATGATGGTCGGGAACGCACTCGTCGAGGTGGTGACGCGTTGGTGTGGCCGCCGCTCCACGTTGATGCTCTGGTCTGGTGGTGTCTTCTCGCTTGCGATGATCGGGGTCGGCGGAGTCAACGTCTTCGTGGTGGCGTTGGCGCTGCTTGCGTTGGCCGGCGTTGCGATGGGCGTCCAGATGCCCGTCCGCCAGGCGTTCTTCCATCAAGTGGTGCCGAGCGAGCAACGTGCCACCGTCATCTCGTTTGACTCGATGGTTGCCGGGGTCGGCGGTGTTGCGGGCCAGCCCGGCCTCGGTGTCCTCGCCGAGCGGCGGGGGTATTCCGCCGGTTACGTGATCGGTGGGGCCGTCACGCTGGTGGCCCTTCCTCTGATCGCCCTCGTACGTCGCAACAACGACCCGGAGGACTCGTTCGCCGGCTCACATCCGCCGGGGGAGAGTGCCTGCGCTGCCGAGGGTCTCCCACCCCTCGCCAGCGTGCAAGGAGCGGCGTCGGCGGCATCCACGACCTGAAGCTCGCGAAAACCACCCAGTCCTCCATCGGGGCCCTCGTGTAGTCCCGCAGTCTGCATGAGCGGCTCCTGCCTACTCGTGCATCCTCGGAGGGGGTTCTCGGCCCTTCCGAGATGCAGGAGATGCGCATATTCGCCAGAAGCGAATATCGCTATGCAGAACCTGCATGTAGTGCAGATATGCGATCCCGGCCATATGACCCAAGGGGCCCTAGTCGCCTGGGACGTCGGTCCCTGAACGGGCCAGTACTCGGGTGAAAGGATGGCGCCGATAGCCGATGAGCACGCCACACCTTTCGGACGACCCGAGCCGGGTCGCGCGATTCGAATTCAGCTGTACTTCCAGTCCGTGTCGATCTTGTGACGCCCGGTTGGCAGGGCTCATGTCGGTGAACCATCCCCACCATCTCGAAGACATGAGGACCAACCGTCATGGCACTCGTTGATCTGAAGATCACCCGCCGAACGTTCCTGACCACCGGCGCCACCGTCGGTATCGCCGGCCTGGCACCCTCCTACGCACTCGCTGCGGAGAACGGTGATACGCCGTGGTACCGACGCGGCAGGATCGAGACGACCTACAACTACTGCGACATGTGCCCTTGGCGGTGCGGCATCGTCGTGCGCAGCGTCGACGGCGTCGTTCAGAAGGTCGACGGAAATCCGCTCGACCCGAAGAGCCGCGGAATGCTCTGTGCTCGCGGTCAAGGTGGCGTGTCGTTCCTCAACGACCCGGACCGCCTGCAGGCGCCGATGATGCGAGCCGGCGAACGGGGCGAGGGCCGTTTCGAAGAAGTCACGTGGGAGCGGGCCCTCGACTTCATCGCCGGCAAGATCAACGACATCAAAGAACGGTCCGGGCCGGAAGCGCTGGCGATCTTCGGCCACACCTCGGGTGAATACTGGTTCACGGATCTGTTCGCCCAGGCATGGGGCACTCCGAACGCGGCGAAGCCATCCTCGTCGCTCTGCCTGTCACCTCGCGAAGAGGCAGCGCAGCTCACCTATGGGATGGCGGTCGGTGGTCATGAACCGGTCGACTGGGATGAGCTGCGCTGCCTCACCTTGATCGGTAGCCACATCGGTGAAGACACCCGCAACACCGTGATGCAGGACTTCGCCACGATGTGGAGCAAGGGCGGGAAGGTCATCGTTGTCGACCCGCGGTTCTCCTCGGTCGCGGCCAAGGCCGACTACTGGCTTCCGATCAAGCCGGGCACCGACACGGCGCTGCTGCTGGCATGGATGAACGTTCTCATCACCGAGGGCCGCTACGACGCTTCCTACGTCGCCGATTGGACCGTTGGGTTCGACGAACTCAGCGCCCACGTCGCAGACCTGACACCCGAGTGGGCCGCCTCCATCACCGACCTGCCCGCAGAGCAGATCCGGGAGACGGCGCGGGTGATGGCCGACAACCTCCCGCAGTCGGTGATCATGCCGGGTCGCCATGTCACCTGGTACGGCAACGACACCCAGCGCCTGCGCGCCACCTACCTCATCAACGCACTCCTGGGCGCCTATGGGCGGCCCGGCGGGCTGTACTTCAACAAGAGCCCGTTCCTCGAGGAGTATCCGCACCCGCCGTACGCCGTCGCCGGCAGCTCCGGAGGATGCTCGGCGGAGCCCGGCGAAGAGGTCAGCGATGAGCTACCGCTCGGTCCGAGCGGCAAGGCACGAGCCGACGGCGCCCGCGATACCTTCCTTCGCGGCGCAACGGCGCTGCAGGAGCTGATCGACCCAATGATCTCCGGCGACCCGTACCGGATCGAAGGGCTGATCGTCTACGGCACCAACCTGTTGAACTCCGTCCCGAACAAACCGCGGACGATCGAAGCGCTCAAGGCGCTGGATCTCGTGGTCGCCATCGACGTCCTGCCCCAAGAGCACGTTGCATGGGCCGACGTCGTGCTGCCCGAGTCGACGTTTTTCGAGCGCTACGACCAGCTCTGGGCGGTGTCGCACAAGACGCCGTACATCGCCATGCGAGAGCCGGCGATCCCTCCGATGTACGACACACGTCCGGCCTGGTGGATGGCTCGAGAACTCGGCATCCGTGTCGGGCTCGATGCGTACTTCGACTGGGAGACCGCCGAGGAGTACCTCGACAAACGACTGCGGTCGGTGGCGTCCAACCTCGACGACATGCGTGCCGAGGGCGGCATCATCATGCAGAACGGCAAGCCGTACTTCGAGGACCTCGGTGAGAGCAGTCCGTTCCGCACTCCCTCCGAGAAGATCGAGCTGTACTCGCAGCAACTGGCCGACGCCGGGTTCGATCCGATGCCGGTCTACGAAGCGGTCGAGGAACCACCGGCTGGGTTCTACCGGCTCCTGTACGGGCGTCATCCCGTCCACACGTTTGCCAAGACGCAGAACACCCCGGTGCTCAACGAGCTCTACTCGGAGAACGAGCTGTGGCTCAACGAGGACGCCGCCGACGACGAGGGCGTTGCGGACGGCGAATACGTCTTACTGGAGAATCAGGACGGCGCCAGATCCGGACCCATCCGGGTCAAGGCAACCCAGCGCATCCGTTCCGACGCCGTGTTCATGCCCCACGGCTTCGGTCAGAAGACCAAGAAGCTGACCCGAGCCTACGGGCGTGGCGCCAGCGACACCGAGCTCCAGACCCGGTACGCCCTCGACCCGATCAGCGGGGGAGCCGGCATGCGCATCAACTTCGTCAAGATCGTGAAGGAGGTGTGACGTGGCCAACGCATTCCTCCTGGACCTCGGGCGCTGTATCGGATGCCAAGCATGCGTGGTCGCATGCAAAGCCGGCAACGAACTCAACGAAGGCACCCAGTACATCCGGATCCTCGAACAGGTCCGTGGAACGTTCCCCAACCTGGCGGGCGGATTCGACAATCACCGGTGCTACCACTGCGCCGACGCCGCGTGTGTTGCCGTGTGCCCCACCCATGCGCTCTTCAAAGAAGACGGCCTGACCCGACTGGATCGCGACATCTGCAGCGGCTGTGGGTACTGCATCGAGTCGTGCCCCTACGGGGTCCCCGAAATGGTCGACGGCCGCTCATCGAAGTGCGACGCATGTGCCGCCACCACGAAGGCGGGTGGCGACCCCTGGTGCGTCACGACGTGTCCGAGCCGAGCACTCATGTACGGCGACAAGGAAGAAGTCCTCGCCGAAGCCAACGCTCGGGTCGCGGTGATGAAGAACCGGTATCCCAATGCGCAGGTGTACGGCGAGACCCAAGCCGGCGGGCTCGGCGTGATCATGGTCGTCCCCGATGATCCCGAGGTTCTCGACCTCCCCTTGAAGCCGGATCCGCCGCTCGTCTCCCAGGCATGGCAGAAGGTCGTGCAGCCCGGTTCGATCGCCCTCACGGGCGTGACGATCGCCGCCGCAGGAGTTGCCGCGGTGATCGCTCGACGCAATCACATGGCCGAGCTCAGAGCGGTCGAAGACGCGGCAGCCGCCGACACCACCGAGGAGGTGTGACATGGCGACCCGAAACCACGACCACGAACTCCTCCGCTATCGGCGGAATCAGCGGATCATCCATGCGCTCCTGGCGAGCTCGTTCCTGATCTTGCTGCTGAGCGGGCTCGTCCTGCTGTGGGATCCACTGAGTGTGTTCGCCTCCGGAGGCACCTCACGGCTGCTCCATCGCATTGCGGCGGTTGGGTTCATGGCCGTTCCCATTGCCTACCTGATCGCCGATCGGGAGGGTGCCAAGGAACTGCTGGTCGACTCGTTCAAGTACGACCGCGACGACATCGAGTGGATCAAGCACATGTACCGCTACGCGATGGGTCACGCGACGGAGATGCCGCCGCAAGGCAGGCTCAACGCCGGACAGAAGCTGCACCACGCTGCGGTCGTGATCGTCTCGGCAGCCATTGTCGTGACCGGTCTCGCGATGTGGTTCTTCAAGAGCGGGCTCGGCGCATCCGGACTCGCCTGGGCGGCGATCATCCACGACTTCGCCATGCTGGCGCTGACGTTGCTGCTCGTGGGTCACCTGTACTTCACGTTCGTCTACAAGGCCCTGTCGGGCATGACGACCGGTTACGTCCCAGAACTCGAAGCCAAGATCGAGCACTCGAAGTGGGTCGAGGAGCTCGAAGCGGCAGAACACGAAGCGGCCGCGGCGAAGGAGGTCCCGAGCGCCTGACCTCCGCACACCTCATCAGTTCTCACGCCGGCGCTGCCGGCTCAACCGACTACCTACGAAAGGAAAACCATGGACATGCTCCGCCGCAACACCCTGATAGCACTGCTGTTGGCGTTTGCGATGGTGTTCGCAGCCTGTGGGGACGATGCGTCGACCGATACGACCGACGCACCCCTGGCCGACGACTCGCCGCTGGCGACCACTGAGGCGCCTCCGGCAACGACCGAGGCACCCCCGGAAACCACTGCGGCTCCGGAGACGACTGAGGCACCGGCCGCATTCGATGTGAATGCCGCCGTCGTCTCGTATGTCAAGAACATCCCCGAGGGCTGGATGGCCGTCGGTGACACCATTGCATTCATCGACCAGGTCGAGGCAAGCGACGCCTACATCATCGATGTGCGCACTGAAGGCGAGTACGCCGACGGACACATCATGGATGCCGTCAACATCCCGCTGCGCACCCTGGCGCAGAACCTGGACCAGATCCCCGCGGATCGCCAGGTCTTCATCTACTGCAAGTCCGGATGGCGTGCAGGTCTGGCGACGTCGTCGCTGCGGATGATCGGCTACGACAACATCCTGGCCTACCCGCCGGGCTGGAACGGCTGGACGGCCGCCGAGGAGCCGGTGACGGCCGATCCCGACCTGCCCGAGACCTTCGGTGACCCCGGCTTCGAGCCGGCAATGGTCGAAGCCGTCGACGGCTTCCTGAGCACGATCCCTGAGGGCTTCCTGACGGCCGGCGATGCCAATGCAGTCAATGAAGCGCTCACCGCGGGCGCCGTTGCGCTCGACGTGCGGACCGACGGCGAGGTCGCCGATGGCCGGATTCCGAACGCACTGCACGCGCCGGTGCGCACCATTGGCGAGACCGACGTGGACATCCCCACGGACACCACCGTCATCGTGTACTGCAAGTCCGGCTGGCGTGCATCGTTGACCGTGCCGGTTCTCCACCTGCTCGGCTACGACAACGTCAAGGGCTTCACGGGAAGCTGGCTGGCCTGGCAGGCCGCCGAGCTGCCCATCGAGGCGTAAGTAACGACCAAGCTTCGTGGCGGCGTGCCACGGCTGAAGCGGGGGTCGGCTTGCCGGCCCCCGCTTCGTGATTGGTTTCGGGCCGAGCAGGCTCGGCCCGAGTTTCAGAGAACCCGCCCTCGACGGGCGGGTTCTC
>JASJAX010000094.1 GCA_030066755.1 Acidimicrobiia bacterium
AGTACTACGGCATTCTCCGTCGCGCCGAGATGCCTGCGGTGATCGCCGAGGGTGCGTACCTGGCCAATGAATCGGAGGCTGAGCTGCTCAAGACCGCCGATTTCCGCCAGGCGTACGCCGAAGCGGCGTACCGCGCCATCGTGCGTTTCCTGACAACCGACGAGGTCGCTGCGGCTCCGAGCTACGACCCGGTCGTGTGGGCGGGCTTCGCGGGTTCTGGTGATCCCGTCGACACCTGCACCGTGCCAGCTCAGGGAGATTGAGGCGAAAAGGCCACGGCGACCCACCTGGGACTTGTGACTTGTGACTTGGGACGGAGGCCGCCCCGTCGATCCCACGGCTGATGGTGCCGACCGATGCGGCCTCCCAGCCACCGAACGTGCCCGGCTGCCACTTCTAGTGACCGCATTTACCAATTCTTGACTCATGTTGTGGTCGCATGGGGCCGAAATACTACGGACAGTGGTTTCTTGGCATTCGAACGCGGGTAGGCTCCGGTCTTCCTGCCTGCGTCGTGAGGAGGCAGCATCCCGATGAATCTCGTCGCACGACCCTTCCAGATTCCCGCGCTGCGGACGCTGATGGTCGTTGGGCTCGTCGCTGCATTGCTGATCGCCGTGCCGGCAGTGGCCGAGGCTTCGCCGATGTGCGACGGACAAGTTGCGACCATCGTTGGAACCTCGGGTGACGACGTGCTCGTAGGGACCCTCGGCAACGATGTGATCGTCGGCAAGGGCGGCAATGACCTCATCAAGGGCAAGGGTGGCGACGACATCATCTGCGCCAACGGTGGCAATGACGAGATCAACGGTGGCCCCGGAGCGGACCGTATCTTCGCCGGCAACGGCGATGACCTGGTGTACGGCAAATACGGCAACGACCTCATCGAGGGGAATGCGGGCGACGACGACCTGCGCGGCGGACCCGGCAAGGACACGATCTACGGCGGCAACGGCGATGATCTCCTGCTCGGTTACATCGGCGACGACTACCTGGACGGCGGTTCCGGGCTCGACGTGCTCTTTGGCGGCAAGGACGACGACCAGGCGGTCGGCGGGGGCGGTACCGATGACTGCAAGGCGGAGGACGAGTCTGGCTGTGAGCGTGATCCGATCGATTTCTCCGTCGAACGCCTCTACGTGAATCAGGCGGTCCCTGCGGCAGACTCAGCCGACTCGGTCGGCGACCGGGTGCCGACCGTCAAGGGTCGCGACGGCATCGTTCGGGTGTTTGTCGAGGCCAGTCACGTGCTCTCGGCATCGAACCTCGACGTCGTGATGCATTGGCGGGCTGGTGGCGAGTCGGGCAGCGTCGTACTCAACGGACCGGGGACCGTTCCGGTCTCCGTCGACGAGAGCCAGCTGTCCAAGACCTTCAATGCGACATTCGACTCATCGTTCTTGCGCGACGACATGGAGATCTACATCAAGATCGATCCCGACAACGACGTTCGCGAGAACTCCGAGAGCAACAATCGGTGGCCCGAGAGCGGGTGGTTCGACCTCGACGTGACCACGATGCCGTCCTTCGACGTCACGTTCGTCCCGATCGTGCTGAACGGCGAATCGGCCGTGGTGACGATGCAGGATGCAGAGGCCATGCTCAACGAGACGTTGCGGGTGCATCCCGTTTCGTCGTACACGATCGAGATCCGAGATAGCTACGCGTTCGACGGGACCACCCAGCAAGGCTGGGTCGACCTCCTCTACGAGCTCAGCAGCCTGCGCTCATCCGACGGCAGCGACCGCATCTATTACGGCGTGCTGCCCCGCTCGATCTCAGGCGGCATCGGAGGGATCGGCTTCATTGGGTATCCAGTTGCTCATGGGCTCGCAGACGACCACATCGTTGCCCATGAGCTCGGTCACACCCTCGGCCTCGACCATGCACCCGGCTGCGGCGCCTCCGGCGCCGATCCCAACTATCCCTACACAGGCGGAAAGATCGGCACGTGGGGCTACGACAAGCAGAGTGGGCAACTCGTGAGTCCCAGCAATCACTACGACGTCATGACCTACTGCGGCCCGAGCTGGATCAGCGACTACAACTTCCTCAAGGTCGCAGACTATCGGTCGGCGTACGGGTACGCCCCCGCATACGGGACGCCCGGCGTCGGCGAGACCGTGCTGGCATTCGGCGGGATCATCGATGGTGCCCCTGCGGCTGCCGGCCCCGGGTTGACCGCTTCGATGTACGCCGACGAACCGGCCCGGTCGGCCGAGATCCGGTTTGTCGGTGACTCGGATGTCACCGTGCGCACGGCCGGCGGGGCGTACCGGCTCGTCGGACGTGACGATGCCGGTCGGATTCTCTTCTCGCAGGGTTTCGAGGCATATGCGTATGCCGACGGACCCGGCGGCAATGAGCGGATCTTCATGGTCCACGTCGCCATCGACGAACTGGACGCCGCCAAGATCGCCTCGGTTGAGGTTTCCCACCTGGGTGAGAGGCTGGCGGCTCGCGAGATCGGAGGCTGACGGGCGCGCTTCTTGCGCTCGTCCGCGTCTCAGGTTCGGTCTTCCCTGTCCGGCTGATGGGTGAGTCGACGTCCGCTCCCGGCTGGTCGGCGTGAATTCGATCACGGGTGAGTGTCGACGATCACCCTGCGATCAGACGATCACCCGGCGATCATTTGTCTCTCCTGTCAAAGAAGAACCCCCAGGGCGGTCACCTGGGGGTTCGGAGGGGGAGGGGCGGTGTGTTGAGGATCAGTTGCCTTTGCCCTTGCCTTTGCCCTTGCCTTTGCCTTTGCCCTTGCCTTCGTCATCGTCGTCCCCGCCGCCTTGGCCGGGTGGGGTCTTGTCCTTGTCCTTCTTGTCCTTCTTGTCCTGGCCGGGTGGGGTCTTGTCTTTCTTGTCCTTCTTCTTCTGGCCGGGGGGCGTGAAGTCGTCGGACTGACCCGGCGGTGTTCCGCCCTTGTTATCGAGGCCAGGCGGCGTTGGAGCCTCGCACTCCTCGTCCGGGTTGAGCCCTTCGGCTTCAGCGTCGGCAACGCAGGCCTTGTGATCCTGCTGCTCCTGTCCCCGTATGCGGCCTTCCTCAGAGGCGCCACCGCCGGGGGGCAACAGGGCCGGGTCTTCAGGACCGACGGTCTTCGGCTCGAGGGCATCGTCGGGGTGGGGTAGCTCGACACCCACCACGCTGGCAACGTCCGCGACGACGGCCTGGATCGGGGCTGGAAGGCTGTCCGTGGCAGCCGCGCCCGTGCCGACAGTCGCCATTGCGACGGCGCCGAACGCAACCTTGGCCCACATCCCCGAGAAGGCTCCCGCAAAGGTGAGGCGACGGAGCCGCCGGCGGCGTTTCGTGGGTGCAGTGGCGGACGCAGCAGTTGCCGTTACCGGCAACGAGTCGTGCGCGATGCTGCGGGCGATGGCTGCAGCCGTGCCCACATGGTGTTTGGCGACCTCATCGTCGATCGAATCGGTGTACTCGATGAGCACGTTCGCAACGAGTCCCGCGAGGTCATCCGGGGCGCCGACGATGCCGTGGAGTGCTTGCTCGAAGGCGCTGTCGTCCCACTGTCCGGCCGTGCTCATACCTCCGTTACCGACGTAGGACGAGGCGTTGTTACGGCCTAGAACAGGAAATCGAGGTGAGACGGGCCATGGTCATGGCAAGCGAGGTGGACGCCGACCGGCACGTGCGACGCACTCCGATTCGATCTCGACTCAGTCGTCGTCGTCGTCATCGTCCTCGTCGTCATCATCGTCCTCGTCCTCGTCATCATCATCGGAATCGGAATCGGAATCGGAGTCGGAGTCGGGGTCGGAGTCGTCGTCGGTAGTGTCGTCTTCCGGGTCGTCGCTACCGGTGTGATCGTCGTCCGGGTCGTTGTCGCCGTCGTCGCCGTCATCGTCATCGTCATCGTCGGCGATGGTGTCCCCGGCGTCCATGTCGTCACCGTCGTCGAGGTCGTCACGTTCGTCGTCGGCGGTTGCGTCGTCCTCGCCGTGGTCGTCACCCAGGGGCGGAGGCGTTTCGTCCTCAAGGTCCCCGGCAGGTGTCGGCGGTACTGTCTCCTCGACTCCCTCGGGGTCCGCCATCGGAGCCTCGCCACCGTCTGACGCATCGGCGTCGGGGCTTGGGAGATCGATGTTCACGATCTGGGCGATCTCCGCAAGTGTCCCCTGGATCGGATCGGGGAGTGATCCGGTGGCGGCCGCGGTACCGACTGCGGCGAGAGCTGCGGTGCCGAGGGCGAGCTTCACCCACATCCCCGAGAACGCTCCCGCAACAGTGACCTGTCGCCAGCGGCGCCGCGGCAGCCCTGCCGGCGGCGCGTCCTCCGCCGGTGCGGTTCTCGCAGCGTGAGCGACACTCCGTGCAACTGCGGCGGCGGTGGCCGTGTGATGTCGGGCCATCTCGTCGTCGATGACGTCGGTGAACTCGGCGGTCGCGGCAGCCACGACGGCGGCGAGGTCGGCCGGTGCATCGGCACCGCCACGCAGCGCCGCGTCGAAATCGCGGTCCATCCTGTCGCCTTCTGACGCCATACTCTCGTTACCGCCACGAGCACTCATGGTGTTATGCCCTCGGTCTCGATCCGCCGGCGGAGTGCGGCGAGCCCGCGACGTTGGAGCTGGGTGACGGCGCCGAGTTTCTTGCCGAGGGCTTCTGCCGTTTCGGCCAGCGTGAGTCCGCCGATCATGCGGAGGGTCAGCACCGTGGCCTGGTCCTCGGTCAGGTCACCAAGCAGCTGGTAGAGCTGGTCACCCGTCACCGTGGCGACGGCTTCCTGCGCAACGTCGATGTTTGACGGCCGCTCGAGCCGGGAGGGTTCGTCGACCAAGTCGACCGGGCGACGCCCGTTGCGGCGCCGCTCGTCGATGAGCCGGTGGTGCGCCACCATGAAGAGCCAGGATCGGAACGAAGGCTCGTCGCCCTCGAAGGTCGACAGGTTCCGCGCCAGCTGAAGGAAGACGTCACCAACGAGATCATCAGGATCCACGGCGCCTCGCGACCGCAGATAGCCGCGTACCCGACCTGCATACGAGCGATACAGGTCGGCCCACGCCCACTCCGCCCCCTCGACCGCCGCAGTGAGCACCCCCTGGAACTGTTCGGGTGACACATGGTTTCATCGGTATGCAGTCGGCGCGACTTGAAGCACGGGCCTTGCGAGGCACGATTTGACCGCTACGTGGTCGACGCTGGGCTAGCGGGCGGCCAACCCGAAGGAGAGGCGGGTGGACGGGGTCGGCGCCCAGAGGGACGACGCCATCACGTCGTTGAACGCTTCGACGACCATCGGGTCGAATTGGCTTCCGGATCCCCGGGTGATTTCCGCATGCGCTTCGCTTGCCGGTCGGGCTGCGTCGTAGACCCGGTCGGAAGTGATGGCATCGTACGCGTCCGCCACCGCCAGGATCCGGGCCGCAAGGGGGATGTCCGACCCGATGAGTCGGTGGGGGTAGCCAGATCCGTCGAATCGTTCGTGATGAGCCAGGACGGCTTGGGCAATGTCGTCGTGAACGTTGCCCGTCAGGAGATCGAAGCCGATCTGCGGGTGCTCCTGGACGTGCTCCCACTCTGCGGTAGTGAGCGGTCGGGGGAGTGCGAGCACGGCAGGATCGAGACGGGATTTGCCGATGTCATGGAGGAGCGCAGCGATCTCCAGCCGGTCCAGCTGGCTCTCGGTCAGGTCGAGCCGCTTGCCGAGTTCGGCGGCCATGTGCCGCACGCGGTGGCCGTGTTCGACCCACGTCGGGTCCAGCACTGCGAGCAAGCCTCTGAGCTCCACGTCAAACTCCCTATCAACGCGTCCAAGTCCGTAACCGTTGGACACACCAGGAGTGTTACGGGTTCTCACGTTTTTTCTTCGCCGTGATGACTAGTCACTCGTCGAGGAACCGTGCCGTTGGGAAGCCGTCCTCGTAGGTCCGAAGGGTTACCACGTTGCCGGATGCGTCCTGGAGGATGGCGGTATCGCCGCTGTTGTTCCACACGGCGTCTGCGGCGCACCACACCAGGTCGAGACCGCGGTCCTCGCCGCAGCCACTGCGCACACGAACGGTGGCGGCCGGGTCGAGTGTGATCGATCCGAAGACGTAGCGGTGCGTGGACGACTCATCGCGCAGTGTCCATCCGGTCATGTCGACCGGCTCCGATCCGAGGTTGGTGATCTCGACCCACTCATTGATCGCGTTCTCCCCGTCGGCGCCGGCCGGGTTGTATTCGATAGGGGCGATGGAGAGTGCCTGGACGGTTGCGGGCCCGCAGGCATCGGTCGCCCACATGCCGCGACGTTGGCGCGTTGCCTCTCGAGCGAGCGACCAGTAGTCATCTTGGCGTTCGTGTCCGGTCTGGAGCGCAATGGCGCCGCCGGCTGCGAGCATCTGCGCATTGACCTCGACCCCGTCGATCCATACGTAGCGGAGCAAACGACCGAACTGGTCCGTGTCGTCGGTGGTCGTTTCGAGGACGATCTGAGACGCGCCGAGCAACGCATCGAGCTGGGTACGCGAGGCATCGCCGTGGCACTCGTCGCGTTCGGGAGCGTTGATGCCGATGAGTCGCACCTCGTAAGCGGTGCCGTCGATGGACACCGAGAGCGAATCGCCGTCGATCGTCTCCAGCAGCTCAGCGGTGACACCTGGTGGATTGGTGCCGGCAGGCGGCGCTGAGAGCAGGGTCGTCGTGGGCGACCGATCGAGTGACGTGGGTCCAGTCGTGCCTGCGGGTTCGGCTGCACAGCTCGTTCCACAGAGCAACACCAGACCGATCACGATGAGGCGGACGTGTTTCATGGGCCCGGCACGCTAGCGCACCCGTCCAGGTCCTTTCGGCCCTGTCCGCAGACTTGAACGATTCGTACATTGGCAGCGTCTGGAGGGTGTGAGGATCGTCCGGCGTCGGATCGATGGTTCACCGTCCTGATGGGAAGGCTCTGTAGGGTTTGCTCGTCATCTCGGCGAGGCCGCAGCGCCTCCGCTCGAACTGGAGAGGAGCACGATGATGAAGGGACGACGCGGGGCGGCGTTGTTGATACTCCTGGTTGCCTTTGCGCTCATCGCAGCCGCATGTGGTGACGATGACGGAGGTACCACGACCGCCGCAGACGGGGGCACCGCCACCACGGCAGCCGGGACGCCGACCACGGCGGCCGGGACGGCCACGACGGCGGCCCCCGACATGATGGTTCCGGACGACTTCCAGGTCGGCATGATTCTTGTCGGCCCACAGAACGACCGAGGCTGGTCGCAAGCCCACTACGAGGCCGGGCTCTATGTCATGGAGAAGCTCGGGTTGCCTGAGGCCAACCTGATCGTGCTCGACAAGGTGAATACTGCGGACCGGCCCGAAACCACGCTCCCCGACGTCGTGGCCGACATGATCGATCAGGGCGCCGACGTGATCTTCGCGACGTCGGATGACATGCGTGACGGGATCGAGCAAGCTGCCGGGCAGTTCCCGGATGTCCCGATGATCTGGTCGTCGGGCGACAGCGCCTGGGTAGACGGCAAGGCGTACAAGGCCGACCTGTCGAACCTCGGCAACATCATGGGCCGCATGTACTACGGCAAGGCGATTGCCGGCTGTGCGGCGGCGCTGACCACCCAAACCGGCAACCTCACGTATCTCGGGCCGCTCATCAACGATGAGACCCGGCGCCTGGTCAACTCCGTGTATCTCGGTGCGCGGTACTGCTACGAGAACTACGCCGGCGGCGATCCGGACGACCTCTCCTTCGAGGTCAAGTGGATCGGCTTCTGGTTCAACATCCCCGGCTTCACGCTCGATCCGACGCAGGTGACCAACGAATTCCTCGCTGCCGGTTCCGACGTTGTCGTCTCCGGCATCGACACGACGGAAGCACTCGTGCGCGCCGGGCAGGAGCAGGACGCCGGGAACGCCATCTGGGCGGTGCCGTATGACTACGAGGACGCCTGTGCCGAAGCGCCCGAGGCGTGCCTCGGTGTGCCGTACTTCCATTGGGGTCCCGAGTACTTGAAAGTCGCTGAAGACGTGATCGCAGGCTCGTACACCCGCGACTTCGTATGGGCCGGGCCCGATTGGGGCGACCTCAACAACCGGGATACGACGGCTATCGGCTGGTACGACGGCGATGCCTTGGCGGCCGACGCCGCCGGATCGCTGGCCGAGTTCATCGCCGGTCTGGCAAGCGGGGAAATCGACCTCTGGGTCGGGCCGCTGAACAATCAGGATGGCTCGGTGTGGCTCGGCGACGGCGAGAAGGCCACCGACTTCCAACTCTGGTACACCGAACAGCTGCTCGAGGGCATCGTCGGTGCGAGTGCGGCGGAGTAAGGGCGTCGGCGGTTCGTTGAATCATCGGGGGGAGGCCGGTCGGCCTCCCCCCGACACCGTTGTGACGAACCGCTCGGCACCGATGACGGCGCCGGTCTAGGGTCCCCACGTGGCTCTCGAACTGCGCAGCATCCACAAGCACTTCGGCGCCGTTCGTGCGAACGACGGCGTGACGCTCGAGGTCCAGGAGGGCGAACTCCACGGTGTCCTCGGCGAGAACGGTGCGGGCAAATCCACTCTCATGAAGGTCATCTCCGGCTTCATCGAAGCGGATTCGGGGGAGGTGCACCTCCACGGTGAACGTCTGGCATTGCAGTCGCCGGATGACGCCATCAAGGCCGGCATCGGAATGCTGCACCAGGATCCGTTGGTCTTCCTGCCGCTCACCGTGCTCGACAACTTCCTCCTCGGCTCTCCCGGCTCGTTTCGGCTCAATCGCAGAGCTGGAGAGCAAGCGTTGCGCGAGGCCGCAGATCGATACGGGTTCAGCTTCGATCCGGGAGCGCTCGCTCAGACGCTGACGGTCGGTGAGCGTCAGCAACTGGAGATTGCTCGGCTGCTGTGGCTCGGAGCGCGCGTGCTGATCCTCGACGAGCCCACCACCGGGATCTCCGCAGCGCAGCGTGAGAAGCTGTTCGAGATCCTGAACCGACTGGCCGAGGACGGCATGATCGTGCTGTTCGTGTCCCACAAGCTCGAGGAGATCGAGCAGCTCTGCCACCGGGCGACAGTGATGCAGCGTGGGAAGGTCGTCGGGCATGTCGACGCGCCGTTCTCTTCGGATCAGCTCGTCGAGATGATGTTCGGGGACGTGGTCGTTTCGGAAGGTCGGCCGGACGCCGCCCTCGGGTCGACGGTGCTCGAGCTCGATGCGGTGACCGTGAGTGAACGGTTGACGACGGTCGAGGAGCTGTCCCTGCACGTTGCCGCCGGCGAGGTACTTGGCCTCGCCGGCCTCGAGGGCAGCGGTCAGCGCACGTTCCTCCAGGCGTGCGCAGGGTTGCTCAAGCCGAAGGCCGGCACGATCCGCCTCGGCGACGTCGACCTGACGGGCCGGCGGTACCGGAACTTCCTCGACGCGGGCGTGCACTATCTCCCGGCGGGTCGATTGGAGGAAGGCCTCGTGGCCGGGATGTCGATCGCCGAGCACTTCGAGCTGACGAGCGGCAACGCATCGTTCTTCGTCGACTGGAACGGCGCCGAAGCGGCGGCGACACGCGACATCGAACACCACTTCATCAAGGGCACGAAGGAGTCCGTTGCCGAGTCGTTGTCCGGCGGGAACCAGCAACGGCTCCTGCTCGCCATGATGCCGGATGACGTTCGACTCCTGCTGATGGAGCATCCGACGCGTGGGCTCGACATCGAGTCGGCGGACTGGGTGTGGACACAGCTGCTTGCGCGGAGGGAAAGTGGAACGGCCATCGTGTTCGCATCGGCCGATCTCGATGAGCTCCTGCGGTACAGCGATCGTATCGCCGTGTTCTTCAGCGGCAACGTGCTCCGGATCGTCGACGCCGGGACCACGACTCCCGACGAGCTCGGATTCCTGATCGGCGGGAAGGAGTCGGTGCCGTGAACGACCTGGTGCGCCGGTTGCGTGTCCCCGTGGTCTCGGTGGTCCTCGCGCTCGCGGCGACGTGGCTGTTGCTCGTGGTCGTCGACGCCCCACCGCTCGATGCGTTGTGGCAGATCTGGAACGGTTCCCTGGGGCGCCTCTCGAAGATCCCCGACACCCTCATTGCCTGGGTACCGCTCACGCTGGCCGCCGCCGGTCTGATCGTGACGTTCCAGGCCGGGATGTGGAACATCGGCGTCGAGGGTCAGATCGTGATGGGAGCCATCGGGGCTGCCTTCGTCGTTCGTGAGCTCTCGGGGCCTCCTGCAGTCGTGATCGTCGCTGCCTTTGTCGTCGGTGCGCTGTTCGGCATCTTTTGGGCGCTGATTCCCGGCTACCTGCGGACCCGTTTCGGGGTGCACGAGATCTTCTCCGGCGTGGCTCTCGTCTTCGTGGCGAGTGCCATCGCCGTCTACCTGATCATCGGGCCATGGTCTCGCACCGGGGTTGCGTCGACAAGCGGAACCGACCTGTTCGAGGAGCGCTACTGGCTCCCGACCGTCGGCGCCGACGAGTATTCGTGGCTCGCCATCCTGGTCGCAGTCGCCGCCGTTGTTGCGATCGCCGTGCTCATGCGGGGAACGCGGTACGGGCTCCGCCTCAAGGCGGTCGGCAAGAACCATCACAGTGCATTCCTGATGGGGATCCCGACCAACGCGTACATGCTGTCGGCGTTCGCGATGTGTGGCGCATTGGCGGGGATCGCCGGGACCGTGCAAGCGCTCGGGTTCCACCACAAGCTCGTTCCTTCGATCTCCGGCAACTACGGATTCCTCGCCATCTTGGTGGTACTGCTCGCCGGTTTCAGGGCGCTCTGGACGGCGCCCATCGCCCTCTTCTTCGCAGCGATGCTGGTCGGGTCGACGCAGCTATCCCTGCGACTGGGAATCGACTCATCGCTGGCAGGGGTCATCCAGGGCATGCTGGTGCTGTTCATCCTCGTGGTCGGTGCCTGGCAGGCACAACGCACCCGCCGGCTCGCAAGGCGAGCCGAGACGGCAACGACGGCGGGGGGAGGCTGACGTGGAGGTCATCGCCGGGATCGTCGCTGCCGCCACGCCGCTCGTCTACGCCACCATCGGCGAGACGATCTCCGAGAAGGCCGGAGTCATCAACCTGTCTCTCGATGGGAGCATCCTCCTATCGGCGATGACCGGGTTCGCCGCCGCGTTCGTCACCGACAGCGTGATCATCGGGTATCTCGCAGCGATGGCGGTCTCCGCCGTGATCGCCCTGATCGTCGCCGTCACGAGTATCGAGCTGCGGCTCAATCAGATTGCCGTCGGTTTCGTGTTGTTCTTGTTCGCACGACAGCTGGCGCTCTTCCTGGGGAACTCGTACGTCGGTGTGAACGGGCCGAAAGTTCCGTCGTGGGACATCCCGTTGCTGTCGGAGATCCCCTTCGTGGGGACGGTCTTCTTCCAGCACAACATCTCGGTGTACGGGAGTTTCGTCGTCATCTTCTTCGCCTACTGGTTCATCTACCGCACCCGACCGGGGCTCGTTCTCCAGGGGGTCGGCGAGCGTCCCGAAGCGGCATTCGCACGCGGGGTACCAGTGAATCGACTCCGGTATCTCTACACCGTGGTTGGCGGTGCCATGGTCGGAATGGCCGGGGCCGCCGTTTCGCTCGACCAGATTGCCGGCTGGCGTGAAGGCCTGACGACCAATGTCGGCTGGATTGCGCTCGCATTCGTCATCTTCGGTGGATGGCATCCGTACCGAGTCGCTCTTGCCTGCTACCTCTATCGAGCGCTGTTGTTCGTTGCCGGCGAGTTCCAGGTCCAGTTCCCCGACCTCGTGCAGGTCCTGACGCAGCTGCCGTTCCTCCTGATGATCCTCATGATCACCGTGATCAACACGGAGTGGTTCCGGAGACTTGGCGATCGCTACCCGCGGTGGAGGAACTTCCTCGCGAGCGCAGCACCTTCGGGGAGCGGCCAGGTCTTCGTCAGGGAGTAGCCCCGGACGCGCCGATTCCGCATTCGGTGTTCACTTCTGAGCGGCCGGCGCCGATGGAGTGGTGTGGCAGTAGTCAACCCGTCGTCGAGCCAGCAGCTTCCCCGGACCTATGTCGTTTCGATCGTGGCCGCGCTGATCGCCGTCACCGCACTTCTGTGGGGCCCGGTCGCCCGGGGCCTGCACGAAGAGAGTGTGGTCCGCTGGTGCTCGGCCGCACAGGGAGTCGCCCGAGCTGAGGTCACCGCCGAGCTCAGTCTTCAGATCGCCGCATGCGTAGAACAAGCGCTGACCGACCCGGCGTACATGACGGCGCTTCGTGCTTCCCTCTGACCGACTGTCTCAGCGTGCCGCGAGGTAGTCGTCGAGCTCCCGCAACCACCTGGCCTTGTCTTCCGGCGGCGCAAACGTCGCCTCGAGGCTGTTGCGAGCAATCAATGTGAGGTCGGCTTCGGAGAGCCCAAGCGCCTCTGCGGTCGCCACGTAGTTGTCGCCGATGTAGCCACCGAAGTAGGCCGGATCGTCCGAGTTGATCGTGACCTTGACGCCACGATCCATCAGCCGCTTCAGGTTGTGGTCTTCGAGCCGGTCCACGACGTTGAGCGCGAGATTCGACAGCGGACACATGGTGAGTGGGATGGAGTGGTCGACGAGTCTGGCGAGCACCTCGTCATCCTCCTCGGCTCGGACACCGTGATCGATTCGCTCCGCGGCGAGGTGGTCGAGCGCTCCCGAGATGTACGTCGGTGGCCCTTCCTCGCCGGCATGTGCGACGGCGTGCAGGCCGGCGGCGCGGGCCCGCCGATAGGCCTCCTCGAAGGTGTCGGGTGGGAAGTCCACTTCCGAGCTGTCGAGACCGACGCCGAGCAACACGTTGTGATAGTCGCGTGCGGCTTCCCACGTCTCGCAAGCCTCATCGCCGGGAAGGTGACGGAGGAAACACATGATGAGTCCGACGGACATGCCGAGCTCGGCGGACGCGCGGTCGATTGCAGCGAGAAATCCGGGCATGAAGACATCGAACCCGACGCCGCGCTCGGTATGGGTCTGCGGATCGAAGAAGACTTCGGCTCGCACGACACCGTCGGTGTGGGCGCGTTCGAGGTAGGCGTACATCAGATCGTCGAAATCCTGCTGTGTGACGAGGACCGCGGCGCCTAGGTAGTAGATGTCCAGGAAGCTCTGGAGGTCCGTGAACGAGTAGGCATCACGGACCGCATCGACGTCGGGGTAGGGGAGGTCGATGCCATTACGTGCCGCGAGTTCGAACATCATCTCGGGCTCGAGGGTTCCCTCGATGTGCAGGTGGAGCTCGGCCTTCGGCAGGCCGCGTACGAAATCGGAGAGTGAGCGTTCCATCCGGCTATTCAACCAGCCGGGCCCTGGCGATGGGGGACCGTTTCAAGTGGTCGCTGCGGTGCGACGGGACAGTCGGCGGGCAACGAGGCGCCATCCGACCATGCCGGCCAAGTTGAATGCGCTCGCAACGAGCACGAACGCAGTGGCGGTCCCGTCATCGAAGACGACGCGTCGCACGAGCATGCCGAGAGCAACGGTGATCGCAGCGACGAAGGCTCCGCGGCTCACGTCCAGCGGCGACCTCACGATGCGTGTCGCGGTCCATGCCACGAGGAGTGCGATGAGGAACGGCGCGAGGGTCGTGGCGACATCGGCGAGGGCATTGCCCTCGTCGTGCGTTTCTCTGCCCAGCACGACGAACGCGAGCACGACAACGACATCGAGCAAGAGGAGTCTGCGCATCGGGCCATGGTATGCGCGCTCAGTCGACAATCCCCCAGGGGCGTTCGGAGGTTGCGCGTCGCTCGGAAACGGGCGCACGATGAGGGGGGGGTCGCCCATTCCGGGTGTCTCGATGGTTTACCAGGGTGAGAGCCCAGAGCGGGCTGTCGACACGGGAAGTCGATGTGGACCAGACGAGCGAACGGCAGGCATTCACGAGGTTCGTCAAGGCGACCGAGCCGAAGCTGTCGATCGCGCTTGGTGCCGCCTACGGACCCGAGATCGGTCGTGAGGCAACGGAGGAAGCACTGGTGTGGGCGTGGGAACACTGGCCGAAGGTCCGGAAGATGAGCAACGCTGCCGGGTATCTCTACCGGGTCGGCCAATCGAAGGCCCGGTGGTACCAGCGGCCTCCCATGCTGTTTCCGGCTCGGCGCAGCGCAGCCGACCGTCCTGCCGATCTCGACTTGGTGCGTGCGCTGGAGCGGCTGAGCCTTCGGCAGCGGGCGGTGGTGGTACTGATCCACGCCTACGGCTACCCGGAGCGTGAGGTGGCCGATCTGCTCGGTTCGTCACGCTGGTCCGTGAGAACTCACCTCGAGCGTGGCCTGCAGCGGCTGCGAGATGAGATGGGGGTGACGGTCGATGCGTGACGCAGACCGGCTTCGGACGTACTTCGATGCGGTTGTCGAACGGGTTGATGTCGACGATGTGATGGCCCGGCTGTCCGTTCAGGATCAGGTGCGCCGTCGACGGCCGGCCGTTGCGCTGGCGGTCTCGTTTGTTGCTGCCTTCGCCGCTGTGGGGAGTCTGCTCATCCTGGCGATGCTGGCTCCCGAGGATGGGAGCGGCGCAGACGTTTCCACCGATGAGTTTCTCTGGCTCGTCGATGCACCGGCTGCGGTAGGCCCCACCGTTGCCGTCGTTGCCGTGGCGCTGGTCGGCGCCGCACTCGTTGGCGGACTGCTCTGGATCGTGATGCCGGCGTACCGGCATCGGACCACCCGAAAGGACGAAACCATGAAGACCATGGAACGCGAGGTCGACATCGGCGACGCCGATACCGTCGAAGATCTCAAACGTCAGCGACGCTTGCTCGTGGTGCTCATCACCTTTCTCGTCGTCACCACGATCGGCTTCGGAGCCTGGGCGATCAGCATGACCGGCGACGACGACCTCTCAGTTGTCGCACTCGACGGCGAGTTGACCGCCCGACAGCAGGAGATGCTGGACTTCCTTGCCGAGGACGGTCCATGGGGCACGGCATGGAACGGCGGTGTCGGGGAGGACATGGCGGCGCTCTTCGCGTCCAACGGCTACTACGCTGGAATGGACGGCAAGATCTACCGCCAGAGCGACGGAACCCTCGCCAGCATCCTGGGCCTCGTCGGCGGAAGGTATCCGGACGTCAGCAACCAGGTTGTCGTCGGAGACCACGTGATCCTCGTCCTCACCGACGGCACCGTCGCAGCATTCGAGCTGACCGCCGCCGGACCACTGCAGATCATCTCGTTGCTCGCCGCAGGCTGAGCAGACAGAGGGCGGTCCTTGAAGGACCGCCCTCTCGAGTACTGGCTACTGGCTACCGGCTACTGGCTACTGGCTACTGGCTACTTCTCTAGAACTGCTCCTGCTCCGTCGAGCCCTCGAGCGCCAAGGTCGATGCCTGACCACCCGAGATCACCGTCGCGACGTCGTCGAAGTACCCGGCGCCGACCTCACGCTGGTGACGGGTTGCGGTGTAGCCCTGAGGCTCCATCGCGAACTCGTGCTCCTGGAGTTCCACGTAGGCGCTCATGCCACGCTGGGCGTAGCCCCGAGCGAGTTCGAACATCGTTGCGTTGAGGGCGTGGAACCCGGCGAGCGTGATGAACTGGAACCGATAACCCATCGCACCGAGCTCCTTCTGGAACTTGGCAATGGTGTCGTCGTCGAGATGAGCCTTCCAGTTGAACGACGGCGAGCAGTTGTACGCCAGCATCTTGTCGGGATACTCGGTCTTGATCGCCTCTGCGAAGCGTGCTGCCTCCTTGAGATCCGGATGGCCCGTTTCGCACCAGATGAGGTCGGCGTACGGAGCGTACGCCAGCCCGCGGGAGATCGCGGCGTCCATCCCGTTCGTGACGTTGAAGAAGCCCTCGGGCGTCCGATCCCCAGTGACAAACTGCCGGTCGCGCTCGTCGACGTCGCTCGTGAGCAGCGTCGCGGCGAGCGAGTCGGTGCGAGCCACGATGATCGTCGGCACCCCCATCACGTCGGCAGCGAGCCGCGCCGACGTGATGGTGCGGACGTGCTGGCTCGTCGGTACGAGCACCTTGCCGCCCATGTGGCCGCACTTCTTCTCCGAAGCCAGCTGGTCCTCGTAGTGAATGCCGGCAGCGCCGGCGGCGATGAAGTTCTTTGCGAGCTCGAACGCGTTCAACGCGCCGCCGAATCCGGCCTCGGCGTCCGCAACGATGGGCAGCATGTAGTGCACATCGCCGCCGCCTTCCGACCACTCGATCTGGTCGGCGCGAACGAGCGCATTGTTGATGCGTCGGACGAGGGCAGGAGCACTGTTGGCGGGGTACAACGACTGATCCGGGTAGACCTGCTCGGCCAGGTTGGCGTCGCCGGCGACCTGCCACCCCGAGAGGTAGATGGCCTTGAGACCGGCCTTGGCCATCTGAACGGCCTGGCCGCCGCTCATCGCCCCCAGGGCATTGATGTAGTCCTCGGTCTTGAGGAGATCCCACAGCCGCAACGCACCACGACGTGCAATGGTGTGATCGACGGTGAACGATCCCTGGAGTCGAACGACGTCCTCCGCCGAGTAGTCGCGATCGACGCCCTTCCAGCGCGGGTTCGAATCCCAGTCCGCCTTGATGGCGTTGGCCCGCTCGGTGAACGATTGTTCTCTGGTCATGTCGTGCTCAGCTCCTCGCTGGTTCCCGCTCGCTTGACTGTCCGTGACCAATCGGGCCGCCGCTACGGGCCCGAAGGCTCTTTCTGGCTACTGGCTACTGGCTACCTCTGAACAATGTGTTCGTACGCCGGCAGGGTCAGAAACTCCGGGAAGTCCTCGGCAAGCGCCACCTCCTCGAAGAGGTCGGCGGCTTCCTCGAACCGTCCCTGCGTGTAGATCTCTTCGCCGAACTCCTCACGCATGCGGCCGAGCTCCTGGCGAGCGATGGTCCGCACGAGCTCAGGGGTGACGATGTCCCCGGTCTCGATCGTGGCCTTGTTCTGCACCCACTGCCAGACCTGTGAACGGGAGATCTCGGCCGTGGCGGCGTCCTCCATCAGGTTGTAGATCGCTGCGGCACCGTTGCCGCGCAACCATGAGGCCAGGTATTGGATGGCGACGTCGGCATTCATCCGGATCCCGGCATCGGTGATCTGCCCGCCTTCGACGTACGTGTCGAGCAGCATGTCGGCGGTCACCGTGATGTCATCACGCTGGCGATCGATCTGGTTCGGACGGTCGCCGAGCACGTCGGTGAACACCTCGGTTGCGAGCGGAACCAGGTCCGGGTGCGCCACCCAGGTGCCGTCGTGGCCGTTGCGGCTCTCACGTTCCTTGTCCTCTCGGACCTTGTTCATGGCGATGCGATTGACGTCCTCATCGCGCCGGGACGGGATGAATGCCGCCATACCGCCCATCGCATGGGCGCCACGCCGGTGACACGTCTTGATCAGCAGGTCCGTGTACGCCTTCATGAAGGGCACCGTCATGCCCACTTGCGCCCGGTCGGGAAGCAGCATGTCGGACCGGTTCCGGAACTTCTTGATGATCGAGAAGATGTAGTCCCACCGTCCCGCGTTGAGCCCCGCCGAGTGGTCGCGCAGCTCGTAGAGGATCTCCTCCATCTCGAAGGCCGCCAGGATCGTTTCGATCAGCACCGTCGCACGGATCGTTCCCTGGGGGATGCCCAGTGCGTCCTGGGCCTGGACGAAGACATCGTTCCACAGCCGGGCCTCGAGATGGCTTTCGAGCTTGGGAAGGTAGAAGTACGGCCCGGAGCCGCGCTCGATCAGCTCCCGGGCGTTGTGGAAGAAGAACAGCCCGAAGTCGAAGAGCGATCCCGAGACGGCGCCACCGTCGACCAGCACGTGCCGTTCCTCCAGGTGCCATCCGCGCGGCCGCACCATCAACGTGGCGATCTCGGAATCGAGCTCGTAGCGGCGGCCATCGGGGTTCTCGAACTCGATCGTGCGACGGATCGCGTCGGCGAGGTTGATTTGGCCTTCCACCATGTTGGTCCACGTCGGTGAGGCCGAGTCCTCGAAATCCGCCATGAACACCTTCGCTCCCGAGTTGAGCGCGTTGATCATCATCTTGCGGTCGACGGGTCCGGTGATCTCGCAGCGCCGGTCGGCGAGGTCGGGCGGGGGAGTAGCGACCTGCCATTCACCGCTCCGGATGTGCTCGGTCTCCACGATGAAGTTGGGCAGCGCGCCGGCATCGAGTTCCGCCTGGCGCTTCGTCCGTGCCGCTAGGAGTTCGAGACGGCGGGCGTTGAAGGAGCGTTGCAGATCCGCAACGAAGGCCAACGCCTGCTCGGTCAGGATCTCGTCGTAACGATCGCCGAGCGATCCGGTCACCTCGATGCCGTTGCTCATGCTGTGCACCCCCGGAGGAAGAGTTCTCGTGATCTGAAGGATCGCGGTGTCTGGGGTAATTCTGCAAGGTCTGTTGCGCATAAGATCGGGGCTTCTTATGATCCACGTGCAATGAAGAGGAAGTTTTCATGACCGCACCGGTCGTCTTCGATCCGTTGATCCTCGGTCGACGTATTCGCCACTACCGGCGGATGCGCGATCTCACGCTCGATCAACTCGGCTCGCTGGTCGGCAAGCCGGCGCCCTACCTGTCGTTGCTCGAGAACGGGAAGAAGGAGCCGCGCCTCGGACTGGTCAACGACCTGGCGGCGGCCCTCGAGGTCGGTGCCGGCGAGTTACTCGCTTCCGAAGCCCCAACCCATCGGGACCGCCTCGAAGTAGCGCTGATGCGAGCCCAGGAGGATCCGCTCTACCAAGCGCTTGGACTCCCGTACCTCAAGCCTGCGGCCTCGATGCCGGACCTCTATCTGGAGCATGTGCTGCGGTTGTTCGACGAGCTCCGCGGGCGATCGATTCCCAACATCGTGACGCGCGAAGAGGCTCGAATCGCCAACTCCGAGTTGCGCAGCGACATGCGCCGCCGGGGGAACTACTTCGGCGAGGTCGAAGCGGTGGCGGGCGACGCGCTGGCGGCAATCGACTACCCGGGAACGGGCCCGATTTCCCAGGGTGATCTCCAGGGCCTCGCCGAGCACCTCGGCTTCACGGTGCATCGCAGCCGCGACGTGCCGTCATCCGTGCGGTCCGTCACCGACCTGCGGCACCGCCGGATCTACGTTGCGCAGCGCGACACGCTGACGAACCGGGCCGCTCGCTCGGTGCTGTTGCAGACACTCGGCCACTTTGCACTGGGCCACGAGGACCCGGCGGACTTCACCGAGTTCCTTCGCCAGCGGGTCGCTGCCAACTACTTCGCCGGTGCCATCCTGATGCCCGAGCATGCAGTGGTAGCGCATCTGCGCCGCGCCATGGACGAGCGCGACATCGCCATCGAGGATCTCAAGGACCTCTTCTACGTGTCCTACGAGATGGCCGCCCATCGGTTCACCAACCTCATCACCGAGCATGTCGGCTTGCCGGTGCACTTCGTGCGATCGGACGAGCAGGGCATCATCTGGAAGGCGTACGAGAACAACGACGTCCCATTTCCTCGCAACTCCGTCGGCGCGGTCGAGGGCCAGCGGCTCTGTCGAGAGTGGGGGACGAGGCAGGCGTTCCACTCACCCGACAAGTACGCCATGCACTACCAGTACACCGACACCGCCGGGGGCACGTTTTGGTGCGGGACACACGTCGATCCGACCCGTGAGGCGCTCGCCGCCGTGACCGTCGGCGCCCGTTTCGAGCACGCCAAGTACTTCCGGGGCCGAGAAACAGATCGTCACTCCGTCTCGCAGTGTCCCGAAGGCCCCTGTTGCCGTCGGCCCGACGACGAACTCGCCGGTCGATGGGACGGCTGGGCCTATCCCTCGGTGCGGCCCGACAGCCACGTTCTCGCCGCCATGCCGGTCGAGACCATCCCCGGCGTCGACCTCACCGAGGTGTATGAATTCCTGGACAGGAACGCTCCCTAGGGCGGGGACGCGGCAGCTGGCGTCGCGTTGTGCGCTGAGGTCGAGTCGCCAGCCCGAACGCGTCGGCAAAGCTCCATCGGACGCGGCATCTCAAGATGTATCGACCGTCGAGGTCGAGTCGCCAGTCGCCAGTCTTCACGGAATCGGTGTGCTCCAAGGGACGCGCGAGATCTTCGCTGGCTGGTGGCTGGTGGCTGGTGGCTGGTGGCTACTGCGACTCGTAGGCCGCAGCTACCTCGTGCAGCGCCTCCATCGTTGCTTGGACGGCGGGGCGGACTCGGGATGCGGGGCGAACGGCGGCGGCGATGGTGCGTTGGAGCGGGCTCCCGGGGACCTCGACGAACCGTATGCCCGTGGTCGATCCGTGGACGGCCAGTCGGGGAGCGAGGCTGACGCCGAGACCCTGGCCGACGAGGCCCACGATCACCGGGAACGAGACGACGCGGTACCGGATCTGCGGTTCGAAGCCGACGGCTCGACAGGAGTGGAGCAGCGCACGCCCTGCCGGGTTGGCGACCGGCTCGGCGATCCAGGGGGCATCGGCGAGGTCCTCGAGGCTCTTTGGAGTCGGCCAGTCGTCTGGCAGGGCCAGCAGCACCGGTTCGACGAAGAGCCGTTCATGGTGGACAAAGCCCGGAATCGGATTGGGCACGTTGGTGTACTCCTGGAGGAGCGCGATGTCGATTCCGCCGACTTGGAGCTCGCGGAGGCTGATCGGATCCTCCATCTCGTGGATGTCCACATGGACGTCGGGGTGGTGCTGCTGGAGGGCGACGGCAGCAGGTGCCGCCAACTCGGATGCACCGGAGGCAAAGCCGCCGATCGTGACAACTCCGGCGATGCCGCCGAGCGATGCTTCGAGTTCGCTCTCGGTCCGTTCGATTTCGGCAGCGATCAGGTCGGCATGATCTGCGAGCAGGAGCGCGGTGCTCGTCGGCCGCAGTGTGCGGCCTTCTCGCTCGAACAGCGGCGCCGGGACCTGATCCTGGAGCCGCGAGATCTGCTGGCTGACGGCAGAGGGGGTGTACGCAAGGGATTCGGCGGCGGCACGCATCGTGCCGCGCCGAACGACTTCTCGCAGCACCATGAGTCGATCGACGTCCATACAAATGTTAAGTATACGTGATGTGTTGAATAAGGACGATTAACTATATCTTTTGAATAGGAATGCCGACACTACGGGAGTAGAGGCGAACTCCACGCACAGAAGGAACCACCATGCCGCTCACGACCGAGTTCGACGCAGCGCTCGCCAGGCTCCTGTCGGCTTGGCGCGAACACCACACCCTGAAGACTCGGGGCGCCGACATCTCAACGCTGGCGGATGCCTCCGCCGCGCTCGATCAGGCACGGTCCGGAGTCATCTCCGCCCGCCGCAGCATGATCAACTAGTCGAAGCCCCGGTGGCTCCCCGGCCACCGCGTGTCCTCTTCCAACCGAAACGCGAGGGACTTCTCTCTCTCCCTCCTCTCGAATCCCTCCTCCACCACACGGTGGGGGAGGACACGCGTGGTGGG
>JASJAX010000095.1 GCA_030066755.1 Acidimicrobiia bacterium
GTGCTACGTACGCAACTCGGAGTTCAACGTCGACGGAGTGAACTACGAGGCGTCGGCGGACACGACGGCCCAGGCGAATCACCTCGGTGCGACGATCCACGCCGACATCGTGAAGCAGAAGCTGCCGGAATCGAATCGCGGGTTCACCGCGGTTGGATTCGGCAAGACGCACCCGCGCATCTACGACGAGCTCGCGACCGATCATCCGATCGATCTGACCCGTTGGCAGGTCGCCAACTGCTACATGGGGCGCATCGGCCTCATCAACTCGGGCGGGGCCGCGTCCGGAGCCGGTGACCTTGCGCAGGCGGTGCGGACGGCCGTCATCAACAAGCGTGCCGGCGGCACCGGACTCATCAGCGGGCGCAAGGCATTCCAGCGGCCGATGGCCGAGGGAATCGAGCTGCTGAACGCGATCCAGGACGTCTATCTCGACGAGGCGATCACGATCGCCTGACGCTCGGCCCGTCGGATCCAAGAGGCGCAGAACGTCCGACCTGGGTACGCTGCGACCATGGGTTTCGCGGCTCGTCCGACGGACCTAAAGCGCCCCCCTGAGCGACCCGATAGAGCTGTGTGGTGACCGAGCCAAAGTCGCTTCCAACTGAGATCGACAAAGTCACCTTCTCGGTGTCCCGCAAGGGATACAGCAAGAAGGAGGTGAAGTCGTATCTCGCCGACCTCGAGGCAGCGTTCCGCGACCTCGAGGTGTGGGCGAATGCGACCAAACAGCGTCTTGCGGAAGCAGAATCCCAAGTAGACAAGGCCAAAGCCGTCGAGGACCAGTCCGTCGACAACGCGATGTATGCGGTGTTCGACGCCAAGGACCGGATCATCGAACGAGCCCGCGCCAAGGCTCGCCAGATCGAGGACGAGGCGATGCGCAACGCCTCGAAGATGTCTGCTGAGGCCGAGAAGATCCTGCAGGCCGCCAAGTCCGATGCCGCCGACGCCGGAGTGGTCATCGATTCGGGTGCCAGCGAGCAAGAGCTCGCCCGGGCACGCGAAGAGGCGAATCGGATCGTCACGGCAGCTCGGGAACAGGCGGCACAGGCACACTCGCAGGCCCAGGAGATGGTTGCCGCTGCCCAGCAGCGAGCCGATGAGCTGATTCGTGAGGCGGAATCCGCCCAACCGCCGCCCGCAGAAGGGGCCGACCCGGCACAGATCGCCGAGCTCGAGCGCGAGATCCACCAGGCCCGGACCGAGCTCGAAGAGATGACCCGGGACGCAGACGTGCTCCGCCAGCAAGTCCAGAGTCTCGAGGGCGAGCGTGACGGGGCCGTCGCCAAGTACGAAGGCTCGCGTCGCGAGCTCGAGGCCGAGATCGCCGTAGCCAAGAAAGAGGCTGCTGCGATGGTCGCGCAGGCCGAGGAGCGGGCGACGAGGATCGTTGCCGAGGCCGAAGAACAGATCAATGCCGGCGTGCTCGCAGCAGCCGACGGCGACATCGAGCTGGCCGGGAGAGACCTGATCGCGGCCGCCGAGGCTCGTGCCGAGTCGATCCGCGCTCAGGCCGAGGTCGATGCGTCGGAGGCTCGCAACGAGATCGCTCGTATGAAGGCCGAGGCCGCCGATCTCTCTGCGCAGGCCCGCGAGGAGATGGCCGGCGTACGTCGTGAGGCCGCAGACGCCAAGGCGGCGTCGGTCGCCGAGGTCGAGGAGGCGCAATCCGAGGCCGCCGCAGCGCGTGCTGAGGCCGAGGCCGCCCGCGTCGAGGCAACGAACCTGGTCGAAACCGCTGAAGCCGAAGTGGCGGTGCGCTGGGAGGCCTTCGAAGAACAGACCGACGAGCAACGCCAGGCCCATGAGGCCGAGATGGCGCGACTCCGTCAGGAAGCCGACGAGGACTCCGCACGGGTCCGGGCCTCAGCCGACGAAGCGCGTCAGCGGGCCGAGGAATGGGCACAGGAACTGCGCGACTCGGTGAAGGCCGAAGTCGACGCAATGCGAACCGAGGCAACCGCGGAGCTGGATGCTGCCAGGGAGGAAGTCGCCGCTCGAGCCGACGAAGCCGAGGCACGGATCGAACGTGCCGGCGAGCTCGAGGAAGAGCTCCGTCAGTGGCGCGAGTCGGCCGAGGCGGACCTCAACAACTGGCGGAACCAGGTCGAGGCCGAGGCGCAGGCCACTCGGGCTGAGCTCGCAGCCGAACGCGAGACCGCCGAGCAGCTGACGGCAGCGGCCGAGACTGCCAAGGTCGAAGCGGCGGCGGCGATGGAGACCGCCGAAGTCGAGGCGGGCGCCACGGTGGCAGCCGCAAACGCCGCTGCATCGGAGATCGAGCAACGCGCCGCCGAGGAGCAGGCGCGGCTGACCGAGCAGTACGAGGCTCGCTTCGCCGGGCTCGATACCCGTGAGGGAGACCTCGACACTCGCGAGCGAGAACTCGCCGACCTGGCCGAGACCACCGGGGCCGAGAAGGAGCAGGCCGAGCGACTCAGGACGGAGGCGGAGGCGACCCTCGCCGCGGCCCAGGCCGAGTCCGACCGTCTGTTCGCCGAGGCCGAACGCGGCGTGTCCGAGATGCGCGAGAGTGCTCAGGCAGAGATCGAGCAGATGCGATCGCAGGCCAATAGTGAAGCTGAGGAATCGGCCGCACGCCTCAGATCTGCAGCCGAAGAGGACGCCGCAGGCCTGCGCAGCGAGGCGCAGCAAACGCTCGACGCCGCCCGTGACGAAGCCGTCGAGTTGCGTCACCAGGTCGGCCAGGAGGTCGCCGACCTCAAGGCGGCAGCCCAAGCCGAAGCAGATCAGATGACGGCCGCCGCAAGTTCGGCGCTCGCCGAGGCCACGGCAGAGCGCGAGGCGTTGCGCAACGCCCAGGAGGAAGCATCGGCAATCGTGGAGCGTGCCCAGGCTGAATCGGCCGAGTTGATCCGGGGCGCCGAGGCCGCCGCCGAGCAGCATGCCGCCGGGATCGCCCAGCAGCGCTCCGAACTCGAGGACGAGCAGCGCGTAGTTGCCGAGGAGCGCTCGAGCCTCGATACCTGGCGATCCGAGATGGAAACCGAACGGTCCGGACTGGAGACCTGGCGGTCCGAGTTGGACGAGACGGCCGGTGCGCTGACTGCCGAACGGGCAGATGTCGAGGGCAAGCTCGAGGAGCTCGCAGCATCGAAGGCTGAGATCGAGGCACAGGCGTCCGCTGTCGCCGACGAGCGCACCCACCTCGACGAGACCCGAGTCGGTCTTGAGAACGAACGGGCGGCGCTTGAGACGTGGCGTAGCGAGCTGGAAGCCGAGAAGGCTTCGCTCGCTGAGAAGTCCGCCAAACACGCCGACAAGAAGGCCAAGCTCGCCGGCGAGAAGGCTGCGTTCGCCGAGGAGATGGCCGGGCTCGAGGCGACTCGCCACGAAATCGTGACGGCACAAGCCGAGGTAGAAGCGGCGACGGTGGCGGCTCGGGGTGAGGCTGAGTCGATCGTGACCCAGGCTCGGGAGGAGGCCGAGCGGCTGTTGGCGTCGGCGCGGACTGATCTGGGGGATCAGGAAGCGGCGTTGTCTGAGCAGCGGATGTCGGTGGAGTCGTTGCAGTCTGAGTTGGAGCAGGAGCGTCAGGCCTTGCAGGCGTGGCGTGAGGAGCTCGACCAGGAAAAGGTGTCCGTCGGTGACGAGCGCGAATCGGCCCGTAGCGAAGCCGAATCGGTTGTCGCGCAGGCTCGGGAAGAGGCGGAGCGTTTGCTCGGCTCGGCGCGGACTGATTTGGGGGATCAGGAAGCGGCGTTGTCTGAGCAGCGGATGTCGGTGGAGTCGCTGCAGTCTGAGTTGGAGCAGGAGCGTCAGGCCTTGCAGGCGTGGCGCGAGGAGCTGGACGAGGAGAAGGCGACCCTCGCCGACCAACGTGAAACGACCGCAACCGAGGAACAGGGCGTCATCGATTCCCTGCGTGCGGAGGTCGAAGAGGCACGTGCCGAGACGGAGCGACTCCGGTCCGAACTCGACAACGAGCGAGCCGCACTCGCCGAGTCCCAGGCCGCCATCGCTTCCACCGCCGACGCGAGCGGTGCAGACGAAGGCGAGCGCCAGGAGCTCGAGACACTGCGTGGCCAATTGGAGGCGCAACGCGAGGGTCTCGAGAAGTGGCGCGGTGAGCTCGAGGCGTTCCGCTCGGACCTCGAGAATCGCCGGGGCGAGCTGGAGCAACTCGCAGCGAACGTCGAACTGGAGCGGATGGCGGTTCAGTCGGAGAAGCACGCACTCGCCGAAGCGAGCGCATCCGCCGAGCAGACGGCACCGGCCGCAACTGAGGAGGCCTCAGAAGAGATCGCCCGGATGAAGGCCGACGTCGCCAAGCGGATGAAGCTCCTCGAAGAGGCCGAACTCGCCCTCGAAGAGGACCGCGCCAATCTCGAAGCGAAGCAGGTGGCCATCCTCGCCAAGGCCCGTGCCGAAGCGGCCGAGATGCTGCGTGCGAGCGGGCAGGACAGCGGCGGTGTCGACTCTGCCCAGATCCGTCAGGAAGCGATGGCGATGCTCGCCGAAGCCGAAGCGGAGAAGGCGGAAGCCTCGAAGGAAGCCGAGCGAATCCTTGCCGCAGCGCGGTCCGAGGCCGAGGCGATCCCCACGTCGGGCGGCGATGTCGGCGGAGCCGACCTCGAAGCGGCGAGGCAGGAAGTCGAGAAGGCTCGTCTCGAGGCCGCCGAGATCCGTCACCAGGCTCGTGAGGAACTCGCCCGGGCGAGGGCGGAGGCCGATCAGATCGCTTCGTCGACGCCGGCTCCGGCCGTGGCCGCACCGCCACCCGTTGCCGCCCCGCCGACACGACGTGCCGAACCGACGCCGGAGCCCCCCGCTCCCGCATCGGACGAGGGTATGTCGCTCGCCGAGCGGATTCGTGGTCAGCGCGACAGCTCCGAGAGCCGCTACTCCCGCCAGTCCGCCAAGCTGCCTCGCCTCGGCGAGAGCGCCGGGTCCGTCCTGTCCTCGATGGCCGGGCTACGCGCCGGTGCCGACGTCGACGACGAGGAAGAGGAAGACTGACCAGTCGGTCAGTCCCAAGTCCCAAGTCACAGGTCGCAGGTCGCAAGTCTCGCCTGATCGCTGAGACGTCTCTGCATATCGCAAAATACTGCTAAGCGCTTTTCTATAACGCCCTGATGCGCTACGGTGTGGACGTAGCTGCGAAAGGACGGTGTGATGCCGCCGGCGGAGGAGTATCCGCAAGTCCTCGACACGGCGATGGTTGCCGAGATGCTCGGGATGAACGTCCAGGTCGTGCGACGGATGGCTCGCGAAGGCCAGATCCCGGCCTACCGACTCCCCGGAGGCCGTTCGTTCCGCTTCTTCCGGGATGAGGTAGTCGACTGGCTGAAGGGCTTCCCGGTGACGGCCGACGCTGACGCCGACGAGGACGTTTCGAGCGAATCAGAGGCCTGACAGGTCACTGGCGGCGCCTGGGGATAACTCCCTATGATCGCCGTCAGGAAGGGGATGAGGATCGGTCGTGGGAAGCCGGTCCGACAGGGGGAAGGGAATGACACGAACCGCCGATCGGCTGGGTTCTGGCACTGATCCGCTTGCCGTCGCGCCGGCTCCGAGGCGTCCATGGCTCGCCCGCCTCAATGTCGGACATATCGTCATGGTCTTGGCCGGGCTGCTGGCATTCCTCCTCGTACTCGTCGTCCTGCGCGAACGTGGCGAGACCGTGCAGATCGCCGTGGCAGCGCAGCAGATCGACGCCGGGACGCAACTTCAACGGACCGATATCCGGTATGCCTCCTTCACCGATGTCGATGAGCAGCTGCTTCAGACGTTTGTCAGCGCCGAGGCGGTGGAAACGGCCATCGCGGAAGGCTGGATTGCCGCCCGGACGATCGGAGCCGGCGCCGCCCTGACATCGAGTGACTTCCGCCTCGAAGCCGCCGGCTCGGGACTCCGTGCCATGAGCCTGCCGGTGGCCAGCGCCCACGCGGTGAACGGGGCAATCGTTGCCGGTGACCGGATCGACATCATCGCCGTCGATCGAGGCATCGCCCAGTACGTTGCGGTCGATGTCGAGGTGATCGCAGTGAGCGCTACCTCGGGCTCCAGCCGGTCCGGGTTCGCGTTGACGGTCGCCGTCGATGACCTCACCAGCCTGCGGCTCGCGGCCGCGATCAACTCAGCCTCGATCGAAGTCGTTCGGTCCACCGGGGCGTCGCCCGCCGATGCTGACGCGACGTACCCCGCCCCCGGTACCGACGAGGCCCCGGACGGGGGCTGAGATGCGAGAGCCGTCGGTTGCACTTGCTCACTCGACCCGCAGCTGGGCCCAGGAACTGCACTTCTTCCTGATGGATCACGGTGGCGCGTTGGTGAGGGGCTAC
The DNA here is from genome assembly GCA_030066755.1 of Acidimicrobiia bacterium. Classification (GTDB taxonomy): domain Bacteria; phylum Actinomycetota; class Acidimicrobiia; order Spongiisociales; family UBA5794; genus JASJAX01. Next base: position 6,309 of record JASJAX010000095.1, read on the forward strand.
GTCGTTTCACCAGATGATGCGCTCGCGGAGAGTTACGACGTCCTGCTCGTCGACGATGTCACCTCGTTTCTCAGCCATCGCCTCGTCGCAACGCTGCGGGGGAGGGGTGTGCGCGTGATCGGCGTCTATGACGAGTCCGATGCGCGCGGTGCCGGGAAGCAGCGGCTCCTCGAGCTCGGCGTGGACCAAGCACTGCCGGCCACGACGCCCTCGACCGAGTTCCTCGAGGTCATCACCAAACTCGCGGGTCCTTTCATCGAGGACGACCCTGAGCTCGTCGGACTGCTCGAGGACCTCGGCGCTCGCACCGGCACCGCCGAACCCCCGAGCTCTCCCACGGTCGATATGCAGCTGCAACGTGGGCGGATCGTTGCGGTCGCAGCTGCGGCGGGAGGCGCCGGCGCGACCGAAGTGGCGATCGGGCTCGCGGCGGCCGTGCGCAGGGGCGGGCATGCGACCGTGTTGTGTGACACCGACGAGCAGGCCCCGTCGGTCGCCCAGCGGTTGGGGCTGCCGCTCCACCCCAACGTCCGTACTGCGGTTGATGCAGTGCACCACGCGACGGCGAGCCTCGAGGCGACGCTCGCTCGATCCACTGCCTTGGGGATCGATGTGCTGTGTGGTCTCCCCAATCCGCGGGATTGGTATGAACTCCGGGCCGGCGAGGTTGCGGAGGTCGTCGTCGAGCTGGCGCTGCGCCACCCATACGTGATCGCCAACGTCGGGCCTCGGATCGACGATCTTCCGAATCTCGGCGGCCCGGCGCGGTTTGGCGTCTCTCGCGCCGTCACGAGTATCGCCGATGAGCTCGTGCTCGTTGGCGTCGCATCCCCAGTTGGGGCACGTCGCATCATCGACTGGCTCGCCGATGCTCGAGCGCTGATTCGATCGACGCCATTGCATCTGGTGATCAACCAGTACCCCGGCGGGACGTTCGCCCTGGGCGAACTCGAGTCAGAGCTGCGTCGCACGGTGACGCCTCGCTCCGTTTCGGTCATCCCCTACGACAAGCGGGTGCTCAGAGCGTCGTGGGAGGGAGAGGGCGTCCCGCGGGGTCCCTTCACCAAGGGGATCGATCGGTTGGCTTCGAGCGTCGCTCCAGCGGGGGTCGTGCGATCGTGACTGGGCGGGTGGCGAGTGCGTATGAGTACATCCGGCAGCGTTCGCTGGACCGCATTGAAGCCGAGAAGCTCGACCCGAGTGGAAACGAGGCCGGCGTTGCCAACCTCGTCGCGCGGTCCGTCGATGAGTACCAGGCCCTGGCACACCAAGGTGCCGCCGGGATGCGCACGTTGCGCGATCCGGGCGAGATGGCACGACGCGTCGTTCGTTCGATTACGGGATTCGGTCCGTTGACGGAGCTGTTCGACCGGCCGGAGATCGAGGAGATCTTCATCGAAGGGGAACGGGTCACCTACATCGATGGCGCCGGGCGGCTTCAGTCCCTGACGGGGCCGACGACTCGTGACGAAACGCTGCAGGTCGTGAGCCGGCTCTTGGCGGCAACGGATCGCCACCTCGATACGTCGAGTCCGATCGTTCAGGCCCGCGTGCTTGCCGGCAGTGCCCGACTGACTGCCGTCATTCCACCCGTGTCGGACGAAGTCTCCGCCACGATCCGCCGCTATGCATTGCGGCGCGAGACCCTTCCGTTCCTCGTCGAGCGCGGCTCGCTCTCGCCCCAGGCGGCCGGATTCCTTTGGGCCGTCATGCAGGGTTCGACATCCACGCTCGTTTCCGGTCCGCCAGGGGCGGGCAAGACATCGCTGCTTGCGGCGATGCTCGACGCTGCTCCGCCGAGTCACTGCATCCGCTGCGTCGAAGAGGTTCGCGAGTTGAACGTGAATCTGAGTCCGCACAGCTCGTACTACGAGGCGCGGCCCCCTGGTCTCGACGGACGGGGTGAGGTTGCGCTCAGGGCACTCGTCAAGCTGGTCCTGGCGATGCGCCCGGATCGGATTGTTGTTGGCGAGGTGCGAGGTGCCGAGGCGTTCGAACTCACGCGAGCTGCGAACGCCGGTTGTGGCTTCTCCTGCACGGTGCACGCCAACTCAGCACGAGATGCGCTGAACGCGATCGTCAACGCTGCGCTCATGGCGGGCGAGAACGTCACCGAGCACGTTGTGCGGAAGGTCTTTGCGTCGACAATCGACTTCGTCGTTCACCTCGACCGGGATGCCGTCGCGCGCGATGGCGACGGTCTCCGCCGCCAGACGATGGAGATCCTGTCGGTCGCGCGGTCATTGACCGAGGACTTCACGACCGAGCCGATCTTCCGTCGTGAGGCGCTCGGCAAGCCGATCGTATGGACCGGGCAGCTTCCCAACGAAGAGATCGTCAATCGGATCGAGGCCTCCATGGGCCACCGGTTCTCGTTGCGGGCGATCTGTGACGGCACGGTGAGCCCGCTGTGAACCTGCTCGCTGCGCTCGCGGCCGCGGTGTTTGTGTACTTCGCGGTGGGATACATCGTTGGTTCAGCACCCCGTCTGGCCTTGCCGGTGACTCGCCGCCGCAGGGACCTGTCCGACGCTCAGATCTGGCTGATCCAGGCTGGACTCGAGGTGACGCCGGGGAAGTTCCGCTTGTGGTCCCTCGGTATCGGCGTCGTCGGGTTCCTTCTTGCGTTGGCCGTGACCGGCTCCATCTGGATTGCGGTTCCTCCGGCGTTTGCCCTCACGTTCCTTCCACGATGGTTCTATGCCCGCCGGCGGGTTCGGCGTCTCGGTGAGGTGCTCGAGGCCTGGCCTGATGGTCTGCGCCACCTGGTGGCGTCGGTGCGCAGTGGTCTCTCGTTGCCGGTAGCGCTCGAGGAGTTGTCGAGAAACGGACCCGACGGACTGCGCTCTGCGTTCGCCCGTTACCCGACGCTCGCTCAGGTCTTCGGAGTCCGGGCGGCGCTCGAGATCGTGCGGGACGAGCTCGCTGATCCGACGACCGATCGGGTGATCGAAGTGTTGATCCTGGCGACGGAACGGGGTGGTGCGCTGGTTCCGGACATCCTCCACGATCTTGCCGAGGCAACGAGCCAGGACATCCGGACGTTGGAGGAGATCCGTACCAACAGCCTCGAACAGCGGCTCAACGCTCGGGTGGTGTTCGCGATCCCGTGGCTGGTGCTGGTTCTCCTGACGGCGCGACCATCTGCGTACCGAGAGTTCTATCAGTCGTCCGCCGGTTTCGTGGTGGTCGCTGTTGCTGCGGTGTTGAGCCTCCTCGGCTCATGGTGGGTGGCGCGTCTGGGCAAGGAGCCGGATGAGCAGCGGGTCTTCGGAGGGTCGACATCGGGGGTTCGTCTGTGATCTCGTTCGCTGGTCTCTCGCTCGTTGCTGCAGTCCTCGCCGGCGTTGCATCGGCAATGCTCGCCGGGATGATCGTTCGCCCGCGTTCCCGGCTCGCCGGGCGTGTCCGGCCCTATACGGTGGTCTCGCGCTCCCTGCTCGGTCGACCGGTCGAAGTCGGTGCCGTCTCCAGGTACGAGGGCAACTCGACGCTCGCCCGCTTGTTCGGTCCGCCGCTGATTGCCGTGGCGGATCGGGTTGGCCGGCTCATCGACAGCACCGGTGAGGACGCGTTGCGGCAAAAGCTTCGTCAGGCAGGGTTGTTGCAGGAGTACCCCGAGCCGGACCGCGTGCAGGAGTACCGGATCCGCCAGTTCTTGCTCGCGGCGGCCGGTGCGATCTCAGGATTCGGTGTGGGATTCCTGGCTCTGCGGACTCCGCTGACAGTGCTGCTGACCACGCTCGCCGGATTCGCTGCCGGGGCCGCGCTGTGGCGGGGCCGGCTCGACCGCGCCATTGCCGATCGCCGGGATCGCATGCGGATTGAGCTGTACACGGTGAACCAGCTGATGGCGATGCGGATCCGTGTCGGGGGCGGTGTCGTCTCGGCCGTTCGTCACCTCGTCGAACGTGGGCAGGGCGACGTTGTTGATGAGCTCGGAGAAGCGCTCCGTCTCCATCAGGGCGGCATGCCTGCTGGGGCTGCTTTCCGGCGAGTTGGTGAGCTGACCGCGGAGCCCCATGCGCGGCGGTGCTATCAGGTATTGGCGACGGCCGATGAGCGAGGCTCCGATCTCGCCGAAGCGTTGCTCGCTTTGAGCGAGGACATTCGGGATGATCGACGTGAGGCAATCCGTCGACAGGCGACCCGCCGGCGCGGTGTCATGCTCATCCCGATCATCGGGATTCTCGCTCCGATCCTCATCCTCTTCGTGGCCGCGCCACTGCCCTGGATCGTGCTGCGAGGTTTCGGGTGACCCATGGAAACAACAACGAGGAAGGAACGAGACGATGAGCGAACGGCTCGCACGAGTGTCCGTCTGGTGGGAGACCCGCGTCCGCTGCACGCTGCGCAGCGAACAGGGATTCCAGACCGCCGAAGCCATCGGCATTGCGGCCGTTGGGCTGCTCGTTCTGGTGGTGATCTACGCCGCGTTGAGCGCCCTCGGCTTCGACGTGATCGAGTGGATCGGGGACACGTTCGGCGTTGGCGACGACCCGCCGACGGCCCCCGGTGGCTGAGAGTCGGCGAGGCGGGCTTCTCGTCGATCCAGTGGGCGGTGATGCTTGCGTTGACGATGGTGCTGCTCCTCGGCGTGGTGAATCTGATCGCAATGCAGTACGGCCGGGGTGCGGTCCGCACGGCTCTCGACGAGGGCGCTCGATATGGGGCGTTGCTCGGAAACGATGGCGAGGACTGTGAGCAGCGTGCAGAGATGGTGCTGCGCGGCGATTCCGGCCTCCTGCGCGGGACGCTCGGCGACTCGATCACGGTGACGTGCCAGGTCGTCGGCGACACGATGCGGGCAACGGCGGTCGGTACGTTCGACTGGTGGGTTGGCGGTCTGCCGCCGGTCGAGTTCACGATGATCGGCGACGCAGTTGCCGAGCAGCCGCCGTGAAGCGACTCCCCGACGAGGATGGCTTCGCCGCAGTCGAATGGGCGCTCGGACTCGGCCTGATCGTCCTGCCGCTCGTGATTGCGGTGGCGTCGATCGCTCCCGTTCTCGATCGGTTGTCGACGGCGCGAACCGTGGCGGCCGAGGCGGCTCGTGCAATGGTCCTCGCCGATGACTGGGCGGACGGTGAGGAGCGTGCGTTCGACCTGGCGCAATCGGTCGCCCGGAATCACGGCATCGGCGCAGACGAGTGGTGCTCTGGTCCGGGGCGCGATGGATGTGTGTCGGTAGAGATCACGGGCACGACTCCCGGCGTGTTGGCGCGCGGTGGGGAGGTGTACGTCGTGGTACGGATTCCGGCTCCGTCCGTGACCGTTCCGTTCATTGGCGAGTTTGCATCGTTCATGCTGCAAGGAGCGCACACTGAGCGTGCCGATGACTATCGGAGCTTCCCGGCGGTGAGGCCGTGATGTCGGGTAGGCGCAACGAGGCCGGGTTCTCGGCACCGGTGATGGTGATGTTCGTCGCCATCCTCGTGCTTCTCGTGGGTGGGATCAGCGTCGACTTGTGGCGTGTTGTCGCCGAACATCGCAAGATCACGACATTGGTCGACGGTGCGGCAATCGCCGGTGCCACTGCCGTTGACGAGGAGCAGCTGTACACCGAACCCGGGCTCGCTCCGCAGCTCGACGAAGCAGAAGCGGTCGGGCGTGTGTGCGACTACCTGGCACGCAACGGGGTCGCCCAAACGTGCCCGGGTGAGGTCGAGGTCGTGGTCGGTGTAGCCGACATCACCGTGACGGTCGAGCGCGATGTGGAGGTCACGCTGCTGCGGATGCTGACACTCGCCGGCGGCTCGGTAGATCCCATCGCCGTTGGCTCGACCTCGACCGCCGTGATGCAGCGCAGCGCGCCGTGAGCTGCAGTCCTCGGGCTAGTCGTAGGCGAGCTCGATGATGAGATCTACCACCTCCGGCATGGCCCGAGGTTGGATGTACGCCGAGTGGCTTTGGCCCGGGTTGATGGTGGTTGACACTGCGTAGCCGGCTTCACGGAGTGCTGCCTCGAACGTGCCCATGAAGCCGTCAAACGTGTGACCGCCGGCTTGCATCGGAATCGAAAGGTCGCTCGAGAGGAGATGGAACTCGGGCGAAACCTCGCTTGCCGGGTCGACGTGGCTCAGCGGCGACACCGCACGATGTGCGTCCTCCGCTTCAGCGAAGAACTCGAAGTCACGCGACCCGGCGAGTGCGGCCCAGTCGTACACCGCATCGAGACCAACGAATGCCTTCGGTGACGATGATGCGCCTGAGACCACACATGTGCCGGACGCTCCAAGCTGGATCCCTGGGTCGTCCCCGACCAGCGCCACGGTTGCTCCGACCATTCCCCCGAACGAGTGGCCGACAAGGACGACATGATCCGGGTCGCCGCCGTGGCTGACAGCATCGGCCCGCGCCGCCGCAACGACGCAGGTGAGATCCGGGATCGTCTTCTCGCCCATCCAAAGACCGGACTCGATCTGCTCGAAGGAACGCGCTGGGTCGTCGTAGAGGTAGTCGGGGGCGTAGGTAATGGCGCCACGCTCCGCGATGGCCTCGGCGAGCGGGGCAACCATGTCGCTGTCGTGTTGCCGTCCGTGCAGAATCACGACGATCGGCCACGGGCCATCACCGTCGGGAACGAAGCGCTGCATGGTGAGCGTCCGGTCGTCGTCGATACCCCAGACCTGGAACACCTCGGCATCCGTGATGTACGGCACGTTCCGCACGATGTCGACGGCGACCGGCTCGTCGAGTGGATCCCCGGCGAACCCGCCATCGTCGCCGCCGCAGGACCCTGCGACCAGAGCGAGCAGCAATGATGTGACAAGGAGTCGTCGAGAAGTTCCCACTGTCCATCCCCTTCTGCGCTTCCTTCCAGAAGAGCAAGCGCAGGGAACTATTGGAAAGGGTCGTTCGCCCATACAGCGGGATGCAGCCGAAACGCAACGAACTCGCCCGATGGGCGAGTTCGGCGTGGCCCCGACGGGATTCGAACCCGCGTTACCGGCTTGAAAGGCAGGCGTCCTAGGCCGCTGGACGACGGGGCCATGTTGGTGTCACCGGCAATGTAGTCGCTCGGCAGGGCATCGGTTTCTGTCGCACCGATCACTCATGATGCGAACATATGTTCGATGTCTTGGATCGGGTTGAATCGCCTGCGGGAGCGGGTGGCGACCCTCTAGAACAACTCAGGAATGCGATTGAGGCTTTTGCGAGCGAAACGCGCAGTGCCTGGCAGGCACCGACCCTGTCGGATCGTCTGGTCGAAGCTCTGGAGTTGAGCGAGCGGCTCGATGCCGCAGTGATCGCCCTGACGGCACAGTGGAACCGCAAACGTGCCTGGGAGGCGGACGCAGCGCTCTCGCCGGCATCCTGGCTCGAGCATCGGGCACCGGTGTCGACGAGAGACGCTCGGTCCCTGGTGAAGGCGGCCCGGATCGTCGACACGCATATGCCGGTGGCCGACGCGCTCGACGATGGAACCATCACTACCGGCCACCTCGGAGCAATCGAGCGGGTGATGTCCTCCGGCCGCGAGCCACTCCTCGCCGACCACGCCGACGTACTCGCCGAGCAAGCGGGCCGGCTCTCGATTCGCGATTTCACGACGGCCATGCGGCGATGGGCAGCCCTCGCCGACGATGAGCTCGCCACGGAGGAGTTCGCGGTCAAGTGGGAACGCCGCCATCTGCACGCCTCGGTCACGATGGACGGCTGGGTCGTCGGGGACTTCTCCCTCGACCCCGTGGCCGGTCAGTCCTTCCTCAACTCTCTCGACCACCTCGCCCCACCGGATCCGATCGATGCTCCCGATGGCGCCCGCAGTCTGTCGCAGCGTCGGGCCGACGCACTCGCCGACCTCTCCACCTCCTACCTCAACGGCGGGCGACCGGGAGGCAACCCGCCGAACGTTGACGTGCTGGTCGACGTGGCCACCCTGAATGGCGATCCGCCCGGCTTGGCGCAGAGTCGCTGCGACCTCGACGGCGTCGGTGCAGTGAGCCGAGCCACGCTCGAACAGATCTGCTGTTCTGCCACGATCACGCGGATCGTCACCGCCGGCGAATCCATAATCCTCGACGTCGGGCGCAAGGAACGAACGGCAACGCCGGCCCAACGGCGAGCCGTAGCCCGTCGTGACAAGCACTGCATCGCTCCGAGTTGCCGCCGCTCGCCCCGGTGGTGCGACGTGCACCACATCATCCCGTGGGACGACTTCGGCGAAACCAACCTCGACAACCTCGTGCTGCTCTGCCGACGCCACCACACCCTCGTCCACAACACGAAGTGGACGGTCACGAGGACCGACGCCGGAACGTTCACGCTCACTCACCCGGCGCGAGGCCCGTGATGCCCGAGCACGCAGGCGTAGCATGTAGCGGGTGCGGAGGCTCGGAACACTCGGAGTGGCGGTAGCGCTTGCGTTCGCCCTGTCCGGGTGCGGCGGGGATGAGCCGACGCTGACCGACTACGCAGAGGACGTCGAAGACCTCGTTGTCGCGATGAACCTCGGGCTGGACGAGCTCGACGCCGTCCTCAATGGCCCAGTGAGTCTCGAGGACGTGCACGAGTACGCCGTCGCTCGCTTGGAACTACGGAGCGACTTCCTCGACTCACTTCGAGAGGTCGAACCACCGGAGCGGATGCGGGAGTTCCATGAGCAGGCAGTCGACGTGATCACCCGCCTTGTCGATGCGGAGAGCCTCGTAGCCGAGGGGGCGTTGGCCACGGACAACGTCGTCGAGGCAGCCCGGATGTGGCAGACCGAGGCGGGTCTGGCAGCGCGGGCGGTCGATCAAGAGGCCCTCGAGCTGTGCCTCGCTGCGCAGGAGACATTTGACGCTACGGAGGAGAACGCCATCGCCGAGGGTGTGCCGTGGGTCCCCAGCGAGATGAAGGAGATCGTACGGGTCGCCTTCCTCTGCGAACGCTGAGCAGTCGCCCCGTCAGGCCCTGTTCGCTCCGTACAACCGGTCGAATGACGCTTCGATGGCGTCGACCAGCGCATCCTTCTGACGCCAGATCATCGTGGCATGGCCGCCCGGCAGCCAGCGCAATTCGGAGCCCGGCCAATGGGCGTGCAGCGCTTCGACGGCCGACGGCGGGATGTATCCATCGGATCGGGCACCGACGATCACGGCCTGTGCCGTGTGCGGGTGCGGCGGGACGGCGAGCACCGACGCTCCCGACAGCTCACGGCGCAGCTGCTCATCGTTGCCGTTGGCACGTCCGCCGAGCGCATCCCAGTCGACCATGTTCGTGATGATGCCGTCGAGCCACACCGGGCCGGGGGAGTGCGAAGCTGCCAGGCCCGCAATCGCCACCGGCCGTTCCATCAACGCCCCGATGAGCGACGCGATGTTCCCGCCCATCGAGTATCCCGTGACGCCGACGTCGTAGTCCGCCGCGAAGTACTCCAGCAGCGCACGGCCCTCCTGGACCGCCGCCTTGCCCATCACGGCGAAGTCCGCCACGGTTCGGATCGGCGGGTCACCCCACGCCCGCCGAGTCCCGTAGTACGGGTTCTCCAACATGACCGAGGTGATCCCACGGGCGGCCAGCCGGGTGGCGAGACCGGTCCGCGTCCGATAGCCGTGGTCGTTCCACGCCGCCATCATCACGACGAGCCGATCGGCCCGATCGACCGGCTCGATCTTGCGCACGACTCCACGGCGACTGGCCGCCGGCAGGTGTTCCGCCGGGCTCGCGAACGTGCCGTCGGTCGTGACGATCCCGTCCGATCGGTCCGCCGGTTCCCAGGTGACCTGAATCGGCGGCGGTGCCGGCTCGTCACCGGTCACCGCCAAGGCCTCGACGAGTTCGTGGTCGCCCCATCCGTTCCGGAAGACCTTCAGCGAGTTCGGCCCGTAGCGAAACAGGACCGCTGCGGCGCGATCGACGGGGTGCATCAGGCGTCGTACTCCTCAGGAAGCTCGACCAGTCCGGCGCCGGCGAGCGTCGCCATGTCGGCGCGGTCCTTGGGGCCAGGCTCGTATCCGAGGTGGAAGGTGAGTTGGAGGTCGGCGCTGATACAGGGCACCTGCGTGCCCTCGATCCGTCCGGTCGTGAATGCCGTTGCGGGATAGACGAACCGTCCTCCATCGAGATCGGGGAGCCACGCCGAACCGTCCGACTCGAAGTGGATTGGGTGGACGTCGACCTCGCCGAAGTCCGGGTGAACGAGCGCGACCCGGGTGGGTCGCCAATCGGTGGCGATGGCGAAGCCCTGGTCGAGCAACAGTTCCATCACTGCGGGCTCGTCCTCCGCCCGAATCGAGATGTCGAGGTCCTGGTGCTCGCGGGACTGCGACCCGACGAGCGCATCGATGCCCCACCCTCCGCCGATCCACAGATCGATGCTGCGGCTTGTCAGGAATCGGACGAGGCGGAGCACGGCGTTGCCGGTCACGTCGCCGGTCCGGTGCCGGGGCTATCCGCCAACAACTCGATGGTGCGTCCGTTCATGCGCTGCTTCACCGCCGCAAGCGTGACTCGGTCCTTGCCGCCCACGTGTCGAGCCAGCTCCATCGACCGCGGCAGGACGTCGCTCTCGGCAACGGCCTCGTGCACGATGCCCTTTGCGGCTGCGTCGGTGCCGCCGTAACGGTCGCCGGTCACCATGACGTCGTGGGCCGTGGTGATCGGCAGGCGAGTCTTGATCAACGAGTCCATTCCGGGGGTGAACGGCAACCCGATGTCGACCTCGGGAAGGCACCAGAAGCCGCGGTCGGCCCGCATCACCCGGAAGTCGTGGCACAACGAGAACATGGCTCCGGCGGCATAGGTGTGGCCGTTACAGGCGGCAACCGTGTTCAGCGGGAAAGCCAGCAAGCGGGCGAACAGCTTCTCCGCGTCGGCGACGAAGGACCGGAAGTCCTCTTCGCCGGTCCCCAGCCAGTCGAGGTCGAGGCCGCTCGAGAAGAACCGATCCTCACCGGTGGTGACCACGGCGTGCGCCTCGGCATCCCCCTCGATCTGATCGAGGAAGGTGTGCATCCCGTCGACCCAGGACCGGTTGATGCGGTTCTCTCCACTACGCATGTGGATCACGTAGACCGCGTCGTCGGTGCGTTCGAGATGCAACATGGGCCGCACGTTACCGATGTGACGTGGACTGGGCCCTCGTCGTCGACCGCTAGGCCTTACCGCTAGGCCTTGATACCGCTAGGCCTTGACCGCCCGGATGATGGCCGAGTGCATGCCGTCGGCGACGGCGTGAGTGGGTTCGACGGAGACGTCGGTGAAGCCGACGTCGGCGAGACCGGTTACGTACTCCTCGAACGACAGGGCGCCGGCGATGCAGCCCACCCACTCGCCGCGTTCCGCACGTTCGTCGGGGGAGAGGTGGTTCTCGGCGACGACGTCCGAGATTCCGATCCGGCCGCCGGGGCGGACGACCCGAGCGATCTCGCTCAGGACCTGCGGCTTGTCGAGCGACAGATTGATGACACAGTTCGAGATGACCACGTCGACTGAGGCATCCGGGAGCGGGATGTCCTCGATGTACCCCTTCAGGAACTCGACGTTGGTGGCGCCGGCCTCACGTTGGTTCTTCCGTGCCAATTCGAGCATCTCGTCCGTCATGTCGAGGCCGTAGGCAAACCCCTCGGGCCCGACCCGCGCGGCTGAAAGCAGCACATCGATCCCGCCGCCGGAGCCGAGGTCGAGCACCGTCTCGCCCTCCCGGAGCTCGGCGACGGCAGTGGGATTGCCACAGCCGAGGCTCGCATCGGTCGCCGTCTTGGGCAGGACCGAGATGTCCTCTGCTGAGTAGAGCTGCGATCCGAAGTCACCATCGCTGCAACAGTCCGTGGTGCAACAGGTGTCGTCCGCAGCGTTCGCGGCTGCGGCGTAGCGATCCCGTACGTCGTCGATGGTGGGTGAGTCGGCCATGAGTGCTCCCGTGCGTCTTTGACAATCGTAGCGATCGACATCAGGCATATATCGAAGTCTGTCGATATGATGACGGTACCAGTCATATCGACGAGCGTCAATATATGCGATACACTGCCGCCCATGGATGTGAAGGTGATCCAGAACTGCTGCGAGCCGGTGCTCGTCGAAACGATCAATGCCTCCGAGGCGGACGAGCTGGCTGCGGCGTTCAAGGTCCTTGCAGATCCGACCCGGCTGCGGTTGCTGAGCCTGATTGCGAACTCCCCATCCGGTGAAGCCTGCGCGTGCGACCTCGTCGATCCGGTCGGGAAGAGCCAGCCCACGGTGAGCCATCATCTCTCGATCCTCGCCGACGCCGGACTGCTCGCCCGTGAGCAACGCGGCAAGTGGGTGTTCTTCACCCTCGTGCCCGAGCGGGTTGCCGTGCTGCGCGACGCCCTCGCAATGGGCTAGGTCCGTCGGCGCGACTCAGCCTCCGTTGCGGGTGGGTACGCTCAGAGCATGATCGAGAGCGGCATCGCCCCAGGCCTCCGGGCCGAGCACACGATCACCGTCGGTCACGACGACACGGCCATTGCGTATGGGAGCGGCTCGGTTCCCGTTCTCGCGACTCCCCGGGTCATTGCGCTCTGCGAGGCCGCCGCCGTCACCGCCGTCGACGACTATCTCCCCGAGGGAATGACGACCGTCGGTACCCGTATCGAGCTCGACCATCTGGTGGCCAGCCCCATCGGCTCCGAGGTGGTCGCAACCGCGACGGTCGTCGCCGTCGACGGTCGTCGGTCGACCTTCGACATCCGCGCCACGATGGGTGACACCATCGTCGCCCGCGGGGTCCACGTGCGCGTCACCGTGCAGGAGGAAGGATTCGGTCAGTGACCCGGCGCCGGTATCTCGAGGACCCGTACCTCGACGTGTGCGACGCCAAGGTCACCGCAGTCGACAACGGTTGGCTGTGTCTCAGCGACACGATCGCCTATCCGGGCGGTGGGGGACAGCCGGCCGATCGGTTGTCCCTCTCTGCATTTGGGGCCGAGCGCACCGTCGGGGACGTGAAACTGGACGACGAGGGAAACGTGTGGCTCCTGGTCGGCGACGACATCCCGCTCGGCGCCTTCGTGACCTGTCGGATCGACTGGGCATTTCGGTACACACTGATGCGCCACCACGCGCTGATGCACATCGTCAACACAATCGCCGCGCAGGTGTATTCGGGAGTGCAAACCGGCACTCAGCTGGGACCAGAGCGGTCGCGGGTGGACTTCCGCTTCCCGGAGTTCGACCGCGCCTGGCTCCCGGACTTCGAGGCTGCCGTGAACGATGTCATTGCCCGGGACCTCCCGATCAGCTCGTCACTGATCACCGAGGCCGAGTTTCGAGCGCGGCCCGAGTTGATCCGCACGAAGAACGTCATGCCGCCGGTGGAGGACGGGTGTGTCCGGGTCGTGGAGATCCACGGCTTCGATGCGCAAGCGTGCGGCGGCACGCACGTGCACTCGACGCAGGAAGTCGGCCGCGCCGTGGTCGCCGGCTACGACAACAAGGGCGCGGAGAACAAGCGCATCTACTGGGTGCTGGCCGACTGACGACCGTCGCTACGAGCGGCCGAGGTCGCGGCGTACGACCTTGCCGGCGGCATTGCGTGGGATGCGGGACACGGGATGGAGCTCCTGGGGAGCTGCCGCCGCAGCCAGTTCGGTCTTCACGAGTGCTCGCACGTCTTCGAGACTCGGTACTGCGGCCGGGTCGACGGGTACGACGTACGCCACGACCCGCTCACCCCACTCCTCGTCGGCGGCGCCGACAACCGCAGCATCGACGATCCCGGCGTGGGTGAGCAGCGCCGCCTCGACGGCGGCCGGGCTGACGTTGACACCGCCGGTGATGATCATGTCGCCGCGCCGGCCCGTGACGACCAGCCGGTCGTCGGTGAACGTGCCGAGATCTCCCGTGCGCAGCCATCCGTCCCGGAACACGTCGCGGGTCGCTTCCGGATCGAGTCGGTAGCCGCTCATCACCATCGGGCCGGCGATCTCGATCTCGCCGTCGTCGGCGATTTGCGCCTGAGCGCCGCCGATGAGCTGCCCATCGAGCGCGACGCCGCCCCACGTCTCCGTCAGGCCGTAGGTCCCAACGACGGTGACTCCGGCGGCGGTGGCGCAGTCCCGCAAGGTGTTCGGGAATGGTGCGCCCCCGACGAGCACGACCCGGAAGTGATGCAGCGGCGCACCGGCGTCCAACAGCCGCCGGAGTGCCGTGGGCACGAGCGACACGATGGAGGCCTCGTGTCGTTCGGCACTGCGGGCGACGTGGTCGGACACGAACCGGTCGTGAACGACCGCCGGGACGTCGGTCACATACGACCGGGCGAGGATGGCGAGCCCGGCGACGCCGGTCAATGGGAGCGCGGCGAGCCACACGTCGGATCCGCTGGCTCCGATCATCGAGGAGTACCCGACGGCCATGGTCTCCATGCCGGCCCGGGTCAGCGTGACCGCTTTGGGAGTTGCCGCAGTGCCGGACGTCACCACAACCGCCGCAGTGCCCGCGGGGACGGGACTTCCGCGCATCGCACGGCGGCCACGCGAATCGATGATGCCCGTTGGTCGGAGACGCCGCAGCACAGCGAACTTCGCCGCCTCGGTGAGCGCAGGATCGATGACGACCACCGCCTCTCGCGCATCCCAGCAGTCACGGATCGCGCGAGCTGCGTCCGGCCCGGCGAGGTCGACGGCGACGAGATCGATCTCGGAAGCGGTTGGCTCCACCACGGGCACTAGCCTACGACGTTGGGAGTGATCGCTCCCACGATTGGAGCCGCCGCCGTGGACACCAGCGACAACGACACTCCCCAGGTCCTGCGTCGTGTCGACGTCCGGATCCCGCTCCGGGTCCCGGTTCGTGGCATCCCGTTCCGCAACGCGACGCTCGTTCGCGGAACGATGGGATGGGGCGAATCGTCGCCGTTGCTGGGCTACCCCGTCGCCGCCGCCAACTGTGATCGATCGGCGATCGAAGCAGCGGTCTTGGGTCTCCCCGACACCACTAGAACGGAGGTCCCCGTCAATGCGCTGATCCCAGAGGAGGATCCGGCAGCGGCCGCCGAGCACGCGCTTCGCGCAGTGGAGGACGGGTTCACCACGCTGAAACTGAAGGTGGGCGACGACGACGAGGTCGACCGGGTCGCCGCCGTACGCGCCGCAGTGGGCGATGAGATCGCGATCCGGCTTGATGCCAACGGGCTGTGGCCGGTTGAGCAGGCGCGCGATCGCGTCCAACGCCTGGCACGATTCGATCCCGAATACATCGAGGAGCCGGTCTACGGGCTCGAGCGGATGGCGCAGCTCCGGCCCGACGTCACTGTGAAGATCGCCGCCGATGAGTCGGTCCGCAGCATTGAGGACGCCCAGCGGCTCGCGACCCTCGAGGCTGCCGACGTCCTGGTCGTGAAGGTGCAAGCGTGTGGTGGCGCGTTGGCGGCCATCCGCTGGGCGCAGCTCGCCGAGGTGCCGACCGTCGTCACGTCGATGATCGAGACCTCGGTGGG
>JASJAX010000096.1 GCA_030066755.1 Acidimicrobiia bacterium
CTCACGCCGGTCGTTGCATCCCCGGCGAGGATGGCGCGTTCGACAGGCGCCGCTCCCCTCCATCTGGGGAGAAGGGAGAAGTGAACGTTGACATAGCCCATCGGCACCGCCGCAAGGGCTTCGGGACGGAGAATGCGGCCGTAGGCAACGACGACGGCAACATCGACCGCTGCCTCCGTCATCACGGTCAGCAGGTCGCCGTGCGTTTCCGGCTGAGCAACTCGGTATCCCCATTCCGCGGCCGCCACCTTGATCGGCGGCGGGACCAAAGCGCCGGAACGGCCGCGCGCGGCGTCCGGCTGGGTGACCACGACATCGATCTCTGCGACTCCCGCCAGGGCCGCCAGCGCTGGCACCGCCGCCGCAGGAGTACCCAGGAACGCCGCTCTCATCACGGACCGGTGGATCGAAGCGCAGCCTCGCGGAGCTCGCGTAGTGCTTGCTTCTTCGTCCGGCGTGGCAAGCGCTCGAGCAGGAGCATTCCGTTCAAGTGGTCGATCTCATGCTGGAGCACGCGCCCCATGAGTTCATCACCGCTGACTTCGATGGCGTCTCCGTTGATGTCGTAGCCGCGGGCCCGCGCAAAGCCCGGGCGCTCGATCTCCCAGAAGTACCCCGGCACCGATAGGCACCCCTCATCGAACGCCCACGAGTCCGACGTCTCGACGATCTCCGGATTGAACATCACAAACGGACCGTCGCCGACGTCGGCGACGAAGATCTGCTTCGAGATCCCGATCTGGGGCGCAGCCAGGCCGACGCCGGGGGCTTCGTACATGGTTTCGAGCATGTCCTCGATGAGGCGCTCGTACGCGCTGGAGAACTCCTCGACGGGTTCCGCCGGGGTACGCAACACGGGGTCACCGAACACGCGAATCGGGAAGACGGCCATACGCGGTCCGAGATTAGTGGGGGGAGCATCAACCGGTGTCACCGGCCGGAAGACGCACCGGGATCCCTGGCCGGGCGCGACTCAGAGGTCGACCGGGTCGGCGTCGACGCGCACTCGGGCGCCGACATCTCGCCACCGCTGGACCTGGCCCCGGAGTCGAATGCGCACGTCGTGGAGACTCGCGCCTTGGATGAGCCAGCGCCGACCCCCGCGCGACTCGCCGGGTCCGAGAACGGCAGCGTCCTCGCCCACGACGCTGCGCAACTCGCCATCGGCCCGATCGTCGACACCCTGCAGATCGACGGCGATCAGGGAGCCGCTCGGCGGGAATCCGGCAGCTTCCCGCTCCTCGAGGAGCACACCGAGCAACGGCACGGCGTCGCCGCGCCGAGCCGCTTCCAGTACGCGGTGGTCGGGCTGCGAGGTCTGCACCATGGCTCGTCGCCCTGATCCGTCGGCGACCGACCCGGCAAGGCGGCCGACGACACGCAGTGCGTCCTCCTCTGCGCGGTAATGGGGAGCGAGGAGCCACGTGTCGATGTCGATGAGGACGGCGAGATCAACCGCCTCGAGCCCGACGAGATCCCGTTCGGTGCCGACGGTCACTGGGTGGCGCTCACCCGCCGTTCCGACGCCGTCTCCTACACTTCGGCGAAGGTCATCGACGACCCGCCCGACACCGGCACCGAGCGGCGCAAACCGATCCCCGCCGCACGACGAGCAGCCCCCCGCAGGCTGCTCACACCGACGACAGATACCGTCGCGAGCGACTGCAGCTCCGCAGGCCACACAGCGCCGCACCGCCCCGCACGCCACGCAACGAAAGGCCGGTGCGTAGTCGCGGCGGTGGACCATCACGAACACTCGGCCACCGTGTGCGGCGACACTCCGCACTGCTCGGCGGACTCGATCGGTGACCAGTGCGTTGGGATCGCTGTCGCTCCGCCGATCGACAACCTCGACCAGCCGCCATGAACGGCCCGGGATCCGTTGGATCGACGCACCGGCTCCCATGGCTTCAGTCGTAGGGACGGAACCGCACGTCACGAGTGGGAACCGTTCCACGGCGGCACGCCGGCGCAGCACGTCGCGCACGTGGAGCGCCGGGGTCTGTGGGGACTTCATTGCCCGTCGACCCTCTTCGATGACGACGGCCAATCCGAGCGACGTCACGTTCCAGAGTGCGATCTCCCGCGTGCCCACTACGACGAGACCCGGTTGGGTTGCGAGCCGCGCCCACGTCGAGGTCGTCTGGCGCGCATCGAACGCGGATCCGGCTTCGAGGACTCGCTCCGGAAGATGATGCGCCAAGGTCTCCGCCATTGCATGCGCTTCGGCAGCCGTCGGAGCAACCACCATCACCGAACGGCCGGCACCGACGACTGGACCGATGACCGCCGCGAGGCGGGACGACCAAGGACCCGGGCCTACCCACGCCGTCGGTCGCAGATGTCGACCACCCAACGCAGCGTCGGCGACGGCGGGCAGTTCAGGATCGAAACTGCCGGCAATGGGCCGCAGATCCGGAAGGGTGCCCGAACGCGGCACGTTCGGCGGCGTCGTGCGGCTCAGCACCGTTGCCAGCGGTCCCACGTAGTGCATTGCGGCCCAACGAAGTGTTTCGAGCATCCGGGCATCGAAGACCGGGAGCGTGCCGGATCGAGCAGCGATGTCCTTGAGCCGGGGCGGGACCGCGTCGTCCGTCACGGAGCGAATGCCGGTCACGAACCCTCGAACCCGGCGGCCACCGAGTGGGATGCGAACCACCGCACCGACTTCCACCTCCAGACCCGACGGAATCCCGTAGGCGAATCCGTCGTCGACGGCGAACGTCGGCAGGTCGGGGACGACCTGGGCGAGCTGGATCAGAGCGATCCCTTCTGGCGGCGCATCTCGATGATGCGATCCCACAGTCGATCGGCGACCTCATGCTTCGACATCACCGGCCAGCTGTCTGCGGTTCCATCCGGTTCGATCACGGTCACCTCGTTGGTATCGGTGCCGAACCCGGATCCCGCCCGTGACACGTCGTTCCCGACGAGGAGATCGACGCCCTTGCTCGTGGCCTTGGCGATGGCTCCGTCCAACGACCCGGCTTCCGCAGCAAACCCGATGAGGAACGGCCGGGGCTCCATCGCCGCTACTCCGGCGAGGATGTCCGGCGTGGGCTCCAACTCGATTTCCGGGGCACCGTCGGCGCGCCGCAGCTTGGCGGTACCGGGATCCCGTGGCCGGAAGTCGGCGACGGCTGCAGCCATCACCGCAACGTCGGCCTTCTTTGCGGCGGTCCAAACCGCGTCGGCCATTTCCTGTGCCGACTCAACAGGGATCACGTCGATTCCGCGCTCGTCCGGGGGTGCCGCGCTGGTGACCAACGTGACGGTTGCTCCACGCCGAGCCGCTGCGGTGGCGATGGCGTTTCCCATCTTGCCGGACGACCGATTTCCGATGTAGCGAACCGGGTCGATGGCTTCACGCGTACCGCCGGCAGAGACGACCACCGACCATCCGTCGAGGTCTCCCGTGAGCGCTGCGTCGAGCGCAGCAACGATGACCTCCGGCTCCACCAAACGGCCCGGTCCGGAGTCCCCGCCGGCCAACGCTCCTGCGTCGGGTCCGACGATAACGTAACCGTCGGCCTCGAGGGTTGTGATGTTGCGGCGTGTGCTCGGGTGTTCCCACATCTCGGTGTGCATCGCGGGGGCAACGACAACCGGGACCTGGGCGGCCAGCACGGTTCCCACCAGCACGTCGTTCGAGATTCCGCCGGCGAGCCGAGCAATCGTGGCCGTTGTTGCCGGTGCGATGACGATGGCATCGGCCCAACGCGCCAGATTGGTGTGGGGACTCACATCGGGTTCACCGAAGTAGGAGCCGATCGGTGGATTCCCGGTGATCGCAGCGAGCGTTTGCGGACCGAGGAACTCGCTGCCCGCTTCGGTGAGGATCGAGCGCACCTCGGCGCCCGCCTCGACGAGGCGACGTGCGAGATACGCGGCTTTGTAGGCGGCGATTCCGCCGGTGACGCCGAGGACGATACGCCTCCCGGCCAGCATCAGGTCACTCGTCCTCGGTAGCGACCGGACGATCGACGACGACCTTGTCTTCGTCGATCTCTTCGAGGGCGATCGAGAGCGGCTTGCGTGACAGGCTGTGGACCTGCGGAGGTACGTAGCTGCCCAGACCTTCGCCGAGTTGGTTGAAATAGGCGTTGATCTGGCGCGCCCGACGCGCCGACAGCACGACGAGCCCGAAACGGCTCTCAGCCTTGTCGAGGAGTTCTCCGATGGGTGGGTCGATCATGCTCGATTCTCACTTGTGAGGTGGTGATGGCACCGTGGATTTGCCGCGCGTGCCGACGTCCAACTTGGTGCGGTGGGTGCAGTATACCCATGACACCGGCCGATTCCGGCCGTCTCGATCACGCAGCCGGGACCTGCGCCAGAAAATCGGCGATCGCGTCGACGACTTCGTCGACGTCGAGCGACGAGGTATCGATGACGAGGTCGTAGTTCTTCGGATCGAGGTAGTCGATTCCGTAGTAGTCGTCGTAACGCTTCGACTCGCTGGCTGCGCGGCGCTCGATGTTGTGCATCGTCGCCTGGAGATCGATGTTTTCCGTCTCACTCCCCCGGTGATCTCCGAAGATCCGCTGCGCCGATACCTCGAGCGAAACGTCGAGGAAGACTTTGATCGAGTGCGGAATGAAGTACCACGCGAGCCGAGCGTCGATGATGAAGTTGTCCCGCGATTCGCCCATTTCCCGGCTCCGGGCGTCGATGGCCCGGTCGATTCCGGAATCCTGCTCGGCAATGGCTCCGAATTCGAGAACTGATACCCCGTGCTCTCCTGCCATTTCTCGCATGAAGTCCCCGGCCGAGACGTGATCGAGCCCCAGCCGGGTTGCCAGTGCCTTGGCAACGGTGCTCTTCCCGGATCCGGGGCGACCGGCGATGCTGACGATCATCGGCCGGCGAGCCGGGCAATGTGGGTGGTCGGCGGTTCGAGGCTGAGGCTGATCAAGAGAAGTGGTCGAGGAGGTCGGCGCGTTGGCGGCTGCCGAGGCCACGAATCCGGCGCGACTCAGATATCGAGAGTGCCTCCATGAGGCGCTTGGCTTTGACCTTGCCCATGCCGGGCATTGCCACCATGAGGGAAGCGATCTTCGTCCCGGCGACGATCTCGTCGGTCTCGGCACGCTCGAAGACCTCGGCGAGCGTGAGGCTTCCCGTCTTCAGCAGTTCCTTGATCTCGGCACGGGTGCGCCGGGCTTCGGCTGCCTTCGCGAGCGCAGCTCGGCGCTGCTCGGGAGTGAGTTGTGGTGGGGCCATGCCATCCTCCTGATCTTCAGACCGACTCTATCAATCGATTTCGACAAGGTCGGGGGATTCTCGTCGATGGCGCTGAGGCGTCAACCCGCGGCAACACTCGCCGCGATCTCCTCGGCCGCAGCTGCCGGATCAGACGCTTTGGTGATCGGTCGACCGACCACCAGATAGGTGGCACCGTGGGCGATCGCTTGCTCGGGGGTCGCAACGCGGGCTTGGTCGTCCGAGCCGGACGCGCCTCCGACGGGTCGGATCCCGGGAGTGACCTTGGCCAGGTTCGGCGCAACGTCTCCGACAATGCCGAGCTCGCGAGGAGAGCACACGATCCCCTCGCATCCCGCCCGGTCGGCCACGCGGGCCATTCGCGAAACCAGCTTGCCCGGCGTCACGGCGATGCCGACTGCCGCCAGCGCGGCGTCGTCGAGGCTCGTCAAGACCGAGACCCCGAGGATGCCCGCCGCACCACCTGAACCCCGCGACAAGCCGGCAACTGCGGCCTCGACCATGACCGAACCTCCAGAGAGATGGGCGGTCACCCAGCGCGCCCCCCAATGACCGAGGCGTTCCGCAGCAGCTTCCACCTGGCTCGGGATGTCGTGGAGTTTCGCGTCGGCGAACACCGGACGCCCCAGTTCTGCCAACGCCGCAATGGTGGCTGGACCCGGTCCGTGGAGCAGACCGAGTCCGATCTTGAAACCACCCACGTGCGGGGCCACGACTTTCGCCATGCGGACCGCGTCCTCGGCGGTCGCGAGGTCCAGCGCAACGATGATCGGCGACGAGGTCACCATGGTTTCGCCGTCCCGACGAGCTCGGAGACCCCAAGCACGCCGTTCGCCTCGCACCACAGATCGATCTCGTCGAGGATCCGGCGCGCGGCACGCGGCTCTGCGAAATGGACGGTACCGATCGCCACCGCGCTCGCCCCGGCCATGAGGTATTCGATGGCATCCGTGCCACGCACCACGCCACCGCAGCCGAGGATGGGGAGCTGCGGGAGCGCCTGGGCAACTTCCCACACGCATCGGAGCGCCAGCGGCTTCATCGCCGGGCCCGAATACCCACCGACACCCCCGGTGATCAGCGGCTTCCTGGTGTCGAGGTCGATCCCGAAGCCCCACGCAGTGTTGGTGAGCACCACCCAGTCGGCTCCGGCTTCGCCCACCGCAGACGCAATTGTGACGATGTCCTCAGCATTGGGCGAGAGTTTTGCGCCAATCGGTACACCAACGGCGCCGCTGACCTCTGCGACGACCTGACCGGCGGCGTCGGCATCGAGGGCGAACATCGAACCGTCATCGAGATTGGGACACGAGAGGTTGATCTCGATGGCGGCGACCCCGGCACCCTGGAGCCCCTTCGCGGAGCGCACGAACTCGTCAGCGCGATGCCCAACTGCCGAGCCCCAAACCGGGACGTCCAGCTTGGCGAGCTTCTTCGCCACCTCGTCACTCCAAGCGTCGATGCCCGGGTTCTGGATCCCGATCCCGTTGAGCATGCCGAGCTCCGTCGGGGCCATCCGCGGAGCCGGCCGCCCTGCCCACGGCTCAGCGCTGACGGACTTGGCGACTGCGGCGCCGTAGGCCTCCATCGCACCGACCTTGGCGAAGTCGGTCACCGACCCGACGGTGCCGCTGGCGGCGACCAGGGGTGTCCGCAGACGGACGGGTCCCAGCGTCGTTTCGTGGTCAACCATCGAGTGCCTCGTGATACTCCTGCAGCGTCTTCACCGTGGTGAGCGCCTGGCGTCCCGATTCGAGGGATCGGGCCACCGCCAATGCGCCCTGCACCGTCGTCACGCACGCTACTCGGTGCCGGGTCGCCGCCCGGCGGATCAGTCCGCCGTCGCCGCGTGCCTTCTGGCCCCGAGGTGTGTTGACGACGAGGTTGATCATGCCGTCCTCGATCAGCCGCACGGGGTCGTATGGGCCTTCACCGACTTTGTCGACGTGGGTGGCGCCGATCCCGTTCCGAGCCAGGTGCCCGGCGGTACCGCGGGTGGCGAGGATCCGGAATCCAAGCTTGCCGAAGATCTGTGCCGCCGCGAGCCCTGTGGCCTTGTCCCGATCGCTGAGCGAGATGAACACCGTGCCCTCTTCGGGTACCCGATGTCCGGCCCCGGCGAGCGCCTTGCCGTAGGCCAGACCCACGTCCTCGGCGATCCCCATGACCTCGCCGGTTGCCCGCATCTCCGGCCCGAGGATCGTGTCTTCCTCGGGGAACCGAGTCCACGGCAGCACGGCTTCCTTGATTGCGAAGTAGTCGGGCACCGCAGTGCGCTCCGGGACGAGTCCCTCGTTCCGCAACTCCTCGAGGGTTGCGCCGAGCATCACGCGAGTTGCGACCTTCGCGAGTGGGACGCCGGTCGCTTTCGAAATGAACGGAACGGTTCGAGAACCGCGCGGATTGGCCTCGAGGACAAAGACGTCATCGGTCTTCACCGCGAACTGGATGTTGAGCAGACCCCGCACCCCGAGACCCTCGGCGAGCCGGCGCGTGAAGGTTTCGATCCGTTCTCGGGCGGTCGTAGTCAACGTCGGCGGAGGCACAACACACGCCGAGTCACCCGAGTGCACACCGGCTTCCTCGACGTGCTCCATGATTCCCCCGATGAGGACCTCACGGCCGTCGGCGACAGCGTCGACATCGACCTCGACTGCCGCCTCGAGGAACCGGTCGACCAGGAGCGGGGCGCCGCTGAGATCGACCTCACCGCCGGGGACGGTGTCGTAGAGCTCGCGGAGGTACTCCGAGAGTTCGTCGATCGTGTAGATGATCCGCATCGCACGACCGCCGAGCACGTACGACGGACGGACCAGGGCGGGGAGCCCGATCGTATCGACGATCTCCTCGGCTTCGGCGACCGAGCGCGCTGTACCGTGCGGGGGTTGGGCCACACCCAGCGATCGGCAGAGCTCGGAGAACCGCTCCCGATCCTCGGCTACATCGATGGCGTCCGGCGACGTGCCGGCGATGCGTACACCCGCCTCCTCGAGCGCGTGTGCCAGGCCCAGAGGCGTCTGCCCCCCGAGTTGTACGATCACCGCGTGAGGTCGCTCGGCCCCGATCACCGCCATGACGTCGTCGACCGTCAAGGGCTCGAAGTAGAGGCGACTCGAGGTGTCGTAGTCCGTCGAGACGGTCTCGGGATTGCAGTTCACCATCACGGTCTCGTAACCGGCGTCGCGCAACGCAAACGATGCGTGCACACAGCAGTAGTCGAACTCGATGCCCTGACCGATTCGGTTCGGTCCCGAACCCAAGACGACCACGGTCTGATCACCCGGCGCGGGCGCCTCACACTCCTCTTCGTGGGTGCTGTAGAAGTATGGCGTCTCGGCCTCGAACTCGGCGGCACAGGTATCGACGGTCTTGAACGTCACGCCGAGGTCCCATGTCCGAAGTAGCTCGCGCGCCGCATCGGGCTCGACACCCCACAGGTACGCCAGCTGCGTGGGGCTGTACCCCATCCGCAACGCGGCCCAAGCGTTCGACGGATCCGGTCCCTCGTCCACCAGGGTGCGACGCATCTCGACGATCTCAGCCATCTGGTCGAGGAACCAAGGATCGATCGCCGTTGCGTCGGCGAGCTGCTCAACGGTGACGCCTCGGCGCAGCGCCTCGGCAACGGCGTAGAGCCGACCCGGGGCCGGGCGCACACACGCATCGTGCACGGCCTCATCGGACAGCTCGAGGAGCCTCGCTTCGCCGGGATCACCGTTGAGCCCGAAACGGCCCGTCTCGAGGCTCCTGAAGGCCTTCTGCAACGCTTCAGGGAAGGTACGGCCGATCGCCATCGCCTCTCCGACGCTCTGCATCGACGTGCCAAGCGTCGGTGCAGCCGAGGGGAACTTGGCAAAGTCGAACCGAGGGATCTTGACCACGACGTAGTCGAGCGCCGGTTCAAAGGAGGCCGGTGTTGCTCCGGTGATGTCGTTCGTGATCTCGTCGAGCGTGTAGCCGACGGCGAGCTTCGCCGCGATCTTGGCAATCGGAAACCCGGTGGCCTTGGACGCGAGCGCCGACGACCGGGAAACACGCGGGTTCATCTCGACGACGATCCGTCGGCCCGTCGCTGGGTCGACGGCGAACTGGACGTTCGATCCACCGGTCTCGACACCGATGGCGCGGAGGCACGCGATCGCTTCGTCGCGCATCTCCTGGTACTCACGATCGGACAGGGTCATCGCCGGTGCCACGGTGGTTGAGTCGCCGGTGTGCACGCCCATGGGATCGAGGTTCTCGATCGAACAGACGATGACGGCGTTGTCCTTGGCGTCGCGCATCACCTCGAGCTCGTACTCCTTCCAGCCGAGCACCGACTCCTCCACGAGGACCTCACCAACGGGCGAGGTGTCGAGGCCGTTCTGGACGATGTCGCGGAACTCTGCCTCGCTGTGGGCCAGGCCGGTTCCGCCGCCACCGAGGATGTACGAGGGTCGCACCATGATCGGGTATCCGAGCTCCCCAGCCGCCTCCAGCGCATCATCGAGCGTGCGAACGTAGGCCGACCTGGCGGTCGCGATGCCGATGCCGTCCATCACCTCTTTGAAACGGCCCCGATCCTCGGCGGCCTCGATCGCATCGAGGCTGGCACCGATCAACTCGACCCCGAACTTGTCGATGACGCCGAGCTCGGCCAGCTGCATCGTGACGTTCAGTGCCGTCTGCCCGCCCAGCGTCGGCAGCAGCGCGTCCGGACGTTCGCGCTCGATGATGGCGGCAACGACGTCCGGCGTGATCGGCTCGACATACGTTGCGTCGGCGAACTCTGGATCGGTCATGATCGTGGCCGGATTCGAGTTCACCAGAATCACGCGGAAGCCCTCCTGTCGGAGAACCTTCACCGCTTGCGTGCCCGAGTAGTCGAACTCGCATGCCTGCCCGATGATGATCGGACCTGATCCGATCACGAGGATCGACTCGATGTCTCGACGGCGCGGCATCACGACACCTCCATCAGCTCGAGGAACCGGTCGAACAGCCCGGCAGCGTCGTTGGGTCCCGGTGCCGCTTCCGGGTGGTACTGGACGGAGAAGGCCCGAGCGTCGGGCGCGGCGAGACCCTCCAACGTCCCATCGTTGAGGTTCTGGTGGGTCGGGATCACGGTGCCGAACGCTGTGTCGATGGACTCCGGCAGGAGTTCTGGCCCGGGCAGGCCCGACCCCGCAGGCGGCTCGGTCCCGGCGAGGGACCAGAGATCTACGGCAAACCCGTGGTTCTGAGCGGTGATGGTGACGCGTCCGTCATCGAGTCGACGCACCGGATGGTTTCCGCCGTGATGGCCAAACGGGAGCTTGAACGTCGTCGCACCGAGTGCGAGCCCGAGGATCTGGTGGCCGAGGCAGACGCCAAACATCGGGACATGTCCGAGTAGTCCCCGAACGGTGGCCCTGGCGGCTGCCACCGGCTCCGGGTCCCCGGGCCCGTTCGAGAGGAACACCCCGGTCGGATCCAGTGCGAGCACGTCCTCAGCACGGGTATCGGAGGGTACGACATGGACCTCGAGTCTCCGTCCGGTCAACGCCGTGACGAGATCACGCTTCATACCGAAGTCGATGGCCACGACTCGCCCGCGGGCGTCGCCGACCGGCGACTCCCGGTATGGAGCGCTGGTCGTCACCATCCCGGTGAGATCGCGTCCGTCCATCTCCGGCGCGGCGTGCGCGGCAGCCTGCAGTTCGGCGACCGCCGCCGTCCCGACAGCGCCGGGCATGGCGCCACGATCGCGAAGATGCCGGGTGAGGCGCCGTGTGTCCACGTCGGTCAAGCCCACCACGCCGCGATCGCGTAGCCAGGCGGAGAACGATCCCTCACTCCGCCACGACGATTCGCGACGGCTGAGCGACCGGGTCACAAACCCGGTACACCACGCACGGCTCGATTGGTCATCGCCGTGGTTCGTTCCGTAGTTGCCGATGTGCGGAACCGTCATCGTCACGATCTGGCCGGCGTACGACGGATCCGTGGCGATCTCCTGATAGCCGGTCATGGCCGTGTTGAAGACGACCTCTCCAGTAGCGATCGCATCGGTCGCCCCAACGAGCGTCCCTGCAAAGGTCTCGCCGTCTGCGAGCACGAGAGCCCCCGCCGTCATGGTCGCACTCCTTCCGAGTCATGGGTCAGGTGGCCGTTGTAGATCGTTGCCCGAACGACTCCCCGCCACCGCTTGCCGAGGTACGGGCTGTTGCTCGAGCGGGACTCTGTGGACCGGGCGACCGTCTCGGTGTTCGGATCGAACACGACGAGATTCGCCGGAGTACCGGGTTCGATGCGACGGCCATGCCGGTCGGCAATGCCGGCGAGTGTCGCTCCGGCGGTGGACATTCGAGCGAAGAAGCGATCCGCATCGAGTCCGACAACGGTGTTGACCACCGCAGCAGACCACTCGAGACCGATGACCCCGTTCGGGGCGTCAACGAACGCCACGTCCTTCTCCTCTTGCGAATGTGGAGCGTGGTCGGTTGCGATCATGTCCACGCTGCCGTTCCGGACCCCATCTCGCAGGGCATCGCGATCTGCCGGTGTCCGCAACGGCGGCATCATCTTGAACCGGGTTCCTCCGGTCTCGACGTCGCGGTGGTCGAACGCAAGGTGATGCGGCGAGGCTTCGAGTGTGACCGGGAGACCTTCGGCCTTGGCGTCGCCGATCAAGGCAACGGCTCCAGCCGTGCTCGCATGCTGGAGGTGATACCGACAACCGGTCAATCGAACCAGCGCCAGATCGCGCGCGATCACGATGTCGTCGGCTGCGGCCGGTATCCCAGGGATCCCGAGCCGGGCCGAGATCGTGCCCTCGTGCATGTGGCCGTCGCCGGAGAGACCCGGATCCACCGCGTGTTGCGATACGACACCGCCGAGCGCTGCAATCCGCTCCATCGCCGCACGGAGCAGACCCGAATCCGCCACCGTGTCGCCGTCGTCGCTGTAGATCCGCACGCCGGCATCCCACAACCCTTCGATGTCGGTGAGCACGTGACCGGCGCGATCCATCGTGATGGCTCCGGAGGGGACGACTTCGACGAGCCCGACCTCACGGCCCCGTGTTGCCACCATGTCGATGATCTCAGGCCGATCGGCAGCCGGATTGGTGTTCGGCATCGGGACAACGGCGGTGAATCCACCGGCGGCAGCGGCCGCCGATCCGCTTGCGATGTCCTCCTTGTGCTCGAACCCGGGCTCTCGGAAGTGAACGTGGACGTCGACGAAGCCGGGCCCGACCCAACATCCGGTTGCGTCGATCACCCGGAGCCCAGTCCGATCGAGGTTGCCCCCGACGTCACCGATCGTGCCGTTGCGGACGACGATGTCGGCCGTCCGCAACCCATCGGGAGTCAGCACTTCGCCGCCGGCGATGACGAGGCCGCTCATACGGATACGTCCGTGGTCGAGATGATCCGGACGGCGTCGACTTCGTCGGATTCTCGGAGCCGCACGGAGACATGCTCGTCCGGTGCGGTCGGCACGTTCTTCCCGACGTAGTCGGCTCGGATCGGCAGCTCACGATGTCCCCGATCGACCAGCACGGCAACTTGCACCCGGCGTGGTCGGCCCAGCGAAACGAGCGCATCCAGCGCGGCGCGGATCGTGCGGCCGGTCGCCAGGACGTCATCGACGAGTACCACCGTGCGCTCATGGACCGACACCGGGACGTCTGCGTGGTCATCCGGCACGCTGGATCCGGTCGGGAGGTCGTCGCGGAACGGTCCCGTGTCGAGCGTCCCTACCGGAACGGGGCTCCCCAAGTCGGCCATCTGTTTCCCGAGCCGGTGCGCCAGCGGAGCGCCTCGACTGAGGATGCCGAGAAGGACGAGGTCATCGTTTCGATGGGTTTGCTCGATGATTTCGTGAGCGATGCGACGGAGTGATCGGCGGATCTGGTCGCCGTCCATCACGGTCGTGGTCACCGTCCCACCGCCGGTTGACCCGGAGGGACCGTCGACTCGAGCACGGCAAAGGTCGTTGGTGCGCTGCCCATCGGCAGTAGCTCCTTCCTTTCCGGCCTCACGGGACCGGACTTAAAGGTCGGTTCGCGCGCGACGGTAGCAGAAGGTTTGCAGGTCACTCGGTCGCGAAATCTGGGCTCCCCGACGGGAGCAGGAATCCCTGGGGCGAAGCTGCTCTGTGCCCGCGTCGTGGATGCAATCGCTGCGCACTGAGGCGGTCAATCCTGAGGCGTCGCCTCAGGATTCGCGTCCGCGATTGCGCCCAGCACGCCGTTGACGAAGGCCCCGGAGCGGGCCGTCGAGTAGGCCTTGGCCAGCTCAACGGCCTGATCGATCACAACCGCCGTCGGTGTCTCCGTGTAGAGCAGCTCGTAGAGGGCAAGCCTGAGAACGCAGCGATCGACCACGGCCATTCGGTCGACTCGCCATCCCCGACTCGCCCGCTCGATGGCGGCGTCGAGACCGCTGGCATGGTCGGCGACACCGTCGACCATTCGCTGCGCTCGGGACGGCAAACCGGCTCCGTTCGGGGGCCGGCCTCGCGTCTCGGCGGCGTACAGCGCTTCGAGCGCCAGGACGCGTGCTTCAGCGCTCACGAGACCCGGGTGATGTAGTCCCCGGTCCTCGTGTCGACCTTGATCACATCGCCTTGCTCAACGAAAAGCGGCGCTTGGACGACGTATCCGGTCGCCAGCGTCACCGGCTTCGTGGCACCCGACACCCGGTCGCCCTTGACGCCGGGCTCGGCGTGCGTCACCTCGAGTTCGACCGACGCCGCGAGATCGATCCCGATGGGGTTTCCTTCGTAGAGCTGCAGCTGCACCGTCATACCCTCGATCATGAAGTTCGCCGCATCTCCGACGAGCTCCGTCGCCACGGCCATCTGCTCGTAGGTTTCGGTGTTCATGCAGTGAAAGCCCAGGTCGTCGCGATAGAGGAACTGGAAGTCCTGCCGGTTGATCATGGCTCGGGGGACGTTCTCGCCCGCTCGAAACGTCCGGTCGAGCACGGCACCGGATTCGAGGTTCTTCAGCTTCATCCGAACGAAGGCTTTGCCCTTCCCGGGCTTGACGTGCTGGTAATCGACGACGGAGAAGAGCCCATCGTCCAGGGCGAGCGCCATCCCGGGCTTGACGTCGTTGGTTGAGATCATGTCGTTGAGTTGCTCCTCGTCTCTGAAATCCCGATCAGCGGCTGGGCTCGCGGTGTGAGCTGGTGAGGACCTCCGACCCCGTCGCCGTGACCGCAACCATGTCTTCGATGCGAACCCCGAACCGACCAGGCAAGTAGACCCCCGGCTCGATCGTCACCACGTGACCCGGTTCGAGTACGTCCTGCGAATTACGTCGGATCGATGGCGCTTCGTGGATATCGAGCCCGACACCGTGACCGGTGGAGTGCACGAAGTGGTCTTCGTACCCGTACTCACGCAACACGATCCGGCACGCTTCGTCGATATCGCCGGCAACGGCGCCTGGACGCACGGCCGCGATCCCGGCCTGATTGGCTTCGAGCACTGCGGTGTAGACCCGATCGAACTCTGCATCCACATCCGCCGAGTCGAGCGCAACCGTGCGGGTCATATCGGAGTGGTACCCGGCGACCGTGCAGCCGTAGTCGAGCAACAGGACCCCGCCGCGCACCCGACCCGTGCCCGCACGATGGTGTGGGAGGGCGGCGTTGGCGTCGACCGCAACAATCGGCTCCCAGCCGGCCCGCGTCCCACCGGCGGCTTCCATCGCTGCAATGAGCCGACGCCCGAGATCTGCCTCGGTGTCGACGCCGACGAGGAGTTCATCCAGCGCCGCGAACGCGGCATCACCGGCTGCGGCTGCGGCGCGAAGCATCGTGAGCTCCTCGTCGTCCTTCACGCGGCGGAGCGATTCGACGATCCCCTTCGTCGGGATCAGGCGGCACTCCGTGACGTCGCGAAGGCTGCGCATGAACGCCCATGTGACGCTCTCAGATTCGAGGCCCACCGACTCCGCACCAGCGATCACCTGGGCCAGGTGCCGTGGAAGGCCGTCGCGGTAGACCACCAGTTCGGTGGCCGGCAACGTGTCGACCATGCGGGCAGCAACCTCGCCGTACCGTCCATCGGTCAGGAACGTTGCCGCGTCCGAGTCGACCAACAGGAATCCATTCGATCCGCTGAAACCCGTGAGGTAACGCAGGTTGGTGAGATTCGTGACGAGCAACGGCTGGTCGAGCGTGGAGCGAAGCCGTTCGATTCGGGCGGCGTGATGCATCGATTCCTCTGGGACTGATCCGATCGCGCTCAGGCGACGCCGATGGCGTCGAGCGCGGCATCTACGGTAGCCGCGTCCACGGTGACGACGGTTGGCTCAGCGATGTCTCGAAGCAGGACCATCCGAATTCCGGAGCGATCTCGCTTCTTGTCGAGGGCCATCAATCGGTGCAATTCCTGGCGTTCGACGGCCGGCGCTGCAACAGGCAGTGCAAGCGCCTCGAGGAGACGCCGCTGCCGCTGTGCCCCGGCGAAACCAACCGCAGATTCCGCAGCCGCCCCGGCAGCCACCATCCCCACGGCGACCGCATGGCCGTGGGGTATGCCGGTTGCCGTTTCAATCGCGTGACCCACCGTGTGGCCGTAGTTCAAGATTGCGCGATGGCCACCTTCTCGGAAGTCACCGCTCACAACAGCGGCCTTGACGCGCATCGCCCGTGGGACCACCTCATCGAGCGCCGCGTCGAGTCCGGCATGCTCGTAGAGATCGACGAGAACCGGATCGGCGATGAGACCCGCTTTCACGGCCTCGGCCGTCCCCTCGATCAACAACGGACGCGGCAGGCCATCGAGCACGTCGAGATCGACGACAACCCGCTCGGGGTGGCGGAATACGCCGGCGAGGTTCTTGCCGCCGACGTTGACCGCCGTCTTCCCGCCCACGGCCGCGTCGACCGCTCCGAGCAACGTGGTCGGGACGAGCACCACCTCGACGCCCCGAAGGTACGTTGCGGCGATGAACCCGGCGGCGTCGGTCAACGCTCCGCCACCGACGGCCACGATGGTGTCATCACGTGTCATCCCGAGATCGTTCAGCCACAGGAACGTCGCCTCGGCCGTCTGGAGGGTCTTCGCCGCTTCCCGGTCTGGGAGCTGGCGGGTCGCAACCGTGAGCCCTGCCCGCCGCAGCTCGTCCTCGATCCGCGCCGCCACCCGGGTTGCACCGTCGTGTGTGAGGAGCGCAACACGTTGGCGACTCGGCCGGGGCGCAAGGACGACCGAAACCTCCGGCGCCGTGCCAAAACGTCCGATGACGATCTCGCTCGATGTCGTCGTCGTTTCGTCGATCAGGATTCGTTCCACCATGCCTCGATTCTGCCAGCCACCTCGCCCGCGGTGAGATCGTCGGTGTCGACACGATGGTCTGCCGCCGCCTCGTAGCGATCGGCTCGCTCAACGAGGATTTCGGCGAGCCGCTGCGTTGCATCCTGCTCTGCGAGCAATGGCCGCGTCGCCCCTGCGCCAACGCGCCGCACCAGTGACTCGACGCGGCCGGTGAGCCATACGACCTTCCCCGACGCTCGCATTGCGGTGACGTTGGCAGCATCCAGAACGACGCCCCCACCGGTGGCGATCACGCTCGGTGGTGCGGCGACGGCGCGGGCCACCGCGGCGCTCTCCATCTGCCGAAAGGCGCTTTCGCCGTACTCGTCCCAGAGATCGGCGATCGAGCATCCCATCTGAGCCACGATGTCCTCGTCGAGATCGAGATAGGGACGGCCGAGCCGCTCGGCCAGTCGTCTGGCGACGCTGCTCTTCCCGGCTCCCATCATCCCGATGAGCCAGAGATGACCATCCATGGTCTCAGAACGTCGCAATCCGGGACCGATACGCCGCGAGGCTCGACTCCATGTCGCCAATGGTGTCGCCACCGAACTTCCGTTGCAGCTCTTGTGCCAACACGATGGCGACCATCTGCTCGGCGACCACCCCAG
Organism: Acidimicrobiia bacterium; assembly: GCA_030066755.1. GTDB lineage: Bacteria > Actinomycetota > Acidimicrobiia > Spongiisociales > UBA5794 > JASJAX01. The sequence goes on from JASJAX010000096.1 coordinate 17,130, forward strand.
CCGCGGGCACCGCACAGACGTCCGAACGTTCACGGAAGGCCTTTTCCGGCTGTTTCGTTTCGATGTCCACAGTGTCGAGCGGCCGCATCACGGTCGAAATTGGCTTCATCGCCGCCCGCACCCGAACGACGCCGCCGGTCGAAATGCCGCCTTCCGTCCCTCCAGCCCGGTTTGAGTGTCGAACGAAGCTGCCGTCGTCGTGGTAGATCTCATCGTGGGCAGCACTCCCCCGTCGCGCAGCCGTTCGAAAACCATCGCCGACCTCGACCGCCTTGATGGCCTGGATCGACATGAGCGCGCCGGCCAGGAGGCTGTCGAGCTTCCGGTCCCAATGCACGTGGCTACCGACCCCCACGGGCACGCCGTAGGCGAGCACCTCGACAACACCTCCCAGCGTGTCACGGTCGGACTTGGCAGCTTCGATCTCAGCAATCATCGCCGCCTCGGCCGTCGGTTCGAAGACGCGCACCGGCGAGTCGTCGATTGCGTTGAGATCATCCGGTGTCGGGACCGTTTCGGCGGGGGCTTCCACGCTTCCGATGGCAACCACATGGGACAACACCTCGATGCCCAGGTGCCGAAGCAGCTGCTTGGCGAGATAGCCCACAACGGTACGTGCTGCGGTCTCGCGCGCCGAAGCACGCTCGAGGATGTCGCGCGCATCCCTCGTGTCGTACTTCTGCATGCCGACGAGATCCGCGTGTCCCGGCCGTGGGGTGGTCAGCGTTCGACGTGCCGTCCCAGGATCGGGAGACATTTCCTCCTGCCACTTGGGCCACTCGGTGTTTCGGATGACCACGGCAACGGGGCTGCCCAGACTGACGCCGAACCGGATTCCACCAAGGATCTCCAACTCATCACGTTCGAGGCGCATCCGGCGGCCTCGTCCAAACCCGAGTCGGCGGCGCGCCAACTCGTCGGCGAGGCCGTCGCGAGCCACGGCGATACCTGCCGGCAAGCCCTCGACGATGGTGACGAGTCCCGGCCCGTGGGATTCCCCCGCAGTCAAGAAGCGCAGCATGGCGGGGAGAGTAGTCAGTCGTCAGTCGCACGAGGTCATTCCTCCGCGCGTCGGCGATGCGACGCCGGGGACCCCAAAGGGGTGGCTGGTATCGGCTATCGAGGAGGTCGATTCGGGCGGGTCCCTCCGAATCGGCCTCGACTGGCGACTGGCGACAGGCGACGAGGCCGCCCGTCGATCCCGCCGGACCTTGTCGACCCGATGCGGCCTCCTACCCCAAATACCAGTCGACGATGGCTTGGCCGAAGAAGAGGGCGACGTACGCCGCGATGACCATGTAGGGACCGAAGGGAATCGTGTCTTTGCGGGACTTCATACGAGTGATGAGCAGCAAGGCAGACGTGAGGCCACCGATCACGTAGGAACCGAGCGCGGCCACCAGGACGAATCCGAGATGCTCTGCCGCAACGAAGGCCCCCAGAATAGGAGCGAGCTTCACATCTCCGAAGCCCAGGCCGCCCGGCACGATCAGTGCGAGGATGAACATGAAGAGGAAGTAGCCGGCCCCGCCGATCAGGGCCCACACGACCCGTTCAGGATCGCCGTCGAGCAGGGCACCCAAGGCCAGGAGGGCAACGGCCACCGGACCCGCACGGAACGTGACGCGGTTCGGGATCAGCTTCTCCTCGAGGTCCGTGATCGTCAGCAGCACCGTGATCACCACCAACCCGAGATACGCCGGCAGCACCCACCGCAGACCGATCGTCAGCACCACTCCCACCGCGAGGCCGGCGGTCAAGAGGCGGGCGGCAACGACTCCTGCTCGCCGTCCTTCGGGATCGCTTCCGACCATGAGCGGCATATCGGCTGCCGTCACCAGGGAAGGTGCGGCCGTGTCCACTGCACGGCGTGCCGCGGCAGGAAGCAGTCCACCCACGACCGCGCCGGCGGCTCCTGCGAGAACTGCGACCAAGATGCTCATGCTGTGGGCTCTCTCTCCGTCACCGTCGTCGGGTCAGCGTCAATGCTGAGGCGATGATCCCCTGCCGCACGGGGTCGGGCAACGACCCTCGACCCCACAGACGGCGGTATGGCAGTCATCGGCATCGCTTGCCCAGGCCTGCACCGTTCCGTCACCGGGTGGCTGCGCTCTCCATGGCACGTCGCATCTCGACTTCGTCGGGTTGCATACCCGTCCAGAGTCGGAACGCAGCAACTGCCTGACCGAGCAGCATGTCCGGACCATCTGCGACCGGCAGTCCGGCCGCCCGCATGGCGGTCGCGGTCGGAGTTGCCCCGGATGCATACGGCATGTCCAGCAGGCCGCTGTGGACCTCGAGGTCCTCGATCGGAAGTGACTCCCCGTCCATGCCGGCTGCGGTTGCGTTCACGAGGAGCGCCTCCGGTACCGATGTTCCCCACGGGACGACGTCCGCGGCGACTCCGGTCGAAGCGACCAGCTCCGCCGCTCGGTCGGTGCGACGGGCCGACACGACGATGGGCCGCCCCTCGAAGGCGAGCAGCGCAGCGGCCGCGGCGCCACCGGCACCCAGCACGAGCACGGGCCCATCAGGGAGCCGACGCGCGTCGACTGCGTGCAGGATCCCTGCCACGTCGGTGTTGTGGCCGACCACCTCGCGGCCGACCCGAACCAGCGTGTTGACCGCCCCCGCACGGGCCGCGACGTCGGCACACCGATCCGCCAGCGTCGCAGCCAGCTGCTTGTGCGGCATCGTGACGTTGGCTCCGTCGAGCGTTCCTTCTCGGAGCTCTCCGACGGCATGCTGCATTCCCGACGTGTCGACCCGGCGTGCTTCGTAGCTGCCCCGGAGTCCCACCGAGGCGAGCGCAGCGCGATGAAGTGCAGGCGAGAGTGAGTGGGCGACCGGGTCGCCGAGCACGACGAGCTTCATGGGCTCACGGGGTGATGACCCCGTCCTCCTGGGCTTGTGCCTTCAACCGGTTGTGCTCCTCGAGCGTCTCGCTGAAGCCGTGCGTCCCATCGCGGTCGATCAGGACGTAGTAGAAGTAGCCGGTATCCTCAGGGTTCGCCGCCCCGACGAGAGATGCCAGACGTACCCCACCGATCGGTGTCGGCGGCAGCCCGGGGTTCAGATAGGTGTTGTACGGCGAGTCGATCTCGAGATCTGCGAGCAGCACCTCCCGAGCGTCGTTGTTCAGCGCATAGATGATCGTCGCGTCGATCTGGAGCGCCTGACCGATCTCGAGCCGGTTGTAGATCACCGAAGCGATGACGGGACGCTCGTCGTCGAGCTTGGCCTCCTTCTCCACCAGTGAGGCGAGCACGAGCCCGTCATAGGCGGTCAAACCGAGCTCCTCGATCTGGCTCCAGTCCTGCGCTTCGACTCGTTGCGTCAGGGTGTCGGCGAGCCGCTGGAGTACCTGTTGGGGCGTTGCGTCGACGATGAACTCGTACGTATCCGGTGCGAGCAGCCCTTCCCATCGGGTGAGCGGTTCTTCGGTCGTGCCGGGCGGTGGCACGAACGGCGAGGTGACCTCGTCGGCGAGCAGCACCGCCTCGTAGTCCTCGCGTTCGTGCGGGCTCTGCTCGGACAACGACAGGAGCATGTCCTCGATCCGAAGACCCTCGATGACCGTCACGCGGTAGGTATCCGCCGCCGGAGGCCCGGTGATGAAGGTCGTGATCAGACTGTTTGCCGGGGCTCCGGTCAGCACGCTGTACGTCCCGGCCCGGAGTCGTGCCGCCGCTCCGGCCTCCGTGACGGCGTCCTCGAACGCCGACGCGTTCGCGACGATGCCCTGATCCTCGAGGAGCGCGGCGACCTGACGTGCCGTCGCACCAGGTGGAATCACGAACTCGACCTCGATGCCGGCGACGACGGTATCTGGGGTCGCATCGACGCCCGCACGGTCACCCAGACCCTCTGCGAGGTCGTAGCCGACGACACCGATCACGATGACGGCAGTGACAACCACTGCGACCTTGACGAGCGACATCCACCACGGCCGCGACGGAGGCGGCTCCGGTACCTCCTGAATCAGGTATTCCGTGGTTGGTGGTGTCGTCATACCGATCGTGCGTTGTGGTCCAGGTAGCTCTGCAGAATGACAGCGGCCGCAACCATATCGCGCCGCTCACGGCGTTGGTCGCGTCGCATCCCCGCTTCGAGCAGGGAGGCTTCGGCCGTCACGGTGGTGAACCGTTCGTCCCAGTACACCACATCATGCCCAGTAGACGTCGTCACCCGGCGTCCGAGTTCCCTGGCCCGAACTGCTGCAGGGCCCTCAGTCCCCGAGAGTCCGATCGGCAATCCGACCACGATCGTCGCCACGCCGTACTTGCGACACAGCTCGGCAACACGCTCGGCGACGTCGATCCGGCGTCGATCGATGACTTCGAGGGGTGAGGCAATCACACGGCCCGAATCGGAGAGCGCAATACCGACACGACGCTCGCCCGGGTCGATACCAAGGACACGGCCCGCTGCCTCCGGGGCATCGTCGCGTTGCGGCCCGGTCACAGCGCGAGGAGAGCCTCTCGTGCCGTCGCCCTGGCCTGCTCCAGCGCAGCTTCGATCTCGTCGCCGTTGGGTCCCCCCGCCTGCGCGAGTTGCGGGGGGCG